>SLBD01000219.1 GCA_007126515.1 Kiritimatiellia bacterium
GGCACGGTCAATGTCTGCGCCTGGACCGCCACCTCCCAATCATTGCTTTCGATAAACAGCCGAGGCCCAACAAATGGCTGGATTTCGAAATCCCGAATCAGCAAGCGTTCGTTGTAGACCGTTGACAGAACCCGCAGAAAGAGCGGCTCATCGAGAATCAAGCCCTCCCATGTATGACGGGAGAAAGCTGTGCCTGTGACCGTCACCTCTTCTCCCATATTCACCCAGTGAACTTGGTTGGTGCTCCACTGCAACTGGAAGCGAATGATGGGCGGGTTGCCATTCCAATGCGCCACATCGAAGGAAACAGCTTCAATCCCTCCATACAGTCCCTGACCATCCGGGCCGTGATAATCCAGAAATGGAGGAGGGGTCAGACGATAATTGAAACGCACCGCGTGGCCCCGATCATGATTATTGTCGCCGCGCACCACAGAATTTTCCGTATACCAGACTCCCGAGGCGGCATTCGAAAACGTGGATCCTCCCGCGTAGCTCTGCTTGGTCCACGTAGCAAAGGATTCAATAATCGGATCTGCCGCCCAGCCAGAAACTGGCAGCATCAGCAAAAACCCGATCATGTATCGCAGACATTTCACAGCTGAAACATAGTGCGAACAGGCAGTATGGGCAAGATATTCAACTCTGGCGCGCGTTTCCATTGAGTGGAAAATCGGCAAAAAAATCTTCCATTGAATGGAAAAATGGATCGAAAATATTCCATTGAGTGGAAAATCGCCGTTTTTTTCTTCCATTGAGTGGAAAACAGCCCACTCATCAAACCGGCTGATGCGCCAGCAGCTCGTAGAGGCGGCGGTAGTAGCCTTCGCTCTGAATCAGTTCGCGGTGCGTGCCTTCCTCAATCTTTCGGCCTTGTCGCATCACAAAGATGCGATCGACGCCGCGGATGGTGGACAAGCGATGTGCAATCAAAATGCTGGTCCGCCCCTTCATCAATTTCTGCAGCGCATCCTGAATCAGTAACTCGGATTCGGTGTCGACGTTGGCCGTGGCCTCGTCGAGAATCAGCAGGATGTCCGGATTCTGAACCAAGGCGCGGGCTAGAGCCAATAACTGCTTCTGACCGGTCGACAGGGTAATGCCCCGCTCTTGGACATGCGTGTCGTAGCCATCGGGGAGAGCGATGATGAAACGGTGCGCATTGACGTACTGGGCTGCTTGAATGACTTGCTCGCGAGTGACAGCGGGATTGTGCATATCGATGTTGGACGCGATGCTGCCGGAGAAGATAAAGGGATCCTGAATCACAACTCCAATGCGGCGGCGCAAATCCGTCTGCGCATACTCGCGCACATCCCGCCCGTCCACTCGCACAGCGCCCCGCTGCACATCATAAAAGCGACTGATTAAACTGATGATCGATGTCTTGCCCGCGCCGGTTGCGCCAACAATTGCAATCGATTCGCCGGGCTGAATGCGAAAGCTCAAATCCTTGAGTACCCACTCTTCGTTGGCGTAAGCGAACCAGACGTGATCAAATTCGACGGCTCCACGGAAATGCGTTATGGGCACGGGTTGCTCGGGATCCAACACCTCCTCGGGCTCATCCAATAGACTAAAAATGCGCTCCGAAGAGGCCATGGCTTGCTGGAAAATGGTCGATTTATCCGAGAGATCTTCCAAGGGCCGGAAAAAGTCACGGATATAAGCAAGAAAAGCGACCATCACACCGATTGTGACAACATCGCCGCCCCCCAGCACTCTGGCGCCGCCAATACCGAGCACCAGCGCCATGGAACAGGCATTGAGAATTTCGATGGAGGGAAAGAAGTAACTGAACCAGCGGACCGACTCAAACCAACCGCCACGCAAATCACGATTTTTTTCGTCAAATGTTTGCAGCACTTGCTCCTCGCGATTAAAGAGCTGGATCGTCAACATGCCGGTAATCATTTCCTGCAAATACGAATTCAGCGCAGACTGCTTGGTTCGCACATGGCGATGAGCTCGGCGAGTGTTCAAGTTGATCCACCACATTACGCCGATCAGAACAGGGAAAACACAGAACAAAGTTAGAGCCAAGGTCGGACTGAGGTACAGCATGAATCCCATGATCGCGAACAACGAAAACAGGTCGGCAACCAAGCCCACCAACCCATCGGTCACCATCCGCTGCATCGCATCAACATCCGACGTCACTCGCGTCATTAATCGTCCCACCGGATTACGATCCATAAAGCGCAACGGCAGCCGCAGGATCTTCGCATAAATGTCCGCCCGCATATCAAAGATGATGCGCTCGGCGGTCCATGCCATCAGATAACTTTGCAGATAACGAAACAGGAAGCCCGCCGCCGCGAATCCGAGATACCAAAATCCAACGCGAGTGATGCCGGCAATCCGATCTGCAGCCGTCAACTCATCAGACCCATTCATCAAATGATCATCAACGGCATTCCGCAACAGCACCGGCATGAAACTGTTGGCCAGCGACATGAGCAAGATGACGATCACGGCAATCGCCAATATGCCTGTATACGGACGGGCATACTGCAGCAGGCGACGCGTCAAATGCCGGTCGAACAATCGCCCTTCGACTTCTGGCTCCGGCACCATCATGAGACGTTCTCCAACTGGGCCTGCAATCGTTGCACCTCATCCAGTTCCCGGTAATATCCAGGCTGCTCCACCAGTTCTCGGTGGGTGCCTTGCTGAGATATGCGCCCCTCCTGCAACACAAGGATGCGATCGGCATGGCGTAAAGAGGAAATGCGATGGCTGATAATCAACGTAGTGCTATCGGAGATCACAGAGTGCAAACGCGCTTGGATGGCCGCCTCGGTCTGGGTGTCGATGGCCGAAAAGACATCGTCTAGAATCAAGATGCGCGGATTACGAGCCAAGGCTCGGCTGATGGCTGTCCGCTGCCGCTGTCCACCAGAAAGGGTCACGCCCCGCTCACCCAACATGGTCTCAAACTGTTGCGGGAATCCCGCCACATCCCCGTGCAGCTCCGCTAGCTCTGCGGCCGCATAGACCTTCTCCAGGTCCACTTCCTCGAGACCCAAACCGATGTTGTTCGCCAAGGTATCGGAGAAAAGAAAGGCCTCCTGTGGAGCCATGCCTACCCACCGTCGCAAGTCGGTCAACACCACATCCCGCACATCGATTCCATCAATCAGCACACGACCTTCGGTCGGATCGATAAGCCGAGCAATCAACCAGACCAACATGCTTTTGCCGCTGCCGGTGGGGCCGGTGATGCCAATCGTCTCGCCCGGCGAGATCTGCAGATGGATGTCGCGCAAAGCTTGAATCCCTCCCATATCCAAGTCTACGTGCTCGAAGCAGATCTCGCCTCGGACCGATGTCGGAGCGGGAGCGGGTTGAGCAGGCGTGGCGATCTCTGCGGGGGCCTCCAGGATCGACTGAATCCGCCGCCAACTGGTAATCCCCCGCTGCCACAGACTAATCGTCCACCCCAGCGCAAGCATGGGCCACTGCAACATAAACAAATACTGGGAAAACTGCACAAATTGACCAACGGTCATCCGGTCTCGAATGACTTCACGCCCGCCGACCCACAGGATAATCACCACACCAAAGCTGAACAACAGGCTCATTCCCGGCCAGAGCGGTCGCTCTACTCGGTTGAGTGCCATTTTTAAACGGATGTACTCCTGATTGAGGCGAGCAAAGAAGCCGATTTGCCTTTGTTCAATGGCATAGCCACGAATCGTCCGGATGCCAGCGAAGCTTTCCTGGCAGAAATTAGAGATCGTGGAGAACTGCTCCTGAGACTCTTCGTATCGTCGCCGCATCAACCGGAACAGGAGAAAGAATAACAGGCTGGTGCTGGGCAGCAGCAACAACATCACCGCCGCCATCCGCACGTTGATCGAAAACATAATGCCAAAGGCCAGAAAGAATCCAACCGTTGTCCGTGTCCCCTGCAGAACACCTTGCCCAATAAACTCCCGAACAGCGTTCAGGTCGGACGTCATCCGCGTCATAATATCGCCGGTCCGTTCGCGACTATAATAATAGTAGTCGAGTTCACTTAACCGCTTAAAAACATCGCGACGGATTTCATATTCCACTTGATGACCGAGCGAGAGCAAGATGCGACGCATGTATAGAGCGAGACCTGCTGAACCAAGCGCGGCCACGACATACAATCCCGCATAGGACACAATTAAACGCCACGATGCCTCCCCGGCAATCAACGCATCAATCGCGAAACGAGTCAGAAACGGACTCAGTAATCCCACAGTGACACTGGCGGAAACAAACGCCATTCCCGCACCAATCCGTCGCCGGTGAGCGCGGACGTAATCCTTGAGACTAACCTTTGTTGCTGAATGATTCATAATTAGTGCGAGCCACGAACAGGCCCAGCCATACCTTCCTCAAAACCTTGATTGACACAGGCCAGCGCGACAATCAAGGCATTCTTCATGGCTGACGATAACGATACGATCAATTCATTAAGTGATTGAAACGACTGCGTGGTGGTTATGTCGAATCAGCTCTTTCCAGATATCATGGAAACTGCGCCCCGCCGCTGTTGCAAACCATTTCGGTGCAGACAAGCCTTGACATCGATTAGCTGTAAGTGAGGATTCACGGCTCGCTCGGTGAGCTCGCCCTACCC
>SLBD01000093.1 GCA_007126515.1 Kiritimatiellia bacterium
GGACCTCGGCTCGAACCCCCGAGACGTTCATCACGCCTACGCGAACTCCAATCGCGCGCTTTCGTCCACTCAGCCACCTCTCCGATGTTTTTTTGCTGCGGGAGTCTTGTAGTAACAGAAGGAATGCACGAGAGTCAATCTGCAACATCAGACTTGGATTCTTTGCCACTTTTTGGCAACGTCTTCGACAACTGTTTAGATTGGGTTCGTTTACATAGAAGAGGTGCTAATCATGACATCAAACAAGACTCCCCCGCAGACATTTCCGGCCAAGTTACTTGCCAATAAAATCCGGATTGAACCAACGGATGATAGCAATGAGATCCGAGAGTTGGTGATTGAAATTGATCATGCCGATTTTCAATGTGCGGCAGGACAGAGCATCGGCGTTCTGGCTCCCCTGCCCCAAGATTCGGATGAACCATTCCACTTGCGCTGGTATAGCATCGCTGACATCCCCGGCAAAGATCACCATGGCCGTCCGAATGTGACGATCTGTGTCCGTCGTGTGGTTACCAAGCATCCGATCACAGGCGAAACCGTACGGGGCCTGGCATCCAACTATCTCTGCGATTTAAAACCTGGTTCCAGCTTGAACGTGGCCGGCCCCAAAGGTATTGCCTTCCCGATTCCAACCGATCCTACGGCGACCTTGATTCTGATTGGTGCAGGCACAGGCATCGCGCCCTTCCGCGTCTTTATTAAAACTCTGCACCGCAAGTATCCAGAATGGAAAGGCGCAATTCGTCTCTTTTACGGGAGCCGAACCGGCCTGGATACCCTGTACCGAAATGATCCAAGCGAAGATTTGCAACAATACTTCGACGAAGAAACATTTAAGGCGTTTTCGGCCCTGAGCCCAGAACCCAATTGGGCCGACCCAATTGCCTGGGACTTGGCATTCTCTGAGCGCGGCAATGAAATTCTCAGCCTGATCGAGAAGCCCAATACGTACATCTATGTCGCCGGACGGGAAGAGGTTCGCAAAAATCTGGACACTCTATTCAGCAAGTTGCTTGGATCGGAGAATCGCTGGAACCTAATGCGACAAGATCTCGAAAAGCAGAATCGCTGGGGCGAATTGGTATATGGTTAAGGAAGAAGACGGCGCGAAGGTCTAGCGACCATTCGCGCCCTACAACGTAGGTTTCGCAGCCTGTGATTTGTAGGGCGGGAATGGTTGAGCGCTGCGAGCCCTTCCCGCCAAACCAGCCGAGCACATACCCTACCGAATCCTTCCCCAACGCGAACTGATGGGCCAATACACGGCGACGGCTGGACCGACGATGTTGCGGCGATCAATCCCGCCAAAATAACGGCCATCTAGACTGTGATGGGAATTATCGCCCATGGGCAGAAACTCGGTTGGTCCCAGGCGCAACTCGGCTCGCGGATGCGACAAGATGGTAGGAACACCCGGCGCTGGCGGAGCCAGCACAAAGCCTCGATAGCCAAGATGCGTGTCCTGAACTTGGCGGCGAAACACATCGGGTTCCATGACTCGTTCGCCATTGGCAATCAGATAGGGCTCATCAATTCGAATGGTCTCTCCAGGCATCCCAACCAATCGCTTTATGTAAAAGGTGTCGGATTTGACCTGGGGATGAGTCACGCCATGAGTATTGAACACAAACACATCTCCACGACGGGGTGGACGGAAATTATAACGCATTTTGTTAACAAAGATATGGTCGCCTGCTCGAACGCGCCCGGAGGCCAACACTTGTCCTTGTTCAATGAAATCGCCGACTTCAAAATGCCGCGTCATATCTCTTCGAATCGGCGGCACAAGACCGTCGGTGCTGAGCACATACGTGCGCGTTTCGTCTTCGACAAGACGGGAAACCACGCCGGATTGGCGCGCCCGCACCTCGATATAGCGATCACCAAATAACGCGAGGGAAACAAGATTCAACGGGAAGCGATCCATTACTCCGCGACCATTTTGCGCCTCGATCTGAATACCATACAACGTGGGTTCCATGGATCCAGTGGGGATCTTGAAGGGCTGCACAAAAAACGTTCGGAACGCCATCGCTACGCCAATGGCAACCACAAGAATTTCCGTATATTCGCGCATCCGAGGATGCGTTTTTTGCGGATAAACAGCTCGCGTCCGTCGAATCAATTCCTCTGCATGCCGCTCGGCGCCGGCATAATCTCGCCCCGCCCACGCATCATTGACTTGCGCTTCGACTTCCTCAATCGCATGAATAAGGCGAGGTTCGACCAAATCCTCACGCATATGTCTCGCATGACGCGCATCATGAAGAACGTGCTTGATTTGTTTCTTAAGCTGGCGGCGTTGGAGTAGATTCATAAAGTTTCCTGCAACAAATAATCGAGTCAAAAAATGGAACTGCGGCGGGAAGATTTCGATGACTTAACCATTCCCGTCCTACAAAAAGAGACATCTTGTAGGGCGCGAATGGTCCCGCACTTGCGGGACCTTCGCGCCGCACACGCGACTTCTAGAAAATAGAGAATTTTCATTCGAGACGTTATCACTGATTGGTTGATTTCAAGACGGTAATGAAAGCCTCTTGCGGAATGCTGACTTTACCAATCTGTTTCATCCGTTTTTTGCCTTCTTTTTGGCGCTCCAATAATTTGCGTTTACGAGTGATGTCGCCGCCATAGCATTTCGCGGTAACATCTTTTCTCAAGGCGCGAATGGTTTCCCTCGCAATGATCTGTCGTTGAATGGCCGCTTGAATGGGCACGGCAAATAGTTGGGGCGGGATGACATCTTTCAACGCTTTGCACATTTGTCGACCTCGATCGACGGCTTTATCACGATGCACCATGCTAGAGAAAGCATCGACGACTTCACCATGCACAAGAATATCCATTTTCACCAAATGATCTTCGTAATAGCCAATGTGTTCATAATCCATGGAGGCATAGCCACGACTGACGCTTTTCAAGCGATCATGAAAATCGATCAGAATCTCGTTTAAAGGAATGTTACAGGTCAACATAACACGACGCGAATCAATGGTGTCCGTCTTTTCCAGTTCGCCCCGCTTATCCATAATGAGCTGCATGATATCGCCAATATACTCATTCGGACTGATGATATAGGCGTTTACCCGAGGCTCTTCAATGTGATCGATCTCCGTGACATCCGGTAAGTGCGCGGGATTATCCACTTCGATCATTTCGCCATTGGTGAGATGGACTTGATAAATGACACCGGGATAGGTGGTGATAATGTCCATGTCATATTCGCGGCGCAAGCGCTCCTGGATAATTTCCATGTGGAGCAGCCCCAAGAATCCACAGCGAAATCCCAAACCCAAAGCCACCGAGCTTTCGGCCTGGTAATGGAAGGAGCTATCATTGAGAATCAACTTATCCAAACTCGCCTTGAGTTTCTCGTAGTCCGCCGTATTGACCGGATAAATGCCGCTAAACACCATCGGTTGGACTTGCTTAAAACCGGGCAGCGGATCCTTGCTGGGGCGATCCGCCTTGGTGATGGTGTCACCAATCTTGATCTCAGAGGTATCTTTGATGTTGCCGATGATGTATCCGACATCGCCGGCTTGCATGCGGTCCACGGCTAATGGTTTGGGCGTAAAAATACCGGTCTCTTTGACTTCGTAATCCTTGCCCGTGCTGAGCAAGCGAATCTTGTCGCCTTTGCCCAAAGCGCCATCCACAACCCGCACGTAGGTAATCACCCCACGATAGGCGTCATAGGTAGAATCAAACACCAAGGCTCGCAGTGACGCATCAACTTCTCCACGTGGAGGGGAAATCTGTTGAACGATTGCTTCCATGACCGGATCTATTCCCGAACCCGTCTTGGCGCTGACTTTCAAACAATCGTCCATCGGAATCGTCAAAATCTCTTCTATCTGACGGGATACTTCCTCGACATCTGCGCTGGGCAAATCGATCTTGTTCAGGACCGGTATAATCTGCAGTCCTTGCTCGATCGCCAAATGTGTGTTTGCCACTGTCTGCGCTTCCACGCCCTGTGCGGCATCCACCACTAGCAATGCGCCCTCGCATGCCGCGAGGCTACGCGAGACTTCATAGGAAAAATCGACGTGGCCCGGCGTATCAATCAAATTGAACCGATAATCGCGCCCGTCCTGTGCCGTATATTTCATAGTGACCGGATGCGCTTTAATCGTAATACCGCGCTCGCGCTCAAGGTCCATGGAATCCAGCAGCTGCTCGCGACGATCGCGGACTTCTATGCTTTTCGTGACATCCAACATTCGGTCAGCCAGCGTTGATTTGCCGTGATCAATGTGTGCGATGATGCAGAAATTTCGAATATGGGATAGATCACTCATTACAGGTTGGAAGAATATGCCGCGTTACACGCTGCTCGCATGGTGGAAATTGCAGCTGTCATGTCAGGCGCAGCGAACAGGGACGTACCCGCCAACAGGACATTGGCACCCGCACCCGCAGATCGTGGAGCCGACTCTTGATCAATGCCTCCGTCGACAGAAATGGGTAACTGAGGTGCCCAGCTCCGAAT
Organism: Kiritimatiellia bacterium; assembly: GCA_007126515.1. GTDB lineage: Bacteria > Verrucomicrobiota > Kiritimatiellia > SLAD01 > SLAD01 > SLAD01. Next base: position 4,502 of record SLBD01000093.1, read on the forward strand.
TTCTTTCATCTTCGGTAAGACCGACTCAATGAACGACTGCCCGCCAAAACCTGGATGCACCGTCATGCACAAGACCTCATCCACAGCATTGGCTGTGACCAGATCCTGAATCGAGGCAGCAGGCGTTTCAGGATTAACGGTGATCCCGGCACGAATGCCTTGGTCACGAATCGCCTGCAACGTTGCAGGAATATCGCCGTCGGCTTCAATGTGGATGAGGACGGTATTGGCGCCGGCCTTGATGAAAGCAGGCGCATATCGCCCCGGATCCGTGATCATCAAATGGACATGAAGTTCCACGTCGCTACCCAAGGCCTGACGTAGGGCGGCCACGACAGCGGGCCCCATGCTGAGATTGGGCACAAAATGGCCATCCATGATGTCTACATGCAGACCATCGGCACCACCATCCAAGGCGCGTCGACAGTCCCGCTCCAGATTAGCCATGTCCGCAGCCAGAATGGACGGGTAAATTAAGATCGGTGTTGTGTTCATATCGCGCGGTACCCTATCACGCTTTTTACAAGTGCTCAAGAAAGGCGGAGGCCATTCCGAGGAAAAGGAAGAAGCCGCACAAATCCGTGATGGTTGTGACAATCGATCCAGACATCATAGCCGGATCTAAACCGCATTTCTTCATCAGGAAAGGAAACAGCGAGCCGATCATGGTAGCCAATATCGTGTTCAGCCAAAGCGACACCATCGCAATGATTCCCAGGTAAATATTGCCCCGCCAAAAATAGGTGATTAGGCTCAGTTGCAAGCCCAGCACAGCTCCATTAATGAGACCAACAACGAATTCCTTGCGGAGCACTTGCAGAATTTGTTCCCACAAAACCTGTCCCGTTGCCATACCGCGAATCGCCACCGACATCGCCTGCATCGCCACATTTCCGCCCATGTCCGACACAATCGGCATCAATACCGCCAGGAACGCCACCGTCGCAATCGACTCCTCAAAAACCGCCACGCCGATTACTGCCACTAGGTTGAAGAAGATGTTGGCAATCATCCACGGTAACCGTTTTTTGACGGAGCCCAAGGGGGGTTCGAGCGGATGCTCTTCGCCGCTGGGAATACCACCCATCCGCAGAAAGTCTTCGGTGTTCTCTTCGCGAATTTGGTCAATCACATCGTCAACCGTAACAATGCCCAGCAGGTAATTGTTTTTGTCGACAACAGGCAGCGCCAAGTAATTGTACTTGTCAAAGACATTGGCGACTTCCTCGGCATCCATATCGACGGGCAAAGAGACCAACTCGCGACGCGCGATATTCCGAACCCGCTCATTCGGTTTGGCCAGAACCAGGTCCCGCAAGGCCAGTACGCCGATCAAGCCTTCATCATCATCGACGACATAGGCGTAATAGAGCGTCTCCGCCTCTTCTGCCTCGCGACGCAAAATCTCAATGGTTTCCGCCACCGTACACTGCGCCTTGACCGAAACCACCTCAGGAGACATCAAACCGCCGGCCGTCTCGGGGTCATAGGTCATCAACTCGGTCAGCTCTTCGGAATCCTCGCGATCAATACGGGACAGAATGTCCTTTACCATCGACTTCGGCAATTCTTCCAACAAGTCAACGGCATCGTCCGGGGCCATTCGCTCCAGAATCTTGTAGCGCTGCTCGGCGGGCAGTTCGGCATACAATTCCGCCGCGTCCTCCGGATCCATTTCCCCCAGTGCATCGGCCGCCTTGTGCTGCAGGAACAAGCGCTGGATGACCTCCAACGCCTCCTCTTCATTCATCGCCGAAATGATCTCAGCCACCTCAGCAGGGTGCTGTTTAATCAGCTCGCTGACATTGACGGGAGGAGGCTCCGACTCTGGTGTTTCCTTTGACATGGCCACAACATACAAGGGACCATGCGCTTACACCACTGAAAAAAATCAGGTTGTTTCGCATTGCACAACCGCACGAATCAAGCTACATCTATCCGCCATTTTGAAAGCATCATTGATCGAAAGGAAATACTATGAGTCCATCAACTTATTCAATCGTCCTGCTACCCGGGGACGGCGTAGGGACAGAAGTTACGCAAGAAGCGGTTACCGTTCTGAACCTTGCGGCTGGCTTGGCGAATTTTGCTTTGGAATACGAAGAATTACCCGTTGGCGGGGCGGCCATTGACCTGCACAAAGATCCACTGCCTGACAGCGTGCTGGAGCGCTGTTTAGCCGCCAATGCGGTCATGCTGGGAGCTGTTGGCGGTCCTCGCTGGGACCACTTGACCGGTGCCATGCGCCCCGAAAGCGGCCTGCTCAAGCTACGCAAAGCTCTAGGTGCCTTCGCTAATCTACGTCCCGTAGCTGTTCCAGACTCATTAGCAGATGCCTCGCCCTTGCGAGCCGATGCCGTGCGCGGCACCGATCTGCTGGTTGTCCGGGAGCTGACAGGCGGGATTTATTTTGGTGAGCCCAAGGGCCGTGAACCAGCGGAGAATGGAGGCGAACGTGCCTATAATACGATGGTTTACAGCACCGAGGAAATCGACCGGGTCGCTCGGGTTGCTTTCGAATGGACAGGCAAACGTCGCCGCAAGATTACGTCTGTAGACAAAGCCAACGTATTAGTGGTCTCCCAGTTATGGCGGGATGTCGTCCAACAACTGCATCAGGCCGAATTCAGCGATCTAGAATTGCAGCATATGTATGTCGACAATGCTGCCATGCAATTGGTCCTGAATCCGCGTCAGTTCGATGTCATCGTCACTGGCAATTTGTTTGGCGATATCCTCTCTGATGCCGCCGCCACATTGGGTGGTTCATTGGGGCTTCTGCCGTCGGCCAGTGTTGGCGGCCCGGTGGGCTTGTTCGAGCCAGTACATGGCAGCGCCCCGGATATTGCGGGCCAAGGAAAAGCCAACCCGGTAGCCGCAATTTTGAGTGCCGGCATGATGTTGGACTATTTGGGCGAAACCGATGCCGCGGCTGCTATCCGACATGGTGTCGAGTCCGCTCTGGATGCAGGTGCGCGGACAGCCGATCTCTGTCGCGAAGGACATCGGCGCGTGTCCACCACCGAAATGGGCTCCGAAATCCGCCGCGGCATCACCGAGTACTTCAACCGTCACCGCACCGCAAACTAGGCGAGGCGGCAGCATTGGCCATGGCTCCTGGACTGTATGTGCACGTACCGTTTTGCGTGCGCAAATGTATCTACTGCGATTTCTATAGCGTGGAAACAGGCCTACGATCCGGGCAGCCTGCCGATGTTCGTGTCGGGCAAGACCATTTTTTGGAAGCGCTGGAATTGGAGTTCCAGCGCTTGCCGACACCGTTTTCTCCCGGCACGATTTTCATTGGCGGCGGCACCCCCACCGAATTATCAGACTCTAATTTGGAGCGACTCTTCGAGTTGATCCATACGTATATCGATGTCCGTCAAGTCAGCGAATGGACCTGCGAAATCAATCCCGGGACGCTGACAGCGGCCAAAGCGCAGCTTGTCCGCGAAAGCGGCGTCAACCGCGTCTCGCTGGGGGCCCAATCCTTCGATGCCCGCAATCTGGAATTCCTCGGTCGCATTCATGGACCCGACGACATTGCTTCCGCCTTCCACCTGCTGCGGGACATCGGTTTTGACAACATCAATCTCGACCTGATTTACGGCATCCCCCAAGCCAGTCTCGAGTCCGTCGTGGGCGACATCGAGCAAATCTGCGCTCTCGATCCCGAGCACGTCTCCTGCTACTGCCTCACGTTTGAGGAAGGTACACCCTTGATGGGAATGAAGCGCCGCGGCGAAGTTACAGAAACCGATGACGACACCGAGTTGGATCAGTACAAAGTAATTCGCCAAACCGTGGAGCAAGCCGGTCATGAGCAATACGAATTGTCAAATTTCTCCAAGCCCAATCGGCGCTGCGCCCACAACGTTTTGTATTGGACGGGGGGCGACTATCTCGGATGCGGACCCGCAGCGCATTCCCACTGGCAAGGTAGTCGTAAAGCCAATCACCGTCGACTCAGTCCTTGGAGTCAAGCCCTGCAGGCAGGGAAACCACCCTTGCAGTTTGAGGAGCGATTGGAACCAGAAGCCAAAGCCCGCGAAATTCTCGTCAACTGGCTACGACTTATCGACGGTGTCCCTCGTTCCGCCTTCAAAGCCGTCACCGGCTACGACTGGACAGACCTCGTCGGAACAGAAATCGAGGAACTCGTTTGTCTCGGCGTGCTGCTCGAAGAACAGGACTGCCTCCGCCTCACCAACGCGGGACTCTTCGTCAGCGACCGCGTCTTCGCGGAGTTAATCTAAGCATCTGCCAAGGGATCATACTTTCCGAAGTATGATCCAAAACTGGAATGTCGCTGAAGTCTCAGTACTGAGATAAACAACAACGAGAGATCTTGGCAGATTTTCAGGGCGGTGCTCGATGACATATGGATACCAGCAATCCCTCTGTGGTCAAAATCCATAGAATTATTAATCGAAGCAAAATTTCATTGGAATACCACTGAGCTGGTTTCTTTAGGTATGTGGAAGCATGAGGCCGGACGGGCGTTCGGTCACAGCATAACGAAACCATAAACAAGGAGATTGAACATGCATTCCATGAACCACGTATTCCTGATGGGACATCTCACCCGCGATCCGCAATTGCGCACATTGCCCTCTGGCACTGCAGTCGCAGAACTGGGGGTGGCGGTCAATGAACGCTACAAGGACAAGGACGGCAATTGGGTGGAACGCCCCACCTTTGTCGACAACGTTGTCTGGGGAAAACAGGCCCAGAACTGTGCGGAATTCCTCAAAAAGGGATCGCCGGTCTTGGTCGAGGGTAAATTGCAGCTTGACCAGTGGGAGACTGAATCGGGTGACAAACGCTCACGGTTGCGCGTGCGGGCATGGCGGATTCAATTCTTGTCGACATCGAACGGGAAGCCGGGAACCAACACGGGCACCTCACCGGACCGCGAACCGGAGGCAGCTCTTGCTGCGGCCACCGCTGACGACGACATGCCATTCTAATACAGGGAGGAATGAACCATGATTCAAAACGTATCAGAGATGTCACGAGGAGAGAGCGTTCCCGACACAACCGACTACAAAGGTCGCAGCGTTTGCTTTTACCACCCCAACGGCAAGGGCACTGGAAGCGCTATGCGGATTGAGCCACGCATCAATCGGTCCGATGAAGATCGCTACAATTGCTTCTTCCTGGAACTGGCGGCCCAAAAGAGCACGGCAGGACCTCGGAGCGCGGGAGGCGAATTTGCAACCTTCGATTGGGACAACAAAATCGTGGTCAAACTGGGCTTTCTTGACGTCAGCGAGATCCTCATGGTGCTCGAAGGGAAAGCCAAGCAAGTGGGAGGCCAACGCAACGGGCTGTATCACGCTTCAGCGCAGGGCAATACCCTGATCTCTCTGGCTCGGCAGGAGGAACGCCAAAACTTCTTTCTGTCCCTTTCGCGCAAACGGTCAGGTGCCAGCGAACCACAACGAGTCAGCATTGCCCTATCTGATGCTGAGGCCACCGGATTACGCTGCTTGCTGCAGACCGGCTTGTTCTTCGTCACGTTTCCAGCGGCTCTACGCCGCCGACCGACTCAGACTCGGCAGGACCGATCGTAGGGAGGTGATGGCACGCTGCGCATAAAGGGCGGCCCGTTCGCGCTTGCCGCGGACGGGCTTGCCCTCCAGCGGAGGCAGTATGCCGAAGTTGGCTTTCATGGGCTGAAAATCCTTCATTTCGGCATGAGTCACATAATGACATAGGGCACCCAGCATTGTATCGCGGGGCAAGGAAACAGTCTCAAGGCCCTGGCACCACCGTGCCGCATTAATTCCCGCCAATACGCCTGTCGCAATGTTTCCAGCATAACCTTCCACACCGGTCAGCTGTCCCGCGCAAAACAAATCGTCTCGCTGGACAAATTGCAACGTCGGCCGCAGCAACTTGGGAGCCGCAATAAACGTATTGCGATGCATCTGGCCGAATCGCTCAAAATCGGCCTCAGCCAGACCTGGAATCAAGCCGAACACCCGCTTCTGTTCGGGGAACCGCAAATTGGTTTGGAAGCCAACCATGTTATACAACGTCGCAGCCACATTATCTTGGCGCAGCTGCAACGCAGCGTACGGGCGGCGACCGGTCCGGGGATCGGTCAAGCCCACCGGCCGCATCGGACCGAAGGCCAGTGCTTCACGACCGCGAGCCGCCAAAATCTCGATCGGCAGACAACCTTCAAAAAATTCATGGGCACCCGCCTTCACTCCCTGCTCCATGATCATTTCGAAGGTATGGAGGGGAATTCGTTCAGCGTTCAGCAAGGCATCAATAAATGCTTCGTACTCATCGCGATTCAGTGGGCAGTTAATGTAATCCCCTTCCGGCTGTTCGGACCGGTCGTAGCGAGAGGCCCGAAAAGCTAGATCCATATCGATGGACTCCGCGGTCACAATCGGAGAAATCGCATCAAAGAAATACAAGTGCTCATCACCACCAAACTCAGCCAAATCGTCGGCGAGCGCATCGGATGTAAGAGGTCCTGAGGCAATGACCGTGGGAGCGTCAGGAATGTGCTTTACTTCTTCGCGAATGATACGAATCCGAGGATGCGCCTCCAGGCGACGGGTCACCTCGGCCGAGAACGCATGTCGATCAACGGCCAGAGCGCCGCCCGCGGGCACTGCACAGGCATCGGCGCACTTCATAAGCAGAGAGCTGAGTAACCGCATTTCCTCCTTCAAAAGGCCAGAGGCGCGGTCGGGCAATGCCGATCCGAGAGAATTGGAACAGACGAGTTCGGCGCAATCAGGACTGACATGAGCCCCGGTCGGTACAACGGGGCGCATTTCAAATAGATCTACATGAAGGCCGTGTTCGGCAATTTGCCACGCGGCCTCGCTGCCCGCCAACCCAGCGCCAATAACATGTACAGACTTACTCGGTGATTTCGCCATCGGTTTCTACTAGGCGAATTGTGCGGGGCTTCGCAGCTTCCACAAGAAGTTTGTCGGATTCAGCCAAATGGGTACGCAGAGAGGTCAGCGTCTCCTTGAATTCCGTGCTGGCTGCCAGCTCCCGAATCGTTCCTTCCATGGCCTCTTGGAGGCGCAACAACTCAACAATGTTTTGCTCGAGGCTGGAAATCTTCTCCAGCTTTTCCGACAAGGCTGCACTGGCTGCGTTGACCTGCTCGGCATGGGCCGTCAGCGTTTGAGTCAAAGATTCACCCCAATGACCACCAAGTCCACGCAACGAATTCTCAACTTCGCCCGCATATCCCTTCAGAGCGGCATCAAACTTCACAACCAACTCACCATACCCCGATGCCAACGAGCTTCCCAATTCCAGTTGCTTGGATGCCGCTTGTTCCGTTGCCTTTGCAATGACCTCGCCCAACGCAGCAGGCTGAGGAACATAATTCTCAAATGCCGATTGGATCGATCCTCCCAGCTCTTCCGCTAGCTCCGAGGCAGTCATAGCTGTTCCAGGAATTTTTTCGGCTAATCCATTAAGCAATTTGCTCAGTGCAATTAACTTTACTAACAGCACAACTAACAATACAGCCAGTATGGTGCTAACAGTGACAACGATATATAATGGTTCCATAATTGATTCCAATCGCGATAGGGTAATATCCCATACGTCCTCTGAATAACAACTTAGGCCAAAACCGGCAGATATGTCAAAACCATCTTCCCATAAATTACCAATTGCGTCCGCACACTATTTCCTAGGAATGAGTGCCGTCTGGATGTTGAGCATGTCCTGCACCCCTTCGCGGCATGATTCGCGAGACTGGATCATGATCCCCGGCGACACGTATACGATTGGCAGCCCGGAAAGTCCGACTCATACTCGTCACACCGTCACGGTCACAGATTTTGCCATCCAGCGCACCGAAGTGACAGTCGGCGAGTTTATTCAATTCTTGAATCAACGTCCTCCCGACCCTGCCTATACATCTGAACAGATATATTTTCATCAAGGCCGCTGTCATGCCCGCGTTGACTCCCAACTCCCCGTCGCTTACGTCTCCTACGCTGATGCCGTAGCTTACGCCGACTGGCGATCCGATCGCGGACGAGATCTCTATCGACTTCCCACCGCTACAGAATGGGAAATTGCCGCATCCGCCGGCCAGCCGGGGCGCCCCTTCCCCTGGGGCTGGGCACCTGCGAAAGGGCGCGCTCAGTTTGATGCCGAAGGCCCCAAAACAGTAGGCGATTTTGCCCCCAACCCATTGGGTCTTCATGACATGGCAGGGAACGTCGCGGAATGGACCCAAGCAAAAAATGAAGACGACGACACAGCCCCAGTCATGGGTGGCAGTTGGGCCGAGCGAGATCCGGACTTGCTACGCGTTTTCCATCGACTCCAATTTCCCCGCGCCTATCGCGATGCTGATGTCGGATTTCGACTGGTTCGAACAGGCATTCATGGGCCATGATTTATCCCAGCAAAATATTGACAGTCACGTACAGTTGTTTACATTCGTTGACATTATGTCGACAAAAAGCAAACACAAGCACGCTGAACCAGTCCTGATATTGGAAGGTGTTTCCTATTATGATTTACAAGGAGTAGCCGAGTGGGCTGGTGTATCACGTCAAACATTGTGGCAATGGCGCTCCCGTGGTGCCATTCCCTTGGGACGCAAACACCGCAATCGCCTCTTGTTTACCCGCGACGAAGCCGAACTGGTGGTGCGACATGCGGCGCGATTAGAACCAGCCACAGGTTCCTCGGCATTGCGCTACGATGGCCTGCGACGTCGTCGACGGGTTATACTGATCTATTCCGGCGGCTTAGATTCAACGGTTCTCTTATACTCATTGCTGGCCGATGGGCACGAGGTGTTTGCGTTAAGCATCGACTATGGCCAACGGCATAAACGCGAGCTGGACGCGGCGCGTACCATTTGTGCATCGCTCAACGTGACGCATGAAGTTGCTGACTGTTCTGGCTTGCAGTGTTTGTTGGCCGGCAGCAGCTTAACCAGCGCCTCGGTGGCAGTCCCGGACGGGCATTACGCCGAGGAAACGATGAAGCAAACGATTGTGCCGAACCGTAATATGATCATGCTGGCAATTGCCGGCGGATGGGCTTTATCGCAGAAATGCGAGGCCGTGGCGTATGCCGCCCACGGTGGTGATCATGCCATTTATCCCGACTGTCGCCATGAGTTCACAGAAGCCGTAGACAAAGCCTTGCGCCTGGCCGATTGGCAGGAACTGTATCTATGGAGTCCATTCGTCAACCGAAGCAAAGCGGATATTGTTCGGCTGGGCGATAAACTTGGGGTGCCCTTTGAACAGACCTGGTCTTGCTATAAAGGCGGGCGTACGCATTGCGGCCGTTGCGGGACGTGCGTGGAACGCCGGGAAGCCTTTTATTTGGCGGGAGTCAAGGATCCGACCAAGTATTCTGCCTCTGCACCCAGCATCCAAGCGATGGTCGACAATGCTTGGAGAATACCGGCATGATCACGTGTCGCAAAGTATACGCGGACATTCCCTTTGCTCATCGTCAACACAAGCATGACGGGCACTGCTCCCTCATTCATGGACACAATTGGACTTTTGCGCTGACCTTCGGCTGCCACGAGCGCGATGAGAATGGATTCGTGATCGACTTTGGCAAACTGCGTTTCATCAGAAATGAATTGGAATCGCGCTTTGATCATGCCTGCGTGTTCGCCGAGGATGACCCGCTGCGCGAGACGATCGTCCAGGCAGCTCCCGAGGCCTTCAAAGTCTATGTCGTGCCCAACTGCTCAAGCGAAGGATTGTGCGAGCATGTGTTCGACTGGGTCGATCAGGAAGTCCGCGCGCAAACCGAGGGTCGTGTGTTTCTCGTAGGCGTTGAGGTGCTGGAAGATCAGCGCAATTCAGCAGCCTACTTTCCGTCCCAAGCCCGCCAGGAGGCACAATGAGTAACGCGCTGCTTCAGACGGAAGCAAGACGCTTACCGGTGCATGAGCGGTTTTATTCCTGGCAAGGCGAAGGCTGCCATGCAGGGCGGGCGGCCTTCTTCATTCGCCTGTACGGTTGTCCGGTTCAATGTCCGTGGTGTGATTCTGCGGGAACATGGCACCCGGAGTTCATCCCGCGGAACATCGAACGCCTGCCGCCCGACGAATTGCTGCAAGAAGCCATTGACTCTGCCGCAGCCTTTGTCGTGATTACTGGCGGAGAGCCCGCGATCCACGATCTGTCCGCTTTAACAGATGTCATCCGTGATCGCGGTCTGCGTTGCCACATCGAGACCAGCGGTGCCTTCCCATTGCAAGGCACATTCGACTGGGTCACCGTCAGTCCAAAATGGCAAAAACTGCCCTTGCGCGAAAACGTTCGCTGCGCGAATGAATTGAAATTGATTGTCGAACATGAAACGTCCATCGCCGACTGGTTGGCTTGGTTAGGCGACGATCTACGCGCAGACCACGTGTGGCTGCATCCGGAGTGGTCACAGCGCCAAAATCGCGCGGTGCTCGATTCGATCAACCAGACCATTAAGGAACGCGGCGACCCATTCCGGGCTGGCTATCAACTGCATAAACTTTATCAGGTGGACGAACAAGATCCCCGCTCCCGGCCACCAGCACCGCTGGGCGGCCGCATACACTTATCTAGAGAGGACTAATCCATGACAGACACCCAGAACTTTACGCTCTCACAGTTGGGGGCTGAAAAAACAATCTATCCCACCTCACCCGAGCAAGCGGTGCTAGAAACGTTTCCCAATCCCAGCCCGGGGCGGGACTTTTGGATCACATTTGACTGTCCCGAATTCACCGCTTTGTGCCCAATCACCAATCAGCCGGATTTCGGAACCCTAACGATTCGCTATGTTCCCGATCAGCGTTGCATCGAAAGCAAATCCCTCAAGTTATACCTGTTCTCTTTCCGGAATGAAGGTGCCTTCGCTGAACGAATCACTAATCGCGTGCTTGACGATCTAGTCGCTGCGTGCGCCCCCAAGAAGGCCGAAGTGAAAGGCGCCTTTACGCCACGGGGTGGAATTGGCATCACCGTCGATGCAGCGTATCCATAGCGCCTGGCAGAAGGAACAGGCAAGGATGACTGTTCCCACCCTAACGGAGCCGGAAATGGGCAAATGTATGGGAATTTAGATGCGTCTGCCCCGGCTGCTGGCGGCCCGTCATTGACAAACCCAGCGGCGCGGATCATAGTCCACGCATCGTTGGGGGTGGCCGCGTGGCCTGAGAGCATACCCCGATTACCTGATCCGGATCATACCGGCGGAGGGAAACGGTTGAAAACAAAATGGAGTCAGCCGTTGGTTCATCGCAACCAGCGGCTTTTTTATTGAGGAAA
>SLBD01000155.1 GCA_007126515.1 Kiritimatiellia bacterium
AGGGGAGTGCCCGAGTGGACGGCACGGAGCTTCGCTCGCTTAAAGCCTTTTGCGATGAGCACAAGCCCCGCAAAGCCTATGTCGTTTGCAATGATCCTCGTCGACGCCAAGTACAAGGTATTATCATGCTGCCTTGGAGAGAATTCATTGATGAGCTCTGGGGCGGCAGTATTGTCTGATACCAAAAAGATATACCTATCGGTATTAAACAGGAAGGTAGGGCGAGCTCACCGAGCGAGCCGCGGCGGGCGAGGGACCCGACTTCGCACGGACGCTACGTCGAACAAGCCGCCCGCCTTACCCATTGATAAATAAGATCCTTACCGCGGCACAACTCGACCGGGGCGCAAATACTGGCTGTATTCTCCTGGCACGGACAAACGCGGATTCAAGGCCAAGGCATCGGCCAACGTCTGCCGGGCCAAATGTTCTTCTCCGGTATCATGATAGACGGCGACCAAATGCAGGGCGATGGTCGTTTGGGTATCCACATCCGCGTCCAATGCGCGTGTCCGCGCCCGCTGCAACATCCGCGCCGCCTCTCGATCATCACCTCGCCGATGCAGCGCGACTCCCAACGTATCCAATAGCCTCGGATTGTCCGGGGCTAAGCTGACGGCCCGTCGCGCCAATCGCACGGCTTCCTCCAAGTCTCCTTCCGCATGGACCAGTAAATAGGCGAGATTATTCAAGGCGCGAGCATTGTCGGCGGCCAGCGTCAATGCCGCCCGATACAACGGCTCGGCAGCCGCAAACTGCTGCCGGCGCAAATGACTGTCAGCCAGCTCGATATAATGCAGAGGCTGGTCCGGCTCGAGAGTCAAGGCCACACCAAAATCATCAGCCGCCTCTGCATACTGACCCAGCGCCATCCAATAGCGCCCCCGCGCATGTCGTTCGGTTGCGGACAGCTCCCAGCCCTCTGCCTCCGGCGGCGCAATCAACACCCAGTGCCGTCCTGCAGAGGACCATTGAGAACTCAACTCGCTGCCCGCCCATTCTTCTGGCGGTTCATCCAACCCCGTGATCCACCAGATGTCCGGGTCCGTATCAAAGCCCACCACAATGGCCGGCCGCAATGTGGCGCGGTTAAACGGATTCTCCTGCAAGAAGATCCAGACAGGCACATCAGCACGAACCCGCTCGCGCAATTTCGCTTCTGTGCCCGTCGCCCAGACACTCCACAAGCCGCGTTCGCGCAACAGCGCCTCCAATTGTCCATCTGGGTTCCGCCAATCGAAATCCCATTCCGACTGCCGCCGCCATTGGAATCGGCGGGACTGAGGCTGCCATCGCGCCGTGATCCTCTCCAGCACCTGACCATAGGCATCCAATTGGGGGGCCGTTGTCCAAGGAACGGAATGGATGAAATGCCCCGTTTCGCTTGGGGCAGGCATAGAGACAGGCTGCAGAGCAGACCCGCGTGGCGCAGCACAGCCTACAGATATAAATAAAACACCCAAATATCCAAATACGAAAGAAGCCCGAAGCACGAATGTCAAAAAACATGCGCGCCTTAATGGCGGATACAATTTCCCGAGATGCGACACAAGACACATCAGGCGTTGGAAGAGAACCACTCGGAATCTGAGCGAGTGTTCGAGCTTAGTGCTTAGGACTTGATTCGTGCTTGGGTCTTTCGTCATTCGTCATTATGGATGCAGAAAATTGCGCATCCACAACCATCCCCTCGGCCTAGCTACCCAGCGCACAGCCAACCTACCGGATCAATCGGTCATCGATCTCAACGACACCCGGCGTGCTGCGAACCACACTATTGACTCGCAACCGAGTTGTGTCATCGGGAACCCAGCCACGCAAAATCACCACACCATTATCAACCGACACCCCGAAAACGTGTTCACCGGTCATGGGATCGTCCCGCAGACGGGCCAAAACATCCGAGCGTAATGCGGCATCCTCTGGCGACTCAGCTCCTCCACTGGCGCGCTCATTCAAGGCATCCGTTAACGTGGAACAAGCTGTCACACCCATCAGCAATCCCACACAGACAATCCGCCATAGCGATACATATTTCATTGTTTTTTCTCCCGCATTAACATCCTCGACTTAAGGAGTACTCCCTCGACGGCCCGAAGTCAATCAAACCGCAACGCCAAACTCATAGCGCAGGGCCGCCATCACAAACACGGCTGCCGTCTCAGCTCGCAGCGTCAATCGCCCGAACGACACCGGCACCACACCCGATTCAATCGCCGCCGCTTGCTCTTCCGCCGTCCAATCGCCTTCTGGTCCGACGCACACTGCCACCTGCTCCGGCACAGTTGACCATGCCCGCACTTCATCCCGCAGCAGCTGCGCGTCCTTCGTCAAGGCTCCTATCACTGCGGGTCCTCCGGCGGCGCGTTGCTGCAGCCACTCCGACCAGTCCAGCACGGGGCGCAGCTCCGGCAACCAGTTGGCGCCGCATTGTTCTGCAGCTGATACCACCGTTTTCCGCCACCGCTCCGGTCGTTCCCGCGTCCGCGCCACACAATGCTGAGTCAGTACCGGCTGAATCGCCGCCACACCCAATTCCGTGGCCTTACGCAAAATGAAATCCATCGGCTGCGGCCGAATCAAGGCCTGCACCAGAATAATTTGGGGCATCGTCTGTGGCTCGGAAACGATTTTGTCTATGGCAACTGTCGCCGCCTGTTTGGTTGCGGACTGAATCACTCCTTGCGCCACATTTCCCTGACCATCAAACAACTCGACCGCGTCCTCGACCTGTCGGCGCATGACGCGAACCAGATGATGACTCGTCTCGCGATCCAATTCGACCTCCGCGGGACCGACCAGCGGGGCAGGGGTATAACAACGCAGGCTCATGCTGCGTTTCCACTCAATGGAAAGGAAAAGCAGGGTGTTTTCCACTCAATGGAAACTTTTTGAGCCACATTTCCATTCAATGGAAACTTTTTGGCGTGTTTTTCCACTCGATGGAAACTTTTTGGGGCATTTTTCCATTCAATGGAAAAAATCGAGCGCATTTTTCCACTCAATGGAAGATTTTTAAGGCGTTTTTCCATTCAATGGAAATCCGGGTGTTACTTGTTTTTTTGCAGCGTGTCGCGGCGTTTGTAAAATTCCGAAGCGCGCTTGTTCATTTTTTGGCGGACGGGATGGTTATCGTCGTCCAGCAACCGCGAAAATTCTTCCAGGGCTTTGCGTTGTTTGCCGCTGAGCCGTTCCGGTGTTTCGACCATGACGACGCAGTGTTGGTCGCCGTTGCCGAAGGTGCCAACCCCTTTGAGGCCGCGACCGCGTAGGCGAAAGACTTTGCCGCTTTCGGTGGCGGCGGGAATTTTCAATTTGGCGATGCCATGGATGGTGGGTACTTCAATTTCGCCGCCGATGGCGGCCACATGAAACGGCACGGGCACTTCGACAAAGATGTCTTCGTCGCGGCGCTTGAACAAGGGATGTTCTCGCACGTGCAGGACGACATACAGATCGCCGGCCGGGCCGCCGCGGGTACCGCTTTCGCCTTTGCCAGCGACTCGCAGGCGCGATCCGGTTTCGACGCCGGCGGGGATTTTTACGGTGATGGTTCGTCGGGCCTTGACGCGACCGGAGCCGCGGCATTCGCGACAGGGGTTGCGAAGAATTTCGCCGGTGCCGCCGCAGGTGGAGCAGGCTTGGCGAACATGAAAGAAGCCGTTCGAGGAAATGGTTTGGCCGGTGCCTTTGCATTGGGGGCACGTCTCGCGCTTGCTGCCCGCCGCCGCCCCGCTGCCTTGGCATTTGGCGCATTCGTCCATGACGTTAAAGGTGAGATCGCGCTGGGATCCGAAGACGGCTTCTTCAAAGTCGATTTCGAGATCGAAGCGAAGATCGTTGCCCCGATTGGCGGCGCCGCGATCGGATCGACCGCCGCCCATGCCTCCGCCAAAGAAGTCGTCGAAAATGCTGCCGCGTCCACCGCCGCCCCCGCCGCCAAAGGCGCCCATGAAGGTGCGGAGCGCTTCTTCGAGGTCGATGCCTTGGAAGCCGCCCCCACCAAACCCGCCGCCACCGGATCCGGGGCCAAAGGCTTGGTGCCCAAATTGATCGTACTTTTGCCGCTTCTGCGAGTCGCTAAGCACTTCGTAGGCTTCGGTGGCCTCTTTAAATTTCTCCTCGGCTTCGACGTTGCCGGGGTTTTTGTCGGGATGGTATTGGACGGCTAATTTGCGGTAGGCCTTCTTGATTTCGTCAGCGGTCGCGCTCCGACCGACTCCCAATACTTCGTAAAAATCTCGTTTAGTCGTGGGCATACGTTCCTCGCATCAAGATGCAGTTTCGGCGGCATCATTGTCGGCGGCGGCTTCTGCTTCAGCCGGGCCGCTGGACACGACGACTTGTGATGCGCGCAAGAGTTTGTCACCAATTTTGTATCCCCGCCGGGTCTCTGCAATAATGACATCGGCGGGATGTTCCTCGGAGGGAACGTAGGTGATGGCTTCGTGATGATTGTGATCGAAGACTTCGCCCTCGGCGGCGATCGGGGTGACTTGATGTTTCTTCAGAGCGGCCAAGAACTGCTCGTAGACCATCTGGAATCCGTCCACGACGGATGCGGATGTTTCTTGAGCGCGGGCGGTCTTGAGGCCGAGCTCGTAATGATCGATGACGGGGAGCAGGTCGGCGAGGACATTTTCCGCGGCTTGCCGTTGCCATTCGGATCGTTCCCGCAAAGTCCGTTTGCGATAATTGTCAAAATCGGCCTGCAAGCGCAGCATACGCGTTTCCAGCGCTTCGTCTTCTTCTGTACGCGGGGCCGGCTCTGGGGTTTCAGTGTCTGGGGATAAGTTCTCGGTGTCTGATTCCGGGGACTGTGCCGTCGGGTCGATTTCCGCATCGATCACAGGATCAGTGGTCGGCTCCTCTGGGAGAGGCGCTGCTTCGACTGGGTCGTTTTTTTGTGTTTCTTTCTTACGCATAAAAATTCCTTTCTGCTTGATGGGGTCCAGCAGTCAGAGGGGAGCCCGGCATGCCGAGCGGAGTCAAACCCGTCAGATGTGTTTGACCAGTCGCAGGCGATTCCCGGAGGGGGTGGCCCGCTCGTAGGTGACTTCATCGACGAAGCGGCGGATGATGAACATGCCTAAGCCGCGTTCGTTGCCCTCGTCGAGATAGGTTTCTGGATCAATCTCTTTGTGGGCATCGAAATCAAAGCCTTTGCCATGATCGAAAATTTCGACCACGACGCGCTCTTTTTCTTGAAACAAATTGACGTGAATGCCGCCGTCGGCCCCAGATTTATTGGCCCGCGTACTGCCGTAACTATGCTCGATGATGTTGGCGCAGGCTTCGTCGACAGCCATTTCAAGCTGAGCGGCATCGAATTCCGACAGGCCCGCCCGGACGCTGGTATCAAGGATGGATTGACGCAGAACCCGTAAATAACCGAATTGCGACGGAATGTGCAGGGTGACAAACCCTTGAATATTTTTCTGATCGCTGGAGGACATGACGACTGAGCCTATGCATTAAATTTGTTTACGGCATCTTCAACAGAGGTATGGATTTCGAGGATTTTGTGGAAGCCTAATAGCTCTACGATATTAAAGATTTTAGGAGAAAGTTTAACTAATTTGAGGTCGCCGCCTGCTTCGCGTGACCGCCGGGCAAACCCGATTAAGGCTCCTAAGGCGGCGCTGCTGATGTAATCGAGTCCGCCACAATCCAGAACCACCTGATGCCGTTGACTATCACGCAATTCGTTCAGAGCGGTCTCCAAGCGCGGAAATGAATAAGAATCCAACGCCCCATCGAGACGTACGATATCCAGATCGTCCCGCTCTTCTCTTTTGATTAAGCATTCACGCATGGTTCTTTACTCCTTTTCGACTCTCCAATTGATACTATGATAAAATCCGTAGCGCAAGCAAGGTCATATCATCATATTGTTCGACACTGCCAACAAAGCGCGCCAATTTTTCTCGGACCCCGTTCAATACTGCGTTGGCCCCGTGGGGAGCTGATGGGTAAACCGTTTCGAGGAGGCGCTCCACGCCCCATTCCTCAGCCTGGGCGTTCATGGCTTCTGTGACCCCGTCGGTGTAGGCAATCACGACATCTCCCGGCTCCAGATGGACACGGGTTTCGTTGATGGCCAGGTCAAAGGAGTCTTGATCGGCAATGCCCAAGGCCAGGCCGCGAGAGTCAATGATGGTAAAGGAGCGGTCTTGGGCTTGGCACCAGGCGGGGCGCTCATGACCCGCGCGAGCCACGACGAGTTCGCGGGTGCGCGTATCGAGGACCATGTAGAGCATGCTGACAAACATGTCC
This sequence comes from Kiritimatiellia bacterium, assembly GCA_007126515.1. Classification (GTDB taxonomy): domain Bacteria; phylum Verrucomicrobiota; class Kiritimatiellia; order SLAD01; family SLAD01; genus SLAD01. Next base: position 6,277 of record SLBD01000155.1, read on the forward strand.
TCGGAAATGTCTTCAAACATAATGCGGTTTACGCCTTTGAGAACTTCGCTGGGGCTTAAACTGGTTTCGGCTTGCGCCCGCAGGACGCTGCGGCTAATCGACATCATGATGGCGCCAACGATGCCTTTTCCAGACACATCGGCAATGGCCATGCCGAGGTGGTGATCATCGATCTGAATGAAATCGTAGTAATCTCCACCGACCTCTTGGGCCGGATCGTTGAAAGCCGCCAATTCAATCCCCTCGAATGCGGGGATGGATCTGGGTAAGAGCGCGGTTTGGATTTGGCGGGCGACGGTAAGATCGTGATCGATGCGTTTTTTTTCGTCGAGCGTGTCGCGCAGCCCGGCATAGTGGATGGAAACGGAGGCTTGATCGGCAAGTGCCTGCAGAAGATTCAAGTCGGTTTGGCTGAACGGTTTGGCGTCGATGCGATTCACAACGGCCATGACACCCATGGTTTTCTGCATAAAGCGCATCGGGACCAAGAGAATGGAGCGGATGTGCAAGAAATCGAGTTCGTATTGGGGGACTCGTGCATCGCGTTCGGCATCTTCGATCAAGATGGCGGAGCCGAAGTCTGCTGCTTCGCCAATTAAGCCTTCGCCTTGATGAATCACTTGCGAGCGAACCAAATCGTGGATCGCCTGAGATTTGCTGACGGCTCGCGACAGGCTGGCTTCCACCTGACCTTGCAGTGGCGGGAAGAGGCCGGATATGGCTCGAGCATGAAATGCTTGATCTTCTTTTTCGTAGAGGAAAATAGCTGCTGAACTGGCATGTGTGGTGCGGGAAGCATAAAACAAGACCCGGTCGAGCATCCGGTCCAAATCAATGTGATCACTGTACGCAAACACATCGGCGACATCGTGAATGAAGCCAAAGATGACTTCTTCTTGATGCATCAATTGATCGCGCTCGTGGCGCAGTCGGCGAATCATGCCGACCGCAAAAAAAAGGCCCACCGAGGTGAAGGCCAGCAAAAGCAGGAGGAACGAAGCTAAGATTGCGCCACTGGCCATATCTGCATTCATACTGCAGGCGGTTCTGCCTCAGCATCATTTGCGTTCGCAATATCTTCGCGGAGAAAGGTCAATACATCACGGAATCGCGGCAGGTTTTCGTTGCTGACTTCGACCAGATTCTCATGGGCTTCCAGCATCATTTCAGCCGTTTCCCGACGGGAACCAGATTCATGCTTGAGAACATCCATTTGCCGGCCGTCATTTTGCAGCATTCCTGCGAATTCAGTCGGCGTTGCACCTTGCATGAACGTTTTCACCAATTGGTCAAGGCCTAGTGTTGCCAGCAATCCACGTGTTCGCGAGGTGAGGTTCACCATGTAGATATGGCCTTCATTCTGTTTTTTAAGGCGAAAGGCGAGACCGGCCAATACCCCCATAAACGTGCTATCCATGCCAACGCATTGCTCCATGTCGACCACGATCTTATTCACGCCATGGTCAATAGCGGATACACCGAATTGCTTCAGAGGCTTGCTGATCTTAAAGGAACCGCGATCGTTGAGACGCACATAAGCCACCTGCTCATGCACAGCCACCGACAACTGCTCTCCTGCTTTTTCTGGCTCCGACATCGCTTTTCACCTGGATCAAGAAAGGTACAAGGTTTTACTTAACCTAGCGTCGACCGTATCACTGCGCACACACTGTGTCAATAATCTGGGCGTGTTAGAATTGAATGAGTTCTATCTGGAGCAGCCTCTTACATGAGCAGGCAACGAAGCTGGAAGCAAACATGTTTCAACGGCAGGAAAAAATGGGAAACTATAATCATCGAAACTCGCACTGTCTTGCTTGCCTTCAGGGGGTCATACTTCGATAAGTATGACCCCCTCATGGAGGCTTAGATGCTGCTGACAGCAAGTATCTTCGCAGTGGATCTGTAGGGGTGGCAAGATGGTAAATGTGCTTCTCAAGTTTCACAAAGCCTCTGTCACGTAATTTGCGTATATGTCGCTTCAAAGAGGGCGCAGAAATATGGCATCGAAGCACAAGTTGACCGAAGCTGGCCGGTGCCTGATGAAGTTCATAAATTATCTTATGCCTCCGTACATGGGTAAACCCAGTTAGTGCTTTTAGTGCCGCAGCTTGTCTGTCTGGAGCAGCGTGCAACAGATCTTTGAGTGCTTTGACCAGAGTGTCGGCACCAGATATGGAACTGTCTGCACCAATCCGATAGTGGACGTAAAGACCCTTGCGCCGCACCTTGAGCAAGCCGCGAGCGTTTAAGATCCGTAGATCCTCGCTGACTCCGCTTAGAGGCCGTCCAGTTTTGTTTGCGGCCTGTGACACAGTCAGTTCTTCGTGCTCATCTAGTAGGCGAATCAGGTTTAGTCGCTGCTTGCTGGCCAAGGCTCGACATGTTCGCCATAACGTTGGTTTGAGGCGCTCTTGCATGGGATCATACTTATCGAAGTATGATCCCTCTGGCAACACGAAATGGGGCGGGATTGGAGAGACTATTTGGAGGCATTATTTAACAATTGATTCCACGCTTCCGTTTCGGAAAATTCTGAGAACGCCTACTGTCGGTCGATGTCAGTGAGGGGGATTTCTATGATGCGCGGATCCCCTGCCCACTCGACTGAAAAATGGAGCTGGTTGAGCTCCTTGTTCCACTTTGCATCCTCGACAATGTCGACACCATCGATACGGATCGCGGACGGCGCTTTATCCAGGCCGTGAATGCGAAATTGAAGCTGCCGCTGGTCAGGGCGGCCTGGATATGCGTGCCGTTCTCCGCCGACATGCAAGGTCAGTACGCCCTCCGATGTGCGCTCGGAGCGGAATTGAATCCTTTCGAATTGTCCGTTTGCAAACGCATCGGGAGAAACGCCATCGTCATCGTAGACATGGCCTTGTGATGTCGATACCCAAGGGTCTACGTAAAAATCGACCGTGAGTTTGCTGGGATCATAGTGCGTCATATTCTGAATTACAGGCATGGACGGCAGGAATGATCCACCTCGGACAAATACAGGGATTTTTTCAAGGGAGACGGGCACGGCAATGGTCTGACCTCCCTCATACCGATCGCCTGTCCAGAAATCGAACCAGTGCGTCCCCTCGGGCAATGGCACCTGTTGTTCGGAAACGTCAGGGGCCAGGACGGGAGAAACCAATAGCGCATCGCCCCACATGTACGCATCCAGACGATCTTCCATTTCCGGTCGTGTATCCACAAATAGCAATGGCCGCATCAGTGGCAATCCGGATGTGGAGTTCTCGAACATGAGGGTGTAGTGGTATGGCAGCAGGCGATATCGAAGACGAATGGCTTCACGAACAATGGCCTTGGTGTCGTTGTCCCAGAAGATGGGCTCTGGGGGCACGGATGGATGGGCGTGGGGACGATAAATGGGTTGAAAGATGCCGAATTGCATCCAGCGAATGTAGAGCTCGGGGTCATGCGTCCCGCCTGTGTAGCCACCGAGGTCGGAGTGCATATAGGCCACGCCTTGCATACCCATTTTTAGCGAAATTTCCACTTGAGATCGCAAGCCGCCCCAGGAGCGATTAACGTCACCGCTCCACGGGATCATGCCGTATCGTTGTGTGCCAACAAAGCCGGAGCGCATCAGGTTGAAGGGGCGCATATCTGGAAAGTCCCTTCGGTACCCCTCATAGACCATTCTTGACCAGGTGTGGCCAAACGCGTTGTGAACCTCCTCGGCTCGACCGATCACGTGTAAAAGATGATCCGGGTGCGTTTCTGGCTCTCCGAGGTCGCCCCACCAGCCGGCCACACCGGCCTCCATTTGCTTGCGGTAGAATCCCCAGAACCATTCGCGGGCTGCAGGATTAAAGACATCGACGAGGCCCGCCTGGCCAAAGAACGTCCCAAATGTTGCGGAGCTACCGTCTTGATCTTGTGCCAGAACCTGTTGAGCAACGGCATCCTCCCAGTTTGTCGATTGGGTAAGTATGAAGGGCTCTGTGATTAAGATGGTCTTGATCCCTTTTTGTTTGAAATTTCGGATCATCTCTTCAGGTTCGGGAAATGCGTTTCGGTCCCAGTCGAGATTGCCCATGTAACCGCGCATGTCCGGACCAAACCAGTAAAGGTCGAAGATAATCGCATCCAGAGGAATATCATCTTCAACATGCCGGGCCACAACGGATTCTGCCTCGGAACGAGATTGATAGCCAAACCGCGAGGTGAGATGGCCCAGGGCCCAGCGAGGCAACATCGGTTGGTGTCCTGTAGTATTGGCGATTACAGCAGATAGGTCCGCCCAGCTCTCGCCAGCCATCAAGACATACGACCATCGGCCGCCAACAGCTTCAAATAGTAAGGAGCTGTTTCCGGCGGAATCAATATCCAGGTCGCCTCGAGCGGCATTATCGAACACCAGCATATACTTGCGCGAGGAAATGACGGCAGGCATGGAGTAGTACATGACACGTGCGTGGTCCGAGTAATTGTAAGCGCTTTGCGCGTACAGCTCGAGTCGCTCGCCGCGACGATCCATACGGCCAAAGGCTCGGGAGCCGCCGCCGAACATCCGGTCTTCCTCGCCGATTCGAAACCGAAAGCCAGACCGATTCTCGCCAACAATAAAGCCGGGATCCTCCTCCAGTAGTTTCCGCTCGCGATGCCAATAGCGCAGTCGAAACGGACTCTTTTGGATTTCAATGGAGATGCCTGCACTGCGTAAGCGGAGCGCATCCTCATCTTCTTCCAATTCCATGTCAACAGGCTGGGGTTGGTCTACAAGCGCGAACGAGGGGGGGTGGCCTTCCTGGTTGGTCGGAGTAAAGACAACCTCAACGGCGTCCACCGAATGGAATAAGAGAGTCACCGCGCCATCAGTTACCACCATCTGCAACCTTCCCTTATGAAGATGGTGATTGATAAGCTCGCGTTGTGGCAGATCAGCTACCGCTGTTTCGAGCATCAGGGGCGCTGCCAGAGCCACGAGGCCCAATTCGGTCTTGCCACATTTTCTCATCTTGTTGCAGTCCTCCATTTGTCTCCATTCCTGCTGGAATTCGTTTCTGAAGTGCGGACCTTGGCAGAAACATTGTTCAAATGTCACGATCTATCCTTCCTTGAACAACCGGCACGAATAGTTATCATTGCACCATGAAAGGAAGTCTATGAGTCACTTAATAAATCCACGTGTGAAGCTGGTCATATTAAGCGTGCTTGCGGCACTGGGGCTGTTGATCATATTACAGAATACAGAATCGGTTGAGACCCGGATTCTGTTTGCCCGCGTAGCGATGCCGCGTGCCGCCCTTTTGTTTTTGACTCTGCTGATCGGCTTTTTGCTGGGGGTTTTGACCTCGTGGCGAGCTTCTCGCAGTAAATCATGACTGTATGAAGAGCCTGTTTTACTCCCAGTCGAAATGGTTGGTTCGCCAAGTCAGGTAGCCTGCACGGGCCCAGTATTCTGTTACGGTCTCCCACGCCAAAGTTTGAAAGATTGCCGCCTGTTCGGGTGTGGGTGCCGGATCAAAGTCTCCGCCCCACGTATTCTGAAGCTGATTCGTCAAGCCCTCCGGGCTTTGATTATGCAGTACGGCATAATCCAGGAAAAGGCCCGAGTAAGTATACGTCATCGCGATGCCCCACTCTCCTTCCGATTGCCGGGGCACCGAATCCACCATGACCAACACATCAAAATCACCGGCAGGCAAGCCGTTTGTAGGGTCGTAGAACGGATAGATATGAGGCGGATGGGCCGTGTAATCGTCGGCTGCCATTCGCTCCCACTGGTAGATCAGTGGCGATCCGGGAATGGATTGGTATCTCCAATCAAAGTAAACGTCTTCAGTGTCGTCCGTAAGCGACTGCACCATCTCAGCAATTTGATCGCTTAAACTGTGTCCGATGTAGAACGCCTTCAAGGGTTGCGCATTTGCTGCAAGTCCAACGTGCAAGGCAACGACGCTGATAAGTAAGCCGATATAATTGGTTTTCATTTGACCTCCCGGGCATCAAGGAATCATGGAGGCCTACATCAGGGCCGTCAAGCTTTGTCAAGGAGGGCTAGAAGTCGGAACGGATGCGGAAGTATTGCCGCGGCTCACTGACGGGCGCGGTCATTATGTCGAGACCGCCAGCTCCGGGGCGAGGGCCTTGGCCCGAGACTGCGGACCATTCGCCCTCAACTAGATTGGTGGTTGTTTCGAGCGTGTACAGACGCGTGATCCATGAGTCAAAATGGAACTCTTTGAGCGGTTCGTCCGATGGAGTGTGGCCCATTTTGTAGGTGTCCAAAGCGGCGATGACGCGAACGCGGTGCAGAGTCATGGTGGAGTATCCCTGCCAGGTTGGAACTTCGGCCGCGGGCCGTCCAGGTTGCCCGTTCTGTAAAAAACCAGTGTAGGGCAAGTCCGGGTCGCCGACCCAATTGCCACCAATTTGCTGCTGAACAATCAAGTCCCAGCCGTAGTCATCCGCCCACCAAGCCGCGGTATGTGGATCGGGTTCGTCTACGATCACGGACTCATTTTTGCCAGCGCGGATGTGCGCTTGCTCAGCATGGCGAGCACCGGGACGATGAATTTCGACCCAGACGGTCGCTCGTTCCCCGGCTGCCAAGGGCGTGCCTGGCCATGGGTCTCGGATGACATTCACATTGCCTGCCGAATGAACGGCAAAGCGGTAGAGGTTGGTTCCGGTTTGCGCTGTGAACCCTTCCAGGACATCGATTTCATGCACCACAGCGCCACCGACTCCTCGCAACCAACAGGCTGGCCAAACCGCATGATTCCAATCCGAGATGGTTACCTCAAACTCAAATCGCAAGCTGCGAACATCGTTACTGAATCGGAAGTAGCCCGCGCCATTGGGGGCTTCCCGGGTGGATAAGCTGCCGCTTTGATAGCGTTTCGGTTCGCCCTCCCCCGTATCTACCGCCTCCAGGATTCGCTCTGCTCCATTGGTTAGGATGCGGCTCGGGTGATGATAATGCTTCGAGTTGTTGGCGGACCCATATCGCTCGTTCATGCCAGGGCCATAGGCCGTCCATAGGGACCAGCCGTCCTGTTCCGTGTCGTGTAGGATACGTTCTTCCGCCTGAACAGGGTGCGCGGTGAACAAGAAGGCAACCAACCAAGCGAGCGAACATCGGTACATTCGGTTCTTCATGGATGAACCATACACATCAGCAGTGAAATTGAACAGAACTTGCAGGGTGAAAGAGTCCCACACTTATCGAAGTGTGGGACTCTCTGGTTTTGAGGAAGGAGGGAGAGAGGTGGAAGTTCGGAGATGGTATTTATGAACATACTCTAATCACTCAGAGGCAAAACCTGCTGGGCGGGGCTGGGTTTGGGCTTTGCTTTACGCACCCGGGAGCGATTGGATTTCTTGCGACTGCCGTGCTTTGCCGCCACGCGTTGTGCTTCGGCGCGATGCTGGGGCAAGCGTCGCAGAGCCGCAAATTCCGCGCGAGCATGTCGAACGGCCTCCGCATGGTCGACAATAGGCGCTGGGCAGCTGAGTGTTGGGGCTGAAAGCCAAGGGGTGTGGATTTCGGCTGCACTAAGCTGTTGCAGTTCGGGTACCCATTCCCGAATAAAGGTCCCCTGCGGATCCTGGTCATGGCCTTGCTTGACGGGATTATACATGCGTAACGTGTTGATTCCGGTTGTACCACTTTGCATTTGAATCTGGCTGATATGGATGCCGGGTTCGTAGTCGATGAATTGACAGGCAAGAAAATCGCGGAAATCTCGCCAGTCCAGCCATAAATCATAAGCGGCAAATGAAACCAACATGGCTCTCATCCGGAAATTGATCCATCCACGCGTCTGCAAGGCGCGCATGCAGGCATCGACAAACGGATAGCCGGTTCGACCATTCATCCATGCCTCGAGACGGTCGGGAAAATTGTGCCGCTGGCGCACGTTTTCACACGTTCGGTTGAAACAAGAAAATTCAATTTCCGGTTCTGACTCCAGCTTCTGGATAAAATGACAGTGCCAATGCAGACGAGCATCCACGGAGCGGAGATCCTTCAATGTAATTCCCGCAGGAGAAGGGGTCTGCTTAATCTCAGCCCGCTTTTTTCGCACGCTGTGCAGAATTTCGCGCATCGACATGCACCCCCATGAGATATACGGGCTGAGGCGGGAACAGCTTTCATATGCGGTCACCGGACTGCTCATCCGGGATTGATAGCCACGTCCCCGTCCATCCAGAAAAGAGTCCAGCCAACGCACACCCTGGCTCCGACCTCCGACGAGATCAGGCTGACGCGACGGCACCGCTGGATGCTGAGAGGCAATGGACTCATTTTGCAAGGGCTCGTGCTTGAACTCTGCAAGCGTGCACAGGCCAGTCACGTTGCGATCATTCCAAGGGATGACTTTCGACGGGGCGGGCGTGATCGGTTCGGCCATGAATCGTTCCCAGCGAGTCTGCCAGCCATCGCGGTTGAGGGGGCCACGAAAAACGCCGTATTGCGGGTATTCTCTCCAAAGCACGCCGCGCGATTGAGCCCATTGTTGCACGGCCCGGTCGCGGGCGTAGGTGAGTTCGGTGCCGGTCTCTTCATGCGATTCGAGATGGCTGAACTGGATTTGACGCCAAAGCCCCTCCAGTACATCCACGACTTCTCCCCGCGCGATCCACAGCGGTGAACCAAGCCGGTTCAACTCCGCATTCAGCTCAATTAAAGAGGCATCAATGAAGTCCGCGTGCAAGCGGTCAAAATCCGGTGCTGCAATCAGGGAAGGTTCGACAATATAAAGCGGCAGGACGCGTCCCTCCGCACTGGCCGCAGCCAAAGGACGATGATCTGAAATCCGCAGATCGCGCTTAAACCAAACTACATGAACTGATTCCATACTGGGAATGTGTCGCATTCCCTATTGTCCCGATAACAAACATATGCTAGCGTCAGTATTACGAAATTATAAATAAGTAATACTATGCACAACACGCCTGTCAGTCGATTAAGTGTGACGATGCCAGCCAACTTGCTGAAGCGGTTGGATGCGATGATACGTCGGAAGGGATATGCAAACCGGTCACAAGCCGTGTCGGAGATCATTGCTGCCCGCGTGGTGGAAGATGAGTCAAGTTCGTCGGCTGCAGAGATTGCCGGAACGATCACCCTCGTTTACGACCATCATAAGCGCGACCTACAGACCCACCTTACTGATATCCAGCATAATCTTGAGGGAATAGTCATCGCTGTACTGCACGTTCACCTCGATCATCACCATTGCATGGAAGTGCTGGCCGTGAAGGGGCGCAGCGACAAGGTGCATCAGTTAGCCGATGCCTTGGCAACTGTGAAAGGCGTGCAGCACGCCAAGCTCACCGTCACAACCACAGAAGGAGATCAATGAAAAAAAGCCTATTACTTATCATTGCCGTTGGTTTGCTTGCCGGAAAAGCGAGCGCTACTCTTCCTCTGTCTTTTGCTGAGCGCTCTCGCCAGTGAAGCCACTGCGCATGATTGGTGGATCCGGGCTGTGCCCGCTCATCCGCAAGCTGGAAGC
>SLBD01000195.1 GCA_007126515.1 Kiritimatiellia bacterium
AAAAGCTTTGTCTCACAACGTGGCGGGGGTATCTTGCCCGTGATTCATGGCTGGGATGCCCATGCCACGGGGGGGCGGCAAGTGGCTCTGGGTTCATTCCATTGTCATTTCGAGGGTCCTGATCGGCGCAGCGCTGATTGGCTCGTGGGCAAGAACCTGAATTACGCAACTTATTGTCATGTCGAGCGTAGCGCAATGAAGTCGAGACATCTTGATCTTGCTAGCCAGCGATGGTTCTTTAGGAGCGACACATGACTTGTTGAGTTTAATGGGTGTCGGTCACCGTCGCTTTTTGCGTTGATTGATGCGAGGAAGAATTGATAGGTTCCCTCCGAGCCGTTTGTTTCAGCACAAGGAGCTGTGGAACTAGAGCAGGGTGGCACAGACATCCTGGCTGTGATTAGTTTTCGACATGTTGCAAGGTAGGAATGTCCTTGCTCCGGCGGGTGAGAACATGGGCATTCTGCCTGTGCTTATCGCGGTAATGGCGGCTCGCAAACAGGGTAGTAGGAGGAAATTCTATGAAAGCATTGAAATGGATAGGCGGCATTCTGGTTGTCTTGCTGGTAACGCTTGTAATTGTTCTTTCATTTTGGGGTGGTCATGTGGTTAAGCACAGCGTCAATCTGGTGGGGCCACAAGTGTTAGGTGTGCCGGTAACGCTGGAGTCAGCGCGATTTCATCCGCTCCGCGGGTATATCAGCTTAGAGGGATTGGTCGTTGGGAATCCCGAGGGCTTTCGTACCGAGAGCTTGTTCCAGATGAATCATCTGGAGGTCGATCTCGACATGTCAACACTACTGTCGGATCCATTGGTCATCAATCGTATCCTCATTGATTCTCCACAGATTACCTTTGAAATGGGATTGCGCGGGACGAATCTCGGGGCCTTGCTAGATAGCTTGGAAGAAAAAGAGGAGGTGGCCGAAGAGGAAGCCGAAGATGATGGCATTGAACCCGCTGAACCTGGACGGGGAGTCGTGATTAGAGAGTTTGTTTTGGCCGATGCGACTGTCCGCGTCAGCGCCACGGCGCTCCGCGGTCAATCGGTACCGGTTACTTTGGGTACTGTTACTTTAACAGAATTAGGCGGCGAAGATCAGAGTGTGGCTCAGATCATCACTCAAGTCGTCCGCGCGCTTGTCGGAACAGTCGTGAATGCAGTGGGTGGAGCTGGCGATTTATTGGGTTCTGGATTGCAAAGTGCTTGGAGTGGAGTCGGTTCTGTCGGAGGAGTTGCGGTGGATGGTGTCAGAGCGATCACTGGGGGTGTTGCTGATGGCGCAAGAGGCGTGCGGGATCGTGTGATGCGTCGAGAAGATGATTCTGATGATGATTATGATGCGGAAGGTGATCAGGAAGTCGTAGATGAAGAAGATGAGGATGAGAGCAGCGAGGAAGACGATAGCTCGGATGACTCAGATTCGAAAGAGTGATGATCCTCTAGATTTTTATCCGCCGATTTCTTACTAAGCGGCCAGCCAGCTATCTGCTGGTACAATTTAAGGGAATATTCTTACATTGACCTTGCAGACCGTCTATCAGCGCTTTTGCATGCGTGCCATGAAGTTGCATGTCAGCTTGGGAGCGTTTTATCTGCCGGCTTGGCTGGATCATCTCCGATTTCGATCTTTTGTGCGCCGTCAGAACAAGCGCCACCGCATGAGGAATGGAACGCAATCGTCCTCTCCAAAGCCGAGTCGCAAAAGAGTGGCGGTAGTGAGCCCGTGGTTTGGAAAAGGTATTTCTGGCGGGGCTGAGACTGCCGCATATGGCTTGGTGGAGGCGATCCAAGAGTATGCCCCCGAAATGGACATTGAAGTGCTGTCGTCCACACTGCCTGAATTTGCTCAGGATTGGAACACTCCTACTCATCCAGAGGGGTGCCGTGAAGAGAATGGAATGGTTGTGCGACGCTTTCATACCCAATCGACGGATCGAGAGTTTTTTGATTTCATCAACGGACACTTTTTGATGCCCGGCGGCACGGACGAACTGCGCACTGAAGCAAACAACTATCGCTCTCCGATCCCTGGTTGTCTGGAGTCCTATTATCTGATGAGGATGGTCTATAGTCCGAATTTACTTAGATACATCGAGAGCGAATGGGACAATTATGATGCTTTTGCCTTTATCCCCTATATGTTTGCAACCACCGTCATGGGTTGTGTTGTAGCTGGGAAGAAAGCGATTTTGATTCCGTGCCTGCACGATGAGCGCTATGCCTGCATGCGAGTCTATCGGCAGGTGTTTCAAGACGTACGGACTGTGCTTTGTCACGTTCGTAGTGAGGGCTCCTTATTCCGACGATTTTACCCAAAAGCGCCAATGCCTGAACCACTTGGTGTACAGGTCCAAACAGATATACCTCAGGGTGACGAAGCACGCTTTCGGGAGAAATACGATATCAGAGGCCCTTTCATTTTGTATGCGGGACGACAAGTATCGGGCAAAAATGTGCCATTGTTGATTGAGTATTTTCGGTCGTTTCGCGCGCAGTTCCCGCGCGGGTCTGAGTTGCAGCTAGTTTTGATCGGGAAGGGGGACCTCGATTATTCGCAGGAGCCTGGGGTCCGAGCGCTTGGTTTTATTCCGCCAGAGGACAAAATGGATGCCTATCGGGCGGCGACGGCCCTGACGATGTTAAGCGTCAACGAGAGTTTTTCGATCGTTATGATGGAGGCGTGGCTGCAAGAAACACCTGCCTTGGTGTCGTCCCAGTGTGACGTTACCCGAGATCATGTACTCGACAGCGGTGGCGGCGCGACCTGCGGCACGGCTGAAGAATTCGGCGATGCGTTGTGTCAATGGCTGGAGCATCCAAATCGAGCCAAAGAACAAGGATCTAAGGGCCGCGAATATGTTCTTTCGAATTATACGGCCAAAATTATTGCCGAGCGTTTTCGAGACGCCTTACGGGCGTAACTTTCTCTCATAAACACAACGGCAGGGAGCGCAGATCTTGTGGGTGGCTGTTTCATTGAAAATGATTGCATCTTCCGTTTTTTTAGGGCATGAACAGACCTCTGGTGTGTAAGGCTGCAGAGGCAGCTTGAAGAGAATATGGGGGAGAATGTCCTTATGGCGGAAGATCTACAACATCTCATCGACAAAATTCAGTCGGAGGCGATTTCAAAAGCGGAGGCTCGAGCAGCTGATATCCAATCCAAAGCCAAAGAACGGGCATCAGCCATCGTTAAAGAGGCTGAAAAACAAGCAGGGGATCTGATTGCGAAAGCGGAGACGGATGCCGAGCAATATACGCAACGAAGCATACGAACGCTTGAGCAGGTCTCGCGTGACCTATTGATTTCCGTGGGGCAGGGTGTAGAAAATATTCTTTCAGATTTGGTGGGGGAATCACTCGACGAAGCCATGTCCATCGAGGTGGTTCAGGATATGTTGAGCCGGATGGCTGAAAGCTACATTTCCCGAGGCGGTAAGGAGCGTCGCATGGATGTTCTGGTCAGCCCGGAAGATCAAAAGCAGCTGGTGCAATTCTATTCCGAGCAATATCGGAAGAAACTGGGCGAATCGATTGAAATTCACCCAGATAAGGCCATCACAAAAGGCTTTCGTGTCGCTTTCAAGGACGAGCATGCCCATCATGATTTCAGTAAGGAAGCTATCGCTGAAGCCCTTTCGAAATTTTTGCGCCCGCATCTCAGTGAGATCATTTTGCGGGTCGCGCACGAAGACCGACAACCCTCGAACGCCTGATGTCTTACTATCTCGTTGCCAGCTTACCGACTCTGAACCTGGAAGAGCCAGCAGCTTGGACTCCAGATGAGTTCTTGTTTCACTGTCAAGGTGCTTTGTCACCCGAGGAGTGGCGCGAACTGGCGTTGCTGACCGAAGGACGTCTTGCGGAGGGAGAATCCGATTTCGCCCATTGGTGGGTGCAGTTGGATACACAAATTCGCAATCAAATGGCTCGTCATCGGTCGGCCCGACTGGGGGTAGAGGCTCGATCATGGATGCGGATGCATTCGGGATATGATGTCGCAGTCGAGCAATCGATTGCTGATGCCCTTTCACGGGCGAATCCGATCGAAAGAGAGTTGGCTTTGGACCGATGCCGATGGCAAGCCTTGGATGAACGTATTCAAGTCAACCCGTTCGGTTTCGAAACGGTCTTGGCCTATGCCATTCGCCTGCAATTGTTGAATCGCTGGCGGGGATTGACGGAGGAAGAGGGCTTGAAGCGCATCGAAGAATTTATCACGGCAAATGCCGATCAGTATTTGGACACTAAACCTGCGGGTGATGCATGAGTAAGAATACAGGACGAATTATTGGAATTAGCGGAAACTTAATCCGAGTCGAGTTTTCAGAGTCTGTCATTCAAAACGAAGTGGGCTATGCCGTAGTTGGCGACACTCGACTGAAGGCAGAGATCATCCGCATTCAAGGATCTTCTGCTGAGATGCAAGTTTTTGAGGATACAACAGGGCTCAGTGTGAATGATCCTGTGGAATTCACGGGCGAGATGCTATCGGTGCAGTTGGGACCTGGCTTGTTAACTCAGATCTACGATGGCTTGCAGAATCCGTTACCCGCGTTAGCGGCAGAATGCGGTTTTTTCCTGCAGCGAGGAAAATATTTAGATCCACTGGATCGGCAAAAGAAATGGGCCTTTTCACCCCAAGCGCAAAAGGGAGATACGGTCTCTGCCGGAGATTCGCTCGGGACAGTGCCGGAAGGGATTTTTGAACATCGAATTATGGTCCCATTCCGTCTCAGGGGAGACTATACGGTTGACGTGATTCAACCGGAGGGGGAATACACCGTTGATACGGTCGTTGCCACACTAAAGGATGAGCGCGGAGAAACACATGATGTAACGATGGTGCAGACCTGGCCGGTGAAAGTGCCCATTCAAGCCTACGCAGAGCGGTTACGGCCTACCGAACCTTTGATTACCAAAGTTCGGATCGTCGATACCCTGTTTCCCATCGCGCGGGGAGGCACCTATTGTGTGCCGGGCCCATTCGGTGCCGGCAAAACAGTTCTTCAACAAATTACCAGCCGTCATGCCGAGGTGGATGTCGTGATTATTGCTGCCTGCGGCGAACGTGCCGGTGAAGTGGTTGAAACCCTGCGTGAGTTCCCCGAGTTAACTGACCCGCGGACGGGCAAAAGTTTAATGGAACGAACACTGATTATTTGTAACACCAGTTCCATGCCGGTTGCTGCTCGCGAGGCATCCGTGTACACAGCAGTCACGATTGCCGAATACTATCGACAGATGGGGTTGAATGTTTTGTTGCTGGCGGACTCTACCTCGCGGTGGGCGCAGGCCTTGCGTGAAGTGTCCGGACGACTGGAAGAAATTCCGGGCGAAGAAGCATTCCCTGCTTATCTTGAATCCGTGATCGCCGCCTTCTATGAGCGCGGTGGCGTAGTGAAGCTGCGGGATGGAAGTGTTGGATCCGTCACGATTGGCGGAACAGTGAGTCCTGCGGGCGGAAACTTTGAAGAGCCCGTGACTCAGAGCACCTTGAAGGTGGTCGGCGCGTTTCATGGTCTCTCACGAGAACGATCGGATGCCCGACGCTACCCTGCCATTGCGCCTCTGGATAGTTGGAGCAAGTACGACAGTGTGGTCAATGATGAGGATGTCGCCCTGGCACGTAAATCACTGCGTGACGGTAACGAGATTAATCAAATGATGAAGGTCGTCGGGGAAGAAGGGACATCGATCGATGATTTCGTGATTTACATGAAGGCGGAATACATTGATGCCGTTTACTTGCAGCAGGATGCCTTTAATGATGTCGATGCAGCTACGGACGCAGAGCGACAGGAATACGTGTTCGGACGGATTATGAAGATTGTCAGAACTCCCATGTCATTCGAGGACAAGGAAGCGACGCGACGTTTCTTCCAATCATTGACCCAAGTGACGAAGGACTGGAACCGCGTCAAAATGGATGACAGTGGATTTAAAGAGCTCGAAGAGCGAATTGAGAAGATGATTTCGGAGGTGACCGACTATGCATAAGGTGTACACGCAATTAGACCGGATTGCCGGTAACGTCATCAGCCTGGTGGCAGAGGATGTCACCTATGGCGAGCTGGCTCTGGTCCAGTCGGATCAAGGTTCTTCACTTTCACAGGTGATCCGAATTGAAGGCAACCGCGTCTTCTTGCAAGTCTTTGCGGGTGGCCGTGGCATCTCCACTGGGGCGGAAGTCCGATTTCTCGGCCGCGTGATGCAAGTACCGTTCTCGGAAGCGTTGTTGGGTCGGATCTTTGACGGATCTGGCGATCCACGTGACCGCGGTCCTGCCATTACGCAAAACATGATTCCGATTGGTGGACCCTCCGTGAATCCGGCCAAGCGAATTATTCCGCGTAACATGGTGCGTACAGGTATCCCAATGATTGATGTATTCAACACCTTGGTTGAATCACAAAAGTTGCCTATTTTTTCAATTGCAGGTGAACCGTACAATGATCTGCTTGCCCGAATCGCCCTCCAGGCCGAAGTCGATGTGATTATCCTGGGCGGTATGGGACTCAAACACGATGACTACTTAACGTTTCGCGATACCCTGGAGGAGCAGGGGGCTTTGTCTCGAACCGTGATGTTCATTCATACCGCTGCCGATCCAACGGTTGAATGTTTGCTCGTTCCTGATGTGTCGTTGGCTGTAGCCGAGCAGTTCGCCTTGCAAGGCAAACGTGTGCTGGTGTTGCTGACAGATATGACCAACTTTTCCGACGCCTTGAAAGAAATCGCTATTACGATGGAACAGATCCCGGCCACACGTGGATATCCTGGCGATTTGTACAGTCAGTTGGCGTCTCGTTATGAGAAGGCTGTCGACTTCGAGGGGGCCGGCTCAATCACGCTACTGGCCGTCACCACCATGCCCGGCGATGATGTCACGCATCCTGTGCCGGACAACACTGGGTATATCACGGAGGGACAGTTCTATTTACGCAATGGCCGCATTGAGCCGTTTGGATCCTTAAGCCGACTGAAGCAGCTTGTGAATAGCAAGACCCGTGAGGATCATCGTGCAATTATGACGGTGATGATTCAATTGTTTGCCTCGTATCGTGAGACGCTTGAGAAACAGTCCATGGGCTTCCGGATGAGTGCTTGGGACAGCAAGCTGCTCAAATATGGCCAACGATTTGAAACGGAAATGATGGATTTAAGTGTTAATATTCCGCTTGAGAAAGCTTTAGATTTAGGTTGGAGCATCTTGGCGGATTGTTTTGATCCGGAAGAAACAGGTGCCCCTAGCAAACTGATCGAGAAATTCTGGCCCAATGACCACTCCCAAGAGACGCAAAAGGAAGAATCCCAGGAAGTGGCTTCTGTCTGAGTCTGCTTGAGTAATGCGACATGCCGAAGATCAAATATACGAAGACTGAGCTGAAGCAGCAGCGTGATTCGTTACGGCGATTCGAGCGCTATTTGCCGACGCTGCAATTGAAAAAGCAGCAGTTGCAGCTTGAGGTGCGGCAAGTGGAACTGCAAGTCGAGGCCAAAGCGAAAGAAGAAGAGCAGGCGCGGCACAATTTGGCTGACTGGGTGAAGCTATTTGCCAGCCCAATTGTTTTTTCCGACTATCTTCGCATCATCGACGTTCAGCAGGGCACAAATAATATTGCTGGCGTGAATATCCCGGTATTGGATGATGTTAAGTTTGAAAGAGTGATGCCTGATTTATATCGCACCGATCCTTGGTTGGATGATGCCCTCGACATGTTAGAGGCATTGTCTCGCCTTCGCTTAGAACGCTTGACGCTAGAAGAGCAACAGCGTCTGCTGGCGCAAGAATTGCGAGTGACGACTCAACGCGTTAATTTGTTTGAAAAAGTCAAGATCCCAGAGACGCGGGAAAACATTCGGGTGATACGAATTTTCTTAGGTGATCAACAGACGGCTGAGGTTGCCCGGGCCAAAATGGCCAAAGACCGTGGCAAGCGGCAGGAGGAAGCCGCATGATCAGCCGGATGAAAAAAGTCACTGTGATTTGCATCCGCGAACATCAGGAAGCCAGTCTGCTGGCGTTGCAGAGGATGGGAGTCCTGCATTTGGAACATATCAAGGAGCCCGGAGGTTCTCTTCTTGAAGAAACTCGTGCGCATTTGTCGGATGTGAAGCGGGCCGCTGATGTCTTGGAACACTATGCTGCAGAAGCGGGCGAGTATGTCCCGTCTGTGGATCCGCGCCGCACACCGGAATCTGTTGTAGATGAAGTCTGGACGTTGATCAATCAACGGAAAGAGCATGATGAGGATTTAGATCATTGGCAGCGTGAAGTCATTCGGATCGCTCCCTTTGGTTCGTTTGACCCTGTCCAAGTGAAAGAATTGGCTGAAAAGGGTTTCTATATCGGCTTGTACAAGGCGGGCCCGAAAGAAGACATTCACGTTCCCGAGAATGCCAGCCTGCATATTCATGAGCGAACCCGGGACGGCGTGCGATTTTCCGTGATTTCCCGGGAGCCGCTGGATTTGTCCTATGAGTCGATTCCTTTGCCATCCATTTCGATGAACGTAATGCGTCAGCGAATTCAATCCTTGAAGAGGGATCTGGAGGAGATACACAAGGCATTTGCGGCGCTAGCTGGGTATTATCCGTTGGTCAAAGAGATCGTAGACCAGACGGAGGATGAGGTTCGATTTCTCGAAGCCCGCACAGGCATGGGAACTGTTGAACCATTGGCGTATTTGCAGGGCTACTGTCCAGAAGCCGAAACCACGCACATCCAGTCGGCCGCTGCTAAGTTGGGATGGGGTATTTTAATCCAAGATGTCACGAGCGAGGATCGTGTTCCCACTCGGATTGAGAATCCGGCCTGGGTGCGACCGATTCGCACGGTGTTCTCCTTTATTGGTGTGGTGCCGGGCTACGATGAAGTGGATATCAGCGCCTTGTTCTTGCTGTTTTTCAGCTTGTTCTTCGGCATGATTGTTGGGGATGCCGGGTACGGCGCCATCTTTCTCGGAGCCACATGGCTAGCGCGGCGAAAATTCAAGCAGGCCCCAGCGTCTCCATTTCATCTCCTTTATATTACGAGTGGTGCGACAATCCTCTGGGGAATTTTGACGGGCAATTATTTTGGGATTGAGGCTCTGCCCGGAGTGATGGAAGGCATCCGGATTGACTGGCTAGCGGATGACCTCAACATCATGGGGCTGTGTTTCTTGATTGGCGCCATTCATTTGACGCTGGCGCACCTGTGGAATGTGTATCGGAATCGACACAGTTTGCAGGCGTTAGCTCAGGTGGGGTGGATTTGTATCGTCTGGTCGATGTTCTTCCTCGCGCGGATGTTGGTATTAAATGCAGACTTCCCGAGCTTTATGGGGCCGATCTTCGGCATTGGGATTGTCCTGCTCGTGCTATTCATGACCCCTTTTAATAAGCTCAAGGAAGAGGCATTCAATCACGTCATGCTGCCATTGAATCTGGTCAGCAATTTTGTGGATGTAGTGTCCTATGTGCGCTTGTTTGCCGTCGGCACAGCCACATTCGCTGTCGCATCTGCTTTTAATGAAATGGGCGGCGGAATCATGGGGCTCGGCTGGGTTGGCGGACTCATTGGTGCGATCATCATTTTCTTAGGTCACACGCTCAATATATTGTTGGCGATCATGGGAGTACTTGTCCATGGTATCCGCCTTAACACGTTAGAATTTGCGGGTCATTTGGGGTTGCAATGGACGGGCATCCCGTTTGCTCCATTTCGGCGGATTGCGCGCCGAGAAACAATTTTGAATGATCAGTCCACAGAATTGAAATCAGAAGCATAAGCAAGGAGAACAGACATGGATATCGAATTAATGGGTGCAATTGGCCGGGCAGGCGCTGCAGCAGTGCTTGGATTAGCGGCGGTCGGATCGGCAATGGGAACAGGAACTGCAGGCATGGCCGCCGTGGGGGCCTGGAAGAAGTGCTTTGCCCAGAGCAAGGCCGCGCCGTTCATTTTGATTACATTTATTGGCGCGCCACTATCGCAAACCATTTACGGCATGATCCTTATGTTACAGATCAATGGTGGTATTGCTGAGGCATTGGAGGTCGCGCGGGCCGCCGACGTCACAACCGCTGCGGGTTTGGCGGCGCTGTCCATGGAGGATGTGGGAATCCTGTTTGCGTGGCCGATGCTGCTCAGCATGGGATTGTTTGGCGGCTTGGGTATGGCTGCGTCTGCTTATTACCAAGGCAAAGCAGGCGCATCCGGCGCTGACGCGTTGGCTGAAACAGGACAGGGATTTGGTAATTACCTGATGACCATCGGTATTGTGGAAACGGTCGCCTTGTTCGTATTGGTATTTATGCTGATCCTGATTTGATGGGTGAATTCTGCGATTCATGAACGATGATGGCATCGCAGAGCTCCGCCCTCCAGAAGACCTGATGGTCCTTCCATTGAACTGGACGGGCGATCTCATCTGGACATGAACCAGTATCGCATTGCAGTTAACTGGAGGGGCGAGCTCCGCGAGCCCGAAACCAGAGATAAATAGGGAGTACAATAATGAAATATTTAGTATATGGAATGTTAGGTTTGTTCGTGTTTGTTGGAGTCCAAAACGCCTTTGCAGGTGAGGGAGACACTTCAGAGACTTCGCTGAATGCAGGAGTGACGTGGACGGATGGCAACAGCGACACATTACGCGCCAATGCGGGAATCGAGTTTGAGGGAAGACGGGAAGCGCTGGGAGCCATTCGGGCCGGAGCCGAGGGGAATTACGGTTACAGCCGTGTGGACGGCGAAAGAGACCGCGATACAGATAATGCCTCGGCTTTCTTCAACGCCCGGAAGACGATTACGGAGCGAACCTTTGCCTCCCTAAACAGCACCTTTCTCTATGATGGTCAGGCAGGTATTGACTATCGTTTTGTCGTGGGGCCCAATGTCGGTACGTTCCTCGTCAAACAGGAACGCACTGAATTATCCGTTGAAGTCGGTCCCTCTTACTTATGGGAAAAAGTGGATGATCAGACGGATGATTTCTTTGTCGTTCGCTTTGCTCAGCGCTTTGATCATCGTCTCAGCGATACCGCGCGGATTTGGCAAGAAGCCGAGTACTTACCCAAATCAGATGATTTTGAAGATTACCTCTTGAATTCCGAAGTGGGTGTGAGCGCGAGTTTAACAGAACGGACTTCATTGCGCATGGTATTGCAAAGCCGTTATGACAGCACGCCTGCGGCAGATAAAGAACGTCACGACATAACCGTGATTACCGGAGTCAGTGTTACGCTGTAAGTTCAGAGCGGATGACAGCAGCGGCCGCTTCCGCTGCATCGACATCTCCTAATTCACGGGCCACCTCTTGCAGTCCTGCAAGCATGGTGGCCCGTTCTGTAGAATCCTCTAATAGGGGAAGCATGGCTGCAGCCATGCGTTCGGGCTGCGCATCGTTTTGCAGAAATTCAGGACAGAGATGCCGCTTGGCCACCAAATTCACCATGCCCAAATACGGGACCTGGATAAGGCGCTTGCCAACGAAGTAGGTCAGTGCGGCGGTCTTGTAGACAACGATCATGGGACAACCGAGTAAGGCGGTCTCCAAGGTCGCAGTGCCTGAGGCTACAATGGCTGCATGTGCTTGCCTCAATACGTGTCGAGTTTGATCGATCACAACAGCCGTAATGGTGTCGGATCGAGGATGCTGTGCCAAGACCTCGTTAATATAACTCGCTACTTGCGCAGAGGGTGCAGCAATCAGAAAGCCCGCAGAGTTTCTCTTTTGTGCAATATGATGGACAGCATCCAGCATGGTCGGAAGGATCCGCTCGACCTCTTGTTTGCGACTGCCAGGTAGCAAGGCAACTCGTTGCTGACACAAATCGGGCCACGGCAATGAGATTGGCGGCTCTGCCAAGGCAGCCTGAGCCGCTGCGACTAGAGGATGGCCAACGAAATCAACCCGCAGCTGCGTGTGTTTGAATACGTCCACTTCAAAAGGGAAAATCACCAAAAGACGATCCACAATCTGAGCCATCCGCTGGATGCGAGATCGATGCCACGCCCACACCTGTGGACAGATATAATAAATGACTTTAACGCCGTGTCGCTTGGCAACACGGGCAAATCGCAAATTAAACCCCGGATAATCCACGAGCAAAACCGCATCGGGTTTGCGGAGTTTCATTTCTCGTACACATTCTCGAAAAACGCGCCGAAAGAAACCGTATCGCTTGAGTACCTCGGTTAGCCCGAGTACCGCCATATCCTTGGCATCGTATAAAAGTTCCATCCCAGTAGCGCGTAGATCATCGCCACCGATCCCCCAACAGTGGATGTCAGGACACTGGTCTTGTAGTGAACGTACGACTCGGGCCGCGTGCATATCGCCGGAAATTTCTCCAGCAATCACCAATAGCGAGCGGCTCACGAAGCACCCATGCTCAAGCGCTGGAGGATCTCAATGGCCAGATTCAAGGCATGAGCTGCATGTTGTCCCGTGACAACAGGCTGGTCACGACCAACAACACAGGCTGCAAATGACTGCAGCTGATTGGCCAACGGCTCTCCTTTTTCGATGGGCACTTCTTCGCGCAAAAATCCGCCCTCGGCCTTGCGATAGAGTTCGCCACTTTGATTCTGATAATCGAGCGAAATATACGCATCATCCAGAAATACGCGAATCTTACGCATCCGTTCAGGGCTGATGCGGCTCGCGGTAATGTTGGCAACACAGCCATTTTCAAAGGCCAGACGAACATTCGCAATATCTTCTGTGGGACTGAGAACGGGAGCGCCGACAGCATGAATGGCTTTCACGGGAGAGCCCACAAGATGCAAAATGACTTCGATATCATGGATCATCAAATCAAGGACCACACTGACTTCTGTTCCGCGCGGGTGTAGACCCTCACGCGGAGGCGGATAGGGGGCGAGGCGATGAGCTTCAATAAAGCGCGGGTTGCGAGCTGTTTGTTCCAAATAGCTGAGCACAGGATTGAATCGTTCCACATGTCCAACCTGAACGATCACATTATGTTGGTGGGCCAGCTCCACCAATTCCTGGGCTTCCGCAGTCGTTGCGGCAATCGGTTTTTCAATCAAAACGTGTTTACCGGCTTCAATCAATTGTCCTGCGACCTTGCGGTGCAGGTCCGTAGGAACAACGACACTGACTGCTTCGGTTCGATCAATTAATTCTTCAAGAGAGGCACATGCCGTGATCCCATGACGATGTGCAATTTCAGCGGCACGCTCTGAATCAACATCATAGATTCCCGCTAGTTGGGTGGTGGTCAACTCACTATAAATACGAGCGTGATGCTGTCCCAGAGCCCCGGTGCCAACAACCCCAACAGGAATAATTCGTTCAGTCATTCAGTCTCTCCTCTCACGTGGCTTTCAGCACTCGTTGATATAGCTGTTGATAAGCGCGGGCTGAGCTATGCCACGAGTAATCCTGTTGCATAATGCGTTTCTGCGTTTCGCGCCACGCAGGTTGGTCCTGATGCAGTCGAAGCGCATCCTGAAATGCATGAATGAGAGCCGTCTGTGTATATTCGTGAAACTTAAATCCGTTACCCGTTTTCAAAACTGGATCGATATGTTCGATGGTATCGTCAAGGCCACCTACGGCATGGACTATGGGAACGGTGCCGTACCGCAGACTGTAGAGCTGATTGAGGCCACACGGCTCAAATTGGGACGGCATCAGAAATAGATCCGCAGCTGCTTCTATTTGATGAGCGAGTTCATTGTTATAGCCGATGTAGACGGCAAATCGATCCGGCCATTGTTCAGCCCAGTTTCGACACACGCGCTGATATTCTTCTTGCCCAGACCCCAAAATGACCACGGTGATCGGTTCTTCCATCATTCGGTCCATTGACTCAACCAGCAAATCCATGCCCTTTTGATCGACGAGCCGAGAAACCATTCCAATCAACGGACGTTTTGAAATCGGGTCCGAAGGGGAGTGGCTCAATCCCATCCGCTCCAACAACGCTTGTTTACACACCTGCTTCCCCTCCAGGCGACTGGCTGAAAAGGGTGCCGCAATCAAGGGGTCCTGTTGTGGGTCCCACACTTCATAGTCCACGCCATTTACGATCCCGGTCAACTTATCTCTGGCATCTGCCAGGACTCCTTCGAGTCCACAACCAAATTCGGGTCGAAGGATTTCTTCTGCATACCGCTCGCTCACGGTCGTGATTTGATCTGCCCGATTGATCGCGCCCTTCATGCAGTTCAATTTTCCATAGAACTCGAGTTCTTCGACAGAAAAGCATGAATAGGGGAGGTTGCTGTATGGAAATTCGCTATCTTCAAAGACCCCCTGATACGCCATATTGTGGATGGTGAATACGACATGTTCTCGATTCTCTCGGCCAATTCCCTGCATGCCAAACGTCAGAAAATAAGGAATCAGCGCCGTTTGCCAGTCATTGGCATGGACAATGTCGACGGGAGTATCCAAATGGTCAATGAGGCCGACCACCGCCTTCTGAAAAAATACGAACCGCTCAAAGTTGTCATCATAATCGCGCTCAGGCAAGCTATAGAGTTGGCTGCGATCAAAGAACTCGTCTTTGCGAATAAAATAGGTCGCCGGCCCGTCCGCATCTGATTTCCAGACCTCAGCCTCCAACGTGCGTAATCCGACGGGCACTTGAATCCGAATTCCCGTATCGGACACCGGATAGGCTCCCTCCAACACCTTGCGATACATTGGCATCACACGCCAGATGTCCTCGCCCAACTCCAGCAAGGCAGTCGGCAGCGCTGCCCCAACATCGGCAAGGCCGCCGGTCGATGCGTATGGACTAATTTCACTTGTCACAAACAAAACGTTCATAACGATCCTCTCGCTGGCTATTCGGTCGAGAATTTGTATACTGCGCCAGATATGGATGAATTTATACCATCATTAGAGCGTCGCCTAGTTCATTTTATGCAGTCGCCTTCCTATCAGCCGATGAAACAGCATGAACTGGCTGGAGTACTGCGGATTGAGCGTGGCCAACGGAGTGACATTCGCCATGCCTTGCGCTCCTTAGAGGCCAAAGGAAAGATCGTTCGACTGAGAAAGAATCGGTATGCGTTACCCGATCAGGCCCGCACTGTGACCGGCGAACTGAGTCTGCATCCGAATGGTTTCGGTTTTGTGATGCGGCCTGAACCGGACGAAGAAGACATCTTTATCCCTGCTCGCCAAACGGGACTGGCTTTGCATGGAGATTTGGTTCAGGTCGTCATCACTCGATCAGGAGGTCCTCGCACGATTCAGAAAAAAGGCCGCCGCCGCCATCAGCAAGCATCGGAGGAGATCAAGGGCCCCTCTGGACGTATCGTCCGTGTGGTGGAACGCCGCTGTACGCGGATGTCGGGGCTACTGAAGGTGACACCTCATTATCGGTATGTCATCCCCGATTCCGCTCGAATGCTGCAAAATATTCATGTCCAATCCGTGGATTCAAAGGCCAAGACTGCATCTGACAATCACTATGTCGTGGTCGAACTATTGCCGTGGGAAAATCCGCGCGCCGCCATTCCTGGCCGGATTGTGGAAGATCTGGGCTCGGCCGACTCGCCGGGAATCGAAATGAAGAGTCTCATTCGAGCCCACGGCTTACATGAATCGTTCCCGGACAAAGTTGATGTAGCCAGCCGTCGCCTGCGGCCAGGCAAGGCCGTGACGGCCGATGCGGATCGTCGTGATTTGCGCGAAGAACTGTTGTTTACGATTGATCCTGAAGATGCGCGTGATTTCGATGATGCCGTCGCTTTGCTCCGGTTGCCTGATGGGAATTGGC
>SLBD01000222.1 GCA_007126515.1 Kiritimatiellia bacterium
CTTTTCGGTCTCTAAGCCGCCCTGCACCACCGTGAAGTTCTCCTCGCTGGCGGGAAGGTTTCGAAGCCTCATACCATTTGCATAAACTTTTCGGTATAAACCTTATGGGTAGGGCGAGCGGTCCCTCGCCCGCCGCGGCTCGCTCGGCGAGCTCGCCCTACCTTCCTGATTAATAGCGATACGTATATGTATTTGGTATTAACCGTTCTTGCCCTACCGTTCGAAAGGATTCGTAGGGCGGGCGCTCGCTCGGCCTGTCACGCCGAAGCTTTGCGAAGGCGGATGAGCTCGCCCTACCTTTCAGATTAATGCCTGCATGTATATATGTCTGGTATTTTGCCAGAGCGGACATGTGTATACACAAATTGGGTGTCTGAAATGGGGCCGTTATTGTCGATGCCTGTTTATTGGTTAGGATTGTGTTTGTGAACGGCCATTCTTGTGGTATGGTTGCCGGTTATGAATACACAGAAAAATCAATGCAAGTGGGTGTCTCGATTTGTCTGGATCGTCATGTTGATGACGGCCGGTGCAGCGATTGGGGCGCAGTCGGAAGGTCCGGATTCCTCAGGGAATACGGTTGTTATTTGGATCAGTATTGATGGAGTGCGTCCTGATTATATCGAACGCTCCGAGACGCCTTTTTTTGATCGGATGATGAGGGAGGGAGCCTATTCTTTAGCCCTTGAGCCTGTCTTTCCTTCGCTGACGTTTCCTAATCATGCGTCCCAAGCAACCGGTCGGACGGTGGATGGGCATGGAATCCCTATGAATGCCTTTTTCGACCGGGAGGCAAGGCGCCATTATTCGTTCCCTGGTTTGCCGGAGCTGTTGCTTGCGGAACCCATATGGACCGTTGCGGAGAGACAAGGGAGACGCACGATTGTGAAGGATTGGGTGATGTCGTATGGCGAATTCGATGGTACGGCAGCCGCCTATCATGGGGCAAGATACGATGGCCGACTGGCCGATCGTGAGCGGATTCAAATCGTGTTGGATACATGGCGAAAGGATGACAATGAAGAGCCCGTCCGTTTGTTAATGGGATACATGGATCATCCAGATAAAATAGGACATCGCTATGGTCCGGACAGTCCAGAGATCGAAGCGAGTATGGAGAAGATGGATGAGCATATGTCGACATTTATGGAAGAGGCGCTGGAAATATTTCGGGAACGAATGTCGCCTGAAGATTCGCTCTATTTGCTGGTTACATCAGATCATGGCATGAGTACGGTGCATACGGCTGTGAATCCCTACGTATTGACGGGCGTTTCGCGTGAAGAGTCGGATGGGGAGCGGGCGTTGGTTGTCACGTCGGGAAGCATCGCGCATGTTTATATTTTGGATCAAGGAGGTGAACGCGAGCGCCTCCGTCGGATTCGTCGAGTGGCGCGGACTGCCGCCCAGCACGATTTTGTGTCTGTGTTCCGCCCGCACGAACTGCCTGAGCATTGGGGATATTTGCATCCCACGAGGACGGGGGATGTCATCATCTCTTTGGATAAAGGGCACACGTTTAATCGCGGCACACCTGGCCTGACCGGAGCCCAGGAAGATGTCGGAGGACACATCGGAATGCATGGGTATGACCCCGCAGATAATCCGGAAATGAATGGGATTCTGCTGGCTTGGCGGTACCCACAGCCGATGGATGGAGTGGATCTCGGTCTGACTCATGCCTTGCAATTGCATGCAACCATTGCGAACTGGCTGGATATTGAACCGGCTGAGGGAGCTTATACTCGGGGCATTGAGTGGTAAAAGTTGGTTGGATTGGATTGCCGGCACTGATCGGCTCTAGGTAAACGGTCCGAAGCCCCGCGCCGATTGGACTTCTTCCAATCCATGGCTGCGGACGATCCAGCGTCGTCTGCGCGTTTGGCCAGGACCCATATCGGGGTGCGCCTCCAAGATATGCAATTCGGTGCCCCACGCGGTTTCTACAAATCCAATCGTTTCTTCGCTAATGCTGGCGGCCCGGATATGCAGTTCTTTGTAAACGGTTCGCTGACCAATTCGGGCATGCACGTCGACTCGCCAAATCCTTATGTCCCAGCCTTCCTGGTCAAAAAATGGATCTGGCGTGATGACTGCAAAGCCATTACCGTGTTCTGCTTCGATCACATGCATATCTGGAGGCAGGGAAAGGATCTCTTCCTTTGCAGGCCATGCCAAATACAGCACAAAGGCCGCTAAGCATGATGATCCAATCCAATATTTCACGGTTATCTCCTTTCCAAACATCGCGTTTGGATACATAAAGAAACGAACACGGGTTGCTTCCAGAGAAAACTCATGTTTCTGACAGAAATTCAAGACAGAACTACATGGATGCCTTGTTAAAAATATTTGTTGTCTTTGCGTGTATGCTGGCTCTGACCCGCTGGCGGGTACATATGGGATTGGCTCTGTTCGGCGGTGGAGTCGCTTTGTGCCTGTGGGCCGGACGCGGGTTCACAACAACGGCATCGGATATCGTGGCCGCGCTACGTGCCGCTGAACTGTGGCTGTTGATGTTGATTACGTTGCTGATTTTCGAGTTAGGTCGGCATATGGCCGAAGATCGTAACGCGCAAGTGATCATGGGGTGGGCGAGGGCGTGGGGGGGGCGCCATGGTCGGGCGGTTAGCTTGATGGCCATTCCTTCTGTCATCGGCTTGGTTCCTATGCCGGGGGGAGCCCTTTTTTCCGCTCCACTCGTGGCCCAGACTGCCAGCGAACCAACATGGGACCCGGCCTGGAAAAGTGCCGTGAATTATTGGTTTCGGCATACCTGGGAGTACTGGTGGCCCGTTTTCCCCGTGGTTATTGTGACGGTGGCAATTTTTGACTTGGAGATGAGCCGTTTCATTGCCATGCAGCTGCCCTTGAGCCTTGTCAGCCTTGCTGTTGGTTACTGGATATTGATTCGGCCGCATGTAGACAAGTTAATCATGACTGCTCCCCCCCCTGGGCTCTCTGTGCGTGCGGTGGGTCGCGTTGCGGCACCTTTGGCGGCGGTCGTGCTGAGTACGGTGTTGTTGCCACCTGTGTTCAGCGACTGGCTGCCGGAGGCGACTGCTCAAACTCGAACATTGGTGGCGCTACTTGTGGGATTGCTTGTGGGATTGATTCTGATCCTGATCGATTCGCGAACAATGACCTTGCGTGAATTGATCTGTCGATTGCGAGATCGCAAGGCATGGGATTTGATCGGGACGATTGCGGGTGTGATCCTGTTCAAGAATCTGATGGCTCAGTCAGGCTTGGTCCCCATCGCGGGAGAACAATTAATTGAAAGCGGAATACCTCTGTCTGGCATTGCTGCTTTGCTGCCTTTAGTGGCAGGATTTGTGACCGGTATTGCGATCGGATTTGCGGGTATTGCCTTTCCGTTGCTGCTCGGCTTGGCTGAATCCCCCGGAGTCGAGATTTCTGCAGCATCGTTATTGTTTCTTGGCTTTGCCAGCGGCTATGCGGGGATGATGTTGTCGCCCGTCCATCTCTGCTTCATTTTATCCCGCGGATATTTTTCGGCACCGTTGAAGGGAATGTATCGGTATATTTTGCCTTGCACAGGATTGACGTTATTGATGGCCGTCGTCCTATATGTAATTCGATTGCAACTCGGGTTCTGATCGATATGAAGTTCATCACACCATCTCAACAAGAGTTGAATTTGACGTATTGCATGAACGTCCATCCAGCGGAAACATGGGACGAAACCAGACAGGTGTTACACCATTCCGTAATGGCTGTTCGCAAACGTTTCGATCCGCAAAAACCCTTCGGCTTGGGCCTTCGCCTAAGCGCTGTGGCTGCGCGTCGTCTGCTGGAAACCGCTCAGTTGGATTGGCTGCGTGACTTCCTGGCGAGTCACAACTTGTATGTATTCACGATAAACGGCTTTCCGTATGGTCCCTTCCACGGACAGCGAGTCAAAGAACAGGTGTATGAACCCGACTGGACGCAATCGACGCGTCGGGATTATACGAATGATTTGATTTCGATCCTTGCCCATTTGTTACCCGCAGGCATGGACGGGAGTATTAGTACTGTGCCGGTTGGTTTCGGTCCCAATATCGACTCGGCTGCATCGGATCAGGCTGCGAGGTATTTGGCGGAATGTGTCCGGCAATGCGCAATGATATTAGATCAAACGGGCAGTCTCATTCACATGGGATTAGAGCCGGAGCCCAGCTGTTATCTGGAAAATTGTGGCGATGTGCTGCGTTTTTTTGAGACATCAATGATGCGCTCTGGCTGTGAAGAATTGGCCACTCGTGCAGGACTGTCGATTCCCGCTGCAGAAGAGCAGATCCGTCGACATCTCGGTGTCTGTCTCGACACGTGTCATGCGGCCGTGCAATTTGAAGACGTCTTGTCTTGCTGGGAGCGATACGAGCAGGCGGGCATGCTGGTGTCAAAGATTCAGATCAGCGCTGCCTTGCAGACGTTGAATGGGGTAGAAGCGCGGCGGGCTTTATGGTCGTTTGATGAGCCTGTGTATTTGCATCAAGTCCGTGCGCGTCGAGGCCGATCAGCGGATATAAAGGCATGGCTCGACCTGCC
>SLBD01000034.1 GCA_007126515.1 Kiritimatiellia bacterium
TACCGCCTGACCGCATTTCCCAGTCGCCAACTGAATCGCATCAACTCCGGCCACCATTTTCGATAGAGACAGGGTTGTGCTCCAATCGCTTCCGCCAAAGGATACAGCCCAGAACGCTCCGCAAAGCCCTGCGGCCTCGAAAGCACAGCGTATAGCGCTTGATGACGACACCTCATATCAACGGACGAGTTCCCGGGGCCGTGCGGGATTCCCCATCACCGTGGTGCGGTCCGCGACAGGGGACACCACGACCGCTCCCATCGCCACCATCGCATCGACGCCAATCTGCAATCGCTCCCGAACCACTGCACCGGCCCCAATATAGGCTCCATCCCCAACAGTGACATGCCCGCACAGAGTGACGCTCGGCCCCAAGAAAGCAAAGTTGCCAATCTGATTGTCATGATTAATAATCGCATTGTAACGGGCTGCAACAAAGTTTCCCACGACAGAGCCAGCTCCGATTTTCACTCCCTCCATCATCACGACCCCCTCCCCCAGCTTTACACGGCGGAGGGTCACACTTGGATGGATCAGGGATGCAGCACGATGTCCATATTCAGCTATTCGATCAGCAACTTGCCTGCGCGCCGATGGGCGTGAAAACACATTGTTTGCGACTACACAATCGCCGTAGCTTCGCTGTTGCAAAACCTCATGTCCCCCCAGAATTGGATAGCCCAAAAAGTCTTCCTGCGTTGACACATCATCGATCACGCCAACAACATCCCATTCGGGAGAATCCTGATTAATCGCATCGATTAAATTGACGATGTCAGGATAGGAGGCTCCGTAAATCAGCAGCTTTTTCATACATTACCTCAGCGCATCAAAGACACGTCTGTACAGCACGACAGACATCGGCTTGATCATCGTCAGTCAACGAATAATAGAGTGGCAATCGCGCTAGCCGTCGACTGATATCTTCAGTTACTTTGCATTGCCCGGGTGCGCCTCCGAATTGCAGCCCCATTTCCGATAAATGCAGCGGCAAATAATGAAACACGCTCAAGATACTCTTGGCCTTCATGCGGGCAATTGCTCGATCACGCAATTCCTCGGACGGGAATAGAACGTAAAACATATGAAACGCCTGCTCACATTCCTCAGGAACCACAGGAAGTCGCACATCATGAGCCACAGCCCACTCTTGCAAGGCCGCATAGTAGGTCTGCCAGATCGTTTTTCTTCGTTTCTGAATATCTTCGGATCGTCTCAACTGGACCGCGAGATACGCCGCTAAAATTTCCGAGGGCAAATAACTCGACCCCACATCCACCCATGAATATTTATCCACCTCCCCCCGGAAGAATCGACTACGATTGGTTCCTTTCTCGCGAATGATCTCGGCCCGCTCCATCAACGATTCATCATTGATCAACAGGGCCCCGCCCTCACCGCAGGTAATGTTCTTTGTTTCATGAAAACTCAGTGTGGCTAATGAGCCAAACGACCCAAGCGGGCTCCCTTTGTATCGGCCAAACAAGCCATGCGCATTATCCTCGACAATCGGCACGCCATGTGTGTGCCCCAGCTTCATCAGCCGATCCATGTTGCAGGCAACGCCGGCATAGTGAATCGGCACAATGGCGCGTGTCCGTTCAGTAATCGCTTTTGCGACTAATTCCTCGTCAATATTTAAGGTATCTGGCCGAATATCCACGAATACGGGTTTTGCGCCCCGCAGAACAAAGGCATTGACCGTCGAAACAAAACCGTAGGAAGGCAGAATCACCTCATCACCGGGCTGAATATTCAGCAACAGCGCCGACATCTCCAGTGCATGAGTGCAAGAGGTTGTCAGAAGCACTTTTTTGGCAGCCGTGACTTGCTTCAGGAGTTCGTGACATTCCCGAGAAAAAGCACCGTCACCGGACAAGTGACCCTGGGCGAGGGCCTGTTCGATTGCCTGCAGCTCCCCCCCTAACACGGGAGGACGATTAAAAGGTATTCGATATTCTGTCATAATGGTTCTTTAGGGTATCGGCAACGAATCACCGGCTAGCTTCCCTTCTCTTACTGGCCAATAACTTCTCACAGGCCAGCCATACATCTTCCACGCTGATTGCCTTCATACATTCACGATCATGTACGCAATCCCGCCCCGGATGCCAGGGCCAACAATCAGGACAGGAAGAAACCTTGCGGATAATCCGGGCGTGGCGGCCACGAGGCCCCCACTGCTCCGGTCTCGTTGGACCGAACAAGCACACACAGGGAGTTTCATACACTTCCGCCAAATGCATCGGGCCACTGTCCCCCCCAACGAACAATTTCGCATCCCGAATCAGGGCGGCCAACACCCCCCAGGACGTAGCCCCCATAAGATTAGCCGGTTCATGAGTCATGCGGCTGGCGATGGCTTCACCCATGGGACGCTCATGAGGTGCTCCGCAAAGCAATACACGCAGACCCGTCTGATCGATCAACCGGTCCGCAATTTCTGCGAAGCGATCCAGAGGCCATTGCTTGCCCGGCCAACCAGCCGCAGGACACAACACCACCCATTCCGAGCCTGTAGTGCCCCACTGATCCAACACAGACTGCGCCTCGGACTCCTCCTCGGCCGTAATCCAGTACTCCAACCGATCATCGGTGATCTCACAATCCAGCCAGTGCCCCAATCGTGCAACGCGAGTGGCCTCGTAGAGATTCTTTTCAAGAGGAGCGACAACCTGTCGACCGAAAGCCTGATCTCTATTGTACGCTGTCGGTGGCCCAATCCACTGGACACAATCCATGGCTTGAATCAAAGACAGATCAGCGAGTCCCGCACCTTGAGTCGAAACCACATAATCGTATTCGCGCTGCGCCAACGATTTTCGGCAATCCCATTCCTGACGCCACGACAGACATTTCGAGGTCTGCCCGCGATTGAGATGATAAAAGTGCGGCGAGTACGTCAAGACCTTGTTTAGATCGGGAATTCTCTCGGCGATCTCCTTGCCCCATGCCCCCACCAATACATCCAGCGTTGCGTCCGGAAACGATTGTCGCATCCCTCGAACCAAGGGCACCAGATGCAACAAATCGCCGAAATGACCGAGCCGAATAAACAGAATACGGGGGGCGCTGACAGGCCGAGAAGAGAAATCCAGAGCTTGTGGCGGACGCGCTGCGAACATCTCAATCAACAGCACGTATCGCCATAACACCCAATATTTCTCAAGCACGAAGAGAGACCAGTACCCCTCGCGGAGATGGCGCAGACCGTGGCGACAGAGCAAGCGGCGGCGAGGATTGTCGATCGGAATGCGGCACACCAGACACCACAGACGAAAAAATCGGCCTTCGAGACGGTCGCGGAGCCCACGAGCGAAGGGACGGAGAGAAGAGAGCATGGTAGGATTCGTCCGTCGTCAGTCGTCCGTCGTCAGTCGTCGAAGAGGAAGGGATTAGGCTTTAGGCGCTAGAAGTTAGTGAACAGACGTAAACGCTACCCTTAGTCGGACTTGTCCGAGGTAGCCTTGGGGAAGAAAGACCGATAGTCTGCGGATCGCTGCCAGGGGCTGTCTCTCTGTGTTCTCTGCGCTCTCTGTGGTTACCCCTCTTCAAACCGCAAAGAGCACAAAGATCGCAAAGACAGGCTCATTGCTCTGGGTGGTCGGTGGTGGAAGTGGCTATGCGCTAGGAATTAGGCTTTAGGAGTTAGTGGTGTCAGTAGTCGGTAGTCAGTGGTCGGAGAACAAAGGGCTAGGTGCTAGGCACTAGGCGTTAGGAGTTAGGCGTTAGGAGTCAGTCGGTGGTCGGTTTTGAACAGAAGTTCGCAAAGGTAGCAAAGAAATTTGGGTCGCTGCCGATTGATACTTCGCGAACTTCGCGATCTTCTGTTTGAATTCTTCTCACCACGGATTACACAGATGGCACGGATAACAGTGTGCCGCTAGCAGCAACTATAAAAGCCAACTCCACACCATTTGTAATTGAAAGAACGAGTTTTGATTGGATCCCAGCTTGATCCGTGAAATCCGTGTTATCCGTGGTCACCGTCTTGTTTCAGCATTTCAGTATTTCAGTCTTTCTCCAGCCAGTCTCCAGTCTTCTTTCATCCAGCTTGACATCGTACGCTATATAACGCATATTAACGTACGTTTTCATAGGAGTGCTATCATGATCGCAACCGCATCATCTTTGCGCAAAGACATCTATCGGCTATTGGATCAAGTAGCGGCAGGCGGAGAACCTTTGCTGATCAAACGAAAAGGGAAACTGCTCAAGGTTAGCATTGAACAACCGGGCAATAAGTGGTCCCAACTGTGCGCTCGAAATTGCACGAATGGCGATCCTGAAAGCCTCGTTCATATAGACTGGTCAGCCGAATGGAATCATGATCTACCTTGACACGCATGCAGTCGTTTGGCTGTACGAAGGCGATCTGTCTAGGTTCACACCTTCTGGCAGGTCCGACATGGAACAACATGATCTGATGATATCGCCTGCTGTTTGCTTGGAGTTGACCTTTCTCAAGGAAATTAACCGCATCACAGTTGATGCTATGGCAATCATTGAAACACTGCGACAAAGCATTAACCTGCAAA
>SLBD01000158.1 GCA_007126515.1 Kiritimatiellia bacterium
CGGCTCGGTGACAATTTCAAAGTAGTCACCTTCATTGGTCATGTCCTCCGCCCCACACTCGATGGCTAACTCCAACAACTCGTCTTCCTGAGCATCGCTGGCGGCCACTTCGATCACGCCCTTGCGATTGAAGGAACGGCTGACACTGCCCTGTCCGGCCAAGTTGGAGTTATTCTTCGTGAACACATGCCGCACTTCGGCCGCGGATCGATTTTTGTTGTCAGTCAACACTTGCACGATGATGGCCACGCCGCCGGGGGCGTACCCCTCGTACATGATTTCCTCCATCTGCTCCCCTTCCAGCTCTCCCGTGCCCTTCTTGATGGCGCGGTCGATGTTGTCAGCGGGCATGTTCACAGAACGAGCCTTCTGAATCAGGGTGCGAAGCGTGATGTTGACGGCCGGATCGCCACCGCCTTGCCGGGCGGCAACAGTCATTTCCTTGGCAATCTTACTGAAGGCTTTGCCGCGCTTGGCGTCGGCAGCTGCCTTCTTGTGCTTAATCGTTGACCATTTGCTATGTCCGCTCAATCTTCCTCTTCCTCCTGGGCCTTCGCATCGGCCACAATCTTTTGCGTGATATTGGCTGGCACGGTCTCATACCGGGCAAACGACATTTCGAAGCCGCCCTGCCCCCCTGTCATGCTGCGCAATTCCGATGAGTATCGGAAAATCTCGGACTGAGGCACCTCGGCGGTGATGATCTGCAGGCCATCGCCACTCTCTACGCCCATGATCCGGCCACGCTTGTGATTCAAATCGCCGGTGATATCTCCCATGAACTGGTCCGGAATCGTCACGATAACTTTCATGATCGGCTCCAGCAGGACCGGCTTGGCCTTGCTCATACCATCGCGCAAGGCACGTGCCGCCGCGATTTTGAAGGCCACTTCTGATGAATCGACATCGTGGTACGATCCGTCATACACGGAAATCTTCACGTTCATGACTGGATATTTGGCCACGGCCCCTTTCAGCAAGCCTTCCTGCAAGCCCTTTTGCACCGCCGGCATGAAATTGCCGGGAATCACACCGCCGACAATCGCATTCACGAACCATTCCTCATCCGATGGATCGCGCGGAGCGACGCGCAAATACACTTCACCGTACTGTCCGCGCCCACCGGACTGCTTCTTGTGCTTGTGATGGCCTTCACCTTGGGCGGTGATGGTTTCGCGATAGGCGACGCGCGGCGTGTTCAGGTCGACCTCCACGTTATTACGCAATTTCATCCGCTCGACCGCCGCATCCAACTGCTGATCGCCAAGACCGGAGAGAATCATCTCGCTGGTTTCATTGTTTCGCTCGACATGAATGGTGGGATCTTCCTCGGCCACACGGCTCAAGGCGTTCGCCAACTTATCTTCGTCGCCTTGCTTCTTCGTGGTCACCGCATAAAACGTCGTGGCTGTGGGAAATTCGATCGGATTGAATTTCATCGACTGCCCAACTGCGCACAACGTGTCATTCAGCTCTGTGTGCTTGAGCTTGGGAATGGCCACAATGTCGCCGGCATGCGCAATATTGATCTCCTCCTGCTTCTTGCCGTTCATGATCATGATGTGACCGATTTTTTCCTTCTGGTCTTTCGTCGAATTATAGATCTCCATGCCTGTCTGCAAGGTACCGCCATAAATACGAACAAAAGTGACTTGCCCTGTAAACGGATCATTTACCGACCGCCACACAAATCCAGCAAAAGGTGCATCGGGTTTGACATCCACTTGATTGCCGTCCGCATCCTTAACCGGACGTTCCGGCGGCGAAGGCAGCAAGAGAGAAACGCCTTCCAAAAATTCTTCCAGCCCGATATTGCTCTTACTCGACAAGGCGAACACAGGCACCAAGTTGCCGTCATGCACCGCGCCATGCAGCCCGGCAGCAATCTCCTGAGCTGTCAGATCTTCGCCCCCTAGATATTTTTCGATCAAGGCATCATCTGTTTCCGCTGCGAATTCCACCAAGGCACCCTTCATTTCCTTCGCCCGATCACGAATATCGTCAGGAATCTCTTTGGCAGCCATCACATCGACAACCGCTTTGTGATCCAAAGTGGGAATGGCGATAGGGACACATTTGCTGCCCCACGTGTCTTGCAACGTTTGCAGAACGGAATAGAAGTCGGCATTTTCCTTGTCTATTCCCGTCACGACAATCGCTCTCGGCAACTCAGCCGCCTCACAACCTCTCCAGGCTCGAGTGGTACCCACCTGAATACCCGAGACAGCATCGATGACAATCACGCCGCTGTCGACAACAGCCAATGCCGACAAAACTTGACCATGAAAATCGGCATACCCCGGAGTGTCCAAAGCAACAAGCTCCATATCGCGGCCACCGCGAGTTTTGTAGACCAAGTCAAATGACTTCGCCCACATCGAAATTTGTCGTTTCTTTTCTTCGTCGGTCCAATCGGAGGCACTGGTGCCATTATCTGGAGATCCTTGCCGATCCGTTGCGCCAAGCTTGAAGAGAATTGCATCCAGAAAACTGGTTTTTCCGGATCCGGTGTGACCCAGCAGTGCGAAATTTCGTACATTGGCGATGTCGATATCTTTCATTCCGTACTTCCCTCTTCCTGTTCGAATTAGACACTTCGTGCGGAACGGATAGCTCCGCAATGCTTTCACAGAGGTTCTTTAGATACAGGAATTGATGAGGTAAGACAATGATTTAATCGAAACAGGAGCTAACGGGGATGTATCTGTGTTTATGACACATGCCGTAATCCTGAGAGAAACGGGTAGCATCAACCTATTCAAGAGAAATATGGATTACGTATGACCCGAATTCTCGTGGTGCAAGATCAGCCAAACGGAGAGACCGCTGACCAGAAGCAGGATCAAGGCCGGCGAGGCGGCACGAGCAAATAAGGCCTCCTCGGTGGCGCTCCAAATCCGCGTGGCCAGAGTCTGAAAATCAGTGGGGCCCAGAATCAAGGTGGCTGGCAATTCTTTCATGCTCGTCAAAAAGACAAGCGACATTCCTGTCATGGCGCCGGGCTTCAGCAGTGGTAACGTGACCGTCCAAAGGGCTCCTCGGGGAGTCTGTCCCAAGGTTCGCGCGGCCTCCTCAAGTCGTGGACTCACATTCAGCAAGACCGCCCTCAGATTGCCGATTGATAATGGCAGGAATAACACGACATACGCCATGATCAACATGGGAAACGATTGGTAGAAGATCCCGCCCCACCGAATTCCGAAGAAAACAAGAGAGAGAGCAACTACGATTCCCGGCAGAGCATGGCCGATGTATGCGGACCGTTCCACCCAGCGGGCGCAGCGACTCGGATAACGAACGGCGAACAGCACAACCGGAATTCCAGCGAGTAGCGCTGCGGCGGCGGCGAAACCAGACGCGGTTACGGAATTTAAGGTCATATCCACAGATTGCCATAGATGCAACCAGCGATCCGGATCCTGGACCAGCCAATAGACAATCACGCTGATGGGGATGCCGAGAGAGATAAAGGTCAGAACGGATAAAACTCCCACTAGTGGCCACCGCCAAGCCCCCAACGAGACTAGAGGCTGACGTCGCATTGTCCCCGCACTGGGGCGATAGTAGCGAGCGCGCCCCCTCATTTTATATTCTCCATATAAGATCATCAACGTCAGCCCGACCAAAAGTAAGGCCAGAACAGCGGCAGCCCCACGATCAAGTGCGCCCGTGTACTGAATAAAAATCGCTCTCGTAAAGGCATCGTACCTCAATAGGGAAACGGCCCCGAAATCACTGAGCGTGTAGAGAGCCACGAGCAAAGCTCCAGCGGCAATAGATGGCCGTAAATGGGGCAAAATAATCTCACGAAAGACTTGAGGGCCCGATCGTCCCAAGCAACGAGCCGCTTCCTCGACACTGGGATCCAATCCTCGGAGTCCCGCCCGGACACTCAGTAGTATGTAGGGATAACTAAAGATTGTCAGTACCCACCATGCGCCGCCAAATCCATAAATGGATGGTAGACGTGTCACACCCCATGGAGCCAATAGCTGCTGCAACATACCATGAGGACCAAATGCCGCAATAAAGGCAAAGGCCCCGACATAGGACGGCAACACCAATGGCAAACAGGTCACCACGGACCAAAACGATCGTCCAGGCAAATCGGTCCGCACTGTGAGCCATGCAATCGCCACCCCCAATAGCGCCGAGCTCACTGTCACAGCAGCGGCCAGTGACACACTGTTCCACAGGATAATCGCCGTCCGACTCCGAAACAGCACAGGCCAAAAATCTGATCCCATTTCCCAGCAACGCACGAGAAGATAGATCACCGGCAGCAAACACAGGCCGGCAACAAGCATCGCTGAAACACTCAACAGGCGAGGCGCTTTTCGTCTCAACCCACCGCGCGCTAGCATCACTTTCCGATCACTTCCCATGCAACTGAACCGTTAGAACAGTCCGATGGACTCCATGAGTCGCAGGGTCCGCTCTAAATCATCGAGGCGATTCAAATCCAGATCCGGCGTTCGCAATGTCTGAATCGAAGGCAAATCAGCATGCGGCTCAACCCCCGCCGCCAATGGATACTCAAAAATCTTATCGGCAAAGTATCGTTGAGAGCTCTCGGACAACAGAAACGAAATCAAGGACTCGGCGGCATCACGATTTGGCGCGGTCTTAAGCATTCCAATACCTGCCACATTCACCAACACACCCTCTTCGGGATAATGATTCCGCAAGTTCAATTCTTGGCCACGACTCCGTTGCAAGGCATGCAGATAATAGTGATTCACAAGACCGACATCGATTTCGCCAGCGGCCACAGCCAGAACAATCGACGTATTGTTCGCGTATTCACGAGTGGCATTTCTTCGCATACAGGTCAGCCATTCGGTAGCAGCTGATTCACCATCCGTATGACGCATCGCAGTGACAAACGCCTGAAATGAGCCATTAGCAGGAGCCCAACCAACTCGTCCGCGCCAGTACGGATCACACAGTTCGCGCAGCTGCTCGGGCAGAGAGTCCGCTGGAACTCGGTCCGGATGGTAAATCAAAACGCGAGCGCGGCCCGACAAACCAATCCAGGTGCCATCCGGGGAACGAAATCTTGGATCTACTAATTCCGCCAATTCCTTCGGAAGTGGGTCCAGCCGCCCATGACGGGCCAAAACGCCGAGAGCTCCTGCATCCTGTGCGAAAAACAAGTCGGCGGGACTGCGACGGCCTTCTTCGAGAATCGTTGAGGCCATTTCTGACGTTTGCCCATAGCGGGCACGAACTCGAATTCCCGTTTCTTGCGTGAATTGCTCAAGTAGTGGCAGAATTAGATCCTGGCTCCGCCCCGAATATACAACCACTTCGGGCCCCTCGCTGCTTCGCCCCATCCAGAGGATCCGTCCCGCAGCAAGCACGCCCAACATCACGACCAGGACTAAAAACCATTGCCTTCGATTCAACATTCCTACGCTTCTCCCGCCCCGAATTTATGATTCCAATGGCATGAGCTTCTGTCGCTGGGCTTCTTTTTCAAAAAAGCAGACCGAATTGCAGAATTCGCATTCATCTGCTTCATGGGAGCATTCTACTTCGTGGTGTCTCAGTTGCTCCAAGAAGGGCTTCACTACTTTATGTCCAGAATCAATCAAGTGCATGAGGTTCGCGAGTTTGACGCTGGACTCGATACTGAGTAGATGTTCGATCTTGCATGCATCGACTTCAGCTTGATCAGGGCTAACGCCCAGGACATCGCGGAACAGCCGTTCCAACAACTCATCATTGCGTTCCACCAGCTCGGCCAGACGCTTCCCTTCTGGCGACAATTGAAGGAATTTGTTTTCATCTTCAACCACGAGGCCCCGCCTCTTCAACGGTCGCAAACTGATGGAGCAACTGCCGCGCGTGATATTAAGATATTTGGCAATATCCGTGACCCGCGCATAACCATGCTCCGCCAGCAAGGTATTAATTGTCATCAAATAGTGCGCAGCACTATGTGTGATTTCATTTTCTTCAAACGATTTCCAGACTTCTTTGGACATAGTCGCCTCCCTATTGCCGTCAAACACACAAGAGCAACTTCAATCATATGCTTGGCATACAAATCAATATGCATCCTACGTCGGCATGAAGAATTGTCAAGAGTCCGTTGGGCGCGGGCTATTCGGCCTGTTGACCGTGGAATCGGAACCGACGTTGGAATGTCGTGGGTACAAGATCATCGCCATACAAAACATTCAAACCGAAGGCCGCTGCTAATCCCCGAATCCGCAGCAGCGTATCAGGATCACGTGTTTGAATATGTTCACCAATCAATGAGTACACTTTTTGCCATGCCCATTCCGTCCGAATCGTCGAGCTCCCTTCTCTACCTTCAGTGAAGGGTATCGAAAAGACCATGTCCTTACGTTCGGAACCGGATCTTCCTAGAATCCGTAGCACCATGGACTCCGTTTCCAACGGTTTACGTCCATACAACGTTAGCGGTCGATCAAGAAATAAGTGTGGCAACAATCGAGGGAAAAGATCAATGCCCTCGCCTCCTGCTACCTGATGCTGCAAATCCGTTAAGACGGGGCGATTCAGTTCCTGTGCAAAGCGCATTAAGGCATTCGGAAGATCGTCACGATCCCACGTCATGATAGAGTCGCCCCGATTTTGAAAACTCAAGAAATCCAACAGGTATTCGTTCACCTGCGGCCCGCCTCCCACCGTAAAGACTGCGACTTCTCCGGCATTTTGCTGCGAAAACTCTTGAAGGATCATTGTGCTGTTCAACATACCCACAGTCGGGATCCCATCGCTGACCAAGAGAGCAATGACTGGACGGCCGTCAACTCGCTCAATATCCAACAGCGGCGCCAACGAGGCAAAGACATCGGTCCCGGAGCGAGCTCGCAATGTTTCAATAAACGTTTGGGCTCGTAGGATATTCCTCGGTGTCGCTGGTAGCAGATCGCCCATTGCTCTTGAGACATCATCTCGAAAAGCAATGATATCAAACCGATCCTCGGGCCGCAAAGAATCCAGCCACACCCTCAACCCCACGCGGCATTGATCAATCGTTCGCTGCGTCATGCTCGCTGAGGCATCTTGAATCAACAGAACGTCTCGGGGGAGAACGGGCAAGACATCATCGCCAGCTCGCTCTATTTGAAGTTGGAAATACTGATGATCTGGATCGCTTGGATCCCAATACATGTACATTCGGAATTGCAAAAGTGCCTCAATGGCCTCCGTATCCGAGACATCGGAATGTCCCTCCGCTAGAGGATCCGATCGATCCATCGTTGGGGTGCGAGCTTCCTTAGGGGGCGCTTCGGCCGGTTCATCGTCTAGGTATGGAACGGAAGCAGGTGCCCCTCCCGTACTCACAGCAGCACGAGATTCCAACCATTCGGCACCACGGGAGACCGAAAGTAGCCGATGACTCTCTGCCGCAGCAGTAATGTCAGGCGCTCTGGCCACCCGGTCGATATCCGGGATCACTCGGCGTGGTAAAGCCGCTATTTCATCTGGAACAATGCGATCCCGAATCTCCAGGACATCCTGACGCACATCCCAGACATCCCGCACAGGCACTTCCAGGGGAGGTCGGGCCGCTGCTTCTTCTCCGCGAACGGCAGCCGTAATCTCTGTCACAGGTGCAGGAGCCCACTCCTCCACTAACTCCCGCAATCCATCTGCGTCCAGAAGCGGCACTGCCGCCAACGCTTGATCGGGGGATTCAAAGCGCTGAGGACGCTCGCCGACAGAGATCGTTTCACGTCTCACATCACGAAGCACCAAAGGCGGCAAACGACGCGCATCGGCATCCAATTGTGCTGTTCGGCCCACCGGCACCGCAGGAAAGAATTGAACCACCGCCGTGTGAAACACCAGCGAAACCAAAACAGCTACGCTGGCCGCGATCCAATGGGAGGATCGCGGCTTTTCCCAAGGCAACACACTCATCTGTTCATGCAGATCAACCATAGCCTGCACTATGCCACTGACCGATCAGGAAAACCAGCGTTTCCCCAGCAATTCTCATTGTAGACACTCCGACACGCTCGGCCTGCCGCGCCGGAGCTTGGCGAAGGCGGGTGAAGTCGCCCTACTGTTCGATTCGCC
Source organism: Kiritimatiellia bacterium (assembly GCA_007126515.1). Classification (GTDB taxonomy): domain Bacteria; phylum Verrucomicrobiota; class Kiritimatiellia; order SLAD01; family SLAD01; genus SLAD01. The sequence continues at coordinate 8,062 of SLBD01000158.1, forward strand.
GTATTCCCCGGAGAAAAGGTAGGGCGAGGCGCCCCGCCGAGCCGTGAGTTTGAATCGAAGGTCGTCTGAGAATAACTGAAGCATCAGCCCTGCAGATTCATCAAGAATTCCGCATTCGACTTTGTCTTCTTCAATCGATTGATAAGCAATTCCATCGCTTCCACTGCGGGCACGTCCTTCAGCGCCTTGCGTAGAATCCAAATACGATTGAGTTCGTCTGGGTGGAGTAAATTTTCTTCCTTCCGCGTACCCGATTTTTCAATATTGATTGCGGGGAAAATACGCTTATCGACCAAATTTCGGTCCAAGCCAAGTTCCATATTTCCCGTTCCCTTGAACTCCTCGAAAATCACTTCATCCATTCGACTACCCGTATCCACGAGGGCCGTAGCGATGATCGTCAGGCTACCACCGTCTTCAATATTTCGCGCCGCTCCGAAGAAGCGTTTGGGTTTGTGCAGCGCATTTGCATCCACACCGCCAGACAGAATCTTACCGCTGTGCGGCTGCAAGGTGTTGTAGGCCCGAGCCAATCTTGTAATACTGTCCAAGAGAATGACCACGTCCTTGCCGTTTTCCACCATGCGCTTGGCCATTTCAATCACCACTTCTGCCACTTGGACGTGCCGCTCGGGGGGCTCATCAAAGGTCGAGCTGAGAACTTCGGCCTTTGTATTGCGCTGCATGTCGGTGACTTCCTCCGGACGCTCATCGATAAGCAGTACAATCAACTTGGCATCGGGATTATTGGCAGAAATGCTATTGGCCATCTGCTGCATCAATACGGTTTTACCGGTACGCGGCGGGGCTACAATTAAGCCACGCTGACCCACACCAATCGGAGTTAACAAATCCATCACACGCATCGAAATGTTGTCTGGCGCTGTTTCCAGGACAAAACGACGATCCGGGAATAAGGGTGTCAAATGCTCGAAAGGCACCAATCGCTTCGCTGAATCAGGCGCTTTTTCATTGATATGCTCGACTTTGAGCATCGCGAAAAAGCGTTCCTTTTCTTTCGGTGGGCGAATCTCGCCTTCAATAAAATCACCTGAACGCAATCCGAATCGGCGGATCTGGGAAGGCGACACATAAATGTCCTCCGGGCAGGGCAAATAGTTATAGTACGGTGACCGCAAGAAGCCGAATCCATCCTGCAAAATCTCCAGAATGCCGCGGCCAAACATACGTCCGTTGCGTCGTGCATTGGCTTTGAGAATTTCGAAAATGAGCTCGTGCTTAACCAATGCGCCGAGCTCGGTCAGCCCCAATGACTCACCGAATTTCACCAATTCTGGCATGCTTTGGACTTGCAGGTCATGCAGCAACAGGGGCGGACCAGGAGGAAGTGGATTGCCGTCCTCATCCAGCATTTCCTCGCGCTCGTACACCTCTTCTTCCATGCGGCCTCCACCGCCCCCCCCCTGGTTACCACGATCGCGGGATTTGTGATGATGCCTACGTCCGGGACGATTCCCTGAACGAGTTCTTCGTTGCCTTGGTTGTTGATCTTCAGCCATGTCTTTCCTTTTCCTTTCTCAAGATCGCAACCGCGACCTCATTCACTGCACCCTGCAACTCTGCAAGAGTGCCATCATTCTCAATTACATAATCCGCACGACGTCGCTTTTCGTTCACAGGCCACTGTGAGGCCACTCGCTCGCGACATTGTCGCTCATTCAGGCCCCGCTCGCGCAGTCTCTTCATTACGGTGACTTCAGAAGCCACCACACAAATCACTTCATCGACATCTTTGTCGGCCCCCACTTCATACAAAAGCGGGATCAGCACCGCGCCGGGCACTTGTCCCAGCCGGATGCTCTGCGCCCATCGATGCCAAGTATCCCGAACCAAGGGATGCACAAGTTGATTCAAACGTTCACGCTTCTCTGCATCCGAGAACACGTGTTCTCCCAGCCAGCGCCGATTGATCCTTCCATCTGCTGCCGCCACCACCGCAGGTCCGAATGCCTTCACAATCGGCTCATACGCTGGCTGCCCCGGCTCCATCAGCTCGTGGGCGATACGATCCGTATCGACAACACTCCAGCCTAGCTCCTGCAAGTAAGTGCCCACTTGACTCTTTCCGCAGGCAATGCCACCGGTAATTCCGATCACGCAGTTCGCTGAATAAGAAGGCCCGATAACTCCATCACTTTGTCTATCATCCGCCGTCACCAATCCACTGCTCCAGCTATTGACTGGAGGGGCGAGCTCTGCGAGCCCGAACGACTTCCATGATCGTGATTAGATCCCCGTCTCATATCCCCTTTCGGCGTCGCAGAGCTCCGCCCTCCATTCATTGATGTGTCACCCGACTCATTCATCCTGTTCCGGCGAGGGTCGGTACTCGAAACCGCTTTGCCGCAATGCGGCCACTCTCGCTACAATTTCCTGCGCCCGATACTGGCTGGGCAACAAACTCAACGCATTCCATGCGTACTCCTCTGCGCCTTCCAAATCTCCTCGTTGTAGAGCCTGCTCCGCTTGAATCGTTAACTGATCCGCGGCATCTTCATCGGCTCTTGAAATAATTCGAAATATGCGATACTTGCGGTTCCCGAGTACCCACTCCCATAATCTCACTGTATCCGGCGCGAATTCGAACTGACGCGCGGCTGCTTCCGGGGGTGGCTCTAAGGCATCCACAAAATAGCGCATTTGCAATTCGGGACTTCTCTCCGCAAATTCTCCGACTGCATACACAAAAAAGGCCACCCCATGTTGGTCCGCCCAATTACGGAATCCCTCTTCATCCTTACTGAACAGCGCCTCGCCATACTCCCGCACACGATTTCTAATTTCAGGTGTCTCAAATTTTGGATGCAGAATAATTGGAACATCCGCATACGCCCACAATGAAGCGCTGATTCCAAAATTTGCTAAGACGGGCTCGCCCTCAGCAAATTCGCGCAACCACTCTATAACCTGCCTTGCTTCCTCGTGATAGACATTCGGGCGTCCCCAACGCTGTGGATGAACCCAGACATGATTTGCTTCCACACTCAGTGCAAGACCTAAAAACATCCCCATCAGTATATTTTGCCACATTCGCTGATGCCGAAAACAAGCCCACCCCATGCCAACCCACGCCCAGCCAAAGATCGCAACAAACACATGAAATCGGACAAACAGAACAAACGCTAAGATTGAAACTATAAGAAAGAAACCGTGTTGAGACACTTGGGAAGAAAGCGTACGAAAAGCAGCATCAGATCGATTGCGAAACAACAGCACGCCGTTCATTCCGCATATCAGAATACTCACGAAAATAGATGGAAAGAGCATCAGTGTCAAGGACCATGTGACTGAATCCAAAGCGGGGACCCACATAATCCGTTGATTGAAAGTGAGCAGCGATGGGTCCGCGGGTTTCTGATTCAAAAACCGGATTTTGGCGCTGAGTAGCTCGCCAAAATGCCCGTAGTTATCCACATAGCCGCGAGCCAAAAACATCAACAGAAACAACGGTGTCAGCGCCAGTAGAGCGCGCTGCCAATAGTTGAGTTGCCGAACCTGTCCCACCCAACAAGTCAGCAAACTCCCGTACAGCAGTAATAATGATGGCGACAGCCACAATCCGTGCGCTCGATGATACGGAGATAGGATGGCCGTAGCGATCACAGCGCATGTCGGCAGCAGCCAGCGCAACTGCTCCTCCCTTGTCATATTGGAACCGCGAACGACCTTCCAAAGATAAAGTGCTGACCAAAGGAGCAAGTAGAACTGAATCATGTCCCATGCCGCGAGAGCCATTCCCAGCGCCACTGCGGATGCACCGGCGAAACCATAGGAGAGTCGCCCCGTTCGATTGCCACTGAGGGCTGCCAGTGCCAAATGCGCCATCAAAAACGGAATCGCGAAATTTTCGCGGGACACCTCCAAGCCAGCCGAGCGGATCACCGCTGATAATGAAACGGCGTAGAAAAGTCCTGCCCATATTCCGCTTGCCCGAGAACCGGTCCATTCCCGCACCCAAATGGCCATCAACGGTGCTGCCAAAGAAAACCACACCACCATGATCCAGCGCACGCGAGTCGACAAGGGGACCGTGTCAGGCAGCCAACGCGCCACGTTGCCGTAGAAATATTCAGCCATGACTGAATCCGTCCTGAATACGTCGATCCCTTCAGGATATTGGATCGTCGGTTCATGACGCGGGATGCCCTCCCCCGTATACACTCTCTCCGTCATCTGGAACTGAATCGCACTCTCCAAGGTAAAAGGCATTTCACCCTCAAATGCATCAAGATTAGCATTGAGCACGGCAAACCGTGTAGCCACGGCCGCGCCGAAGACGACGATTAATAAAAAGATATATGCACGATTCATCCGACGGACAACATTAAAATAACGAAGGCGACTCCAGAGCCTGCGCCATCGATTTGAATTCCATTTCCTTAAAGAATGCCAACAAATCGCTATTGTTTGGGCGGACCTCCCAGCGATTCCAATCACAACCAACCGGCAGATCCAATTTCAGCGTCGTCATAGCCAAATTCCGAATCACCACATCCCGATGTGAAAGTAAAACTTCGGCGAATCGTGTTGGTAGTTCTTCCCGATGAGAAAGAATCCCTTCAAGATGATCCCATGTCTGCAACCATTTCGCTGCGGTTTTCGGCCCGACTCCTGGCACACCGCCAATATTGTCTGCCGTATCGCCAATCAAGGCCAACCACGCCGCGATCTGATCCGGTCGGACACCTGTCTTGCCAGTCACCTCCTGAACACCCATCCGGTTCTCAGACTTTGTCGGAGGAATGATCCAAATTCGATCCTGCACCAGCTGCAACATGTCTTTGTCACTCGTCGCAATTAAAACGTCTCCCGTCGACGCCGCCCCTACGGCAATGGTTGCCATGACATCATCTGCTTCCTGATCTTCCAGCAACTCAACATGGATTCCCGACGCAGAAAGAAATCGATTGATAAAGTCAAATTGGACACGCAGATCATCTGGCATCGGTTCTCGTTGCTGCTTGTATTCAGGCAGCAAGTCCATCCGTTCCTGAGCCAGACCACCATCAAACACCACGCACACATGCGACGGTTTCCACTGTTGACGCATTTGCTCAAGCATCCGGATAAATCCGTACACCGCGTTGGTAGGCACCCCATCGCTTCTGGACAGATTCCGGATCGCAAAAAAGGCGCGATAGGCCACAGCATGACCATCAATTAATAGTAATGTTTTTGAATCCGACATATTCCGTAAAGCCAAGACACCAGTGTCTCGGCTGCACTCCTTACTATCGCCCAAAATAGGCGAACCGATTAACGCAAGAGGTTGTCATGTCGAGCGCAACGATTTGTCCTACGTAGCCGCTTCGGCGAAGTAGAAAGCGAATTCGAGACATCTAGAATTGGAGCACACAACTCAGATTTCTCCACTTCGTCCCAATCCACGCCTGACGGGGTGTTCGTGACTAGGGTTGAAATGCCCGCAGGCTACTGCCATTGAAATAAACTCATCGGAGTAAACGTTTTGGGTAGAGCGGGCGGTTTGTCCCACCTAGCGTCCTCACGAAGTCGGGTCACTCGCTCGCCCTACCTTTCCGGTTAATACCGACATGTATTTGTGTTTGGTATCATAAGGTCAATACCACAAGCTTCTGTCCGGACAAGTAGCCCTTCGATGGCATCTTAACAATATAAAGTTCCAGCTCAACACAACGTGCTACAACGCAAGACGGTTATCGAAAAGATGCGAGCTGAGACTACAAAGTGACATACGTAAGCGGCACTATTTATGTTCCGCCAGGCACCACTACTGATCAACAGTCACCATTCCCGTCATCCCATCCGCACGATGGATGGGCTTGCCGGCCGGATCAACCAAACGAGCCGTCACAAAAATCAGCAGATTTTCTTTCCGGCTTCGGGTTCCCTCAGATCGGAACAATCGGCCCAGTAACGGGATATCTCCCAACAGCGGAACCTTATCCTTGTACGAAATGATTCGTTCCTGCATCAAACCGCCCATGACAACGGTTTGTCCGTCCCAAATGACAATACTCGTCTGAACATTACGACTGGAAAACACCGGCTGGGGAATATTGATTTGTTCACCAGATTGGAACGATCCGTATTGCAGCCAATCTTGTAACTCAGCTACCTCAGGAGCCAAAGCCAAGTCAATCGTATAGCCATCCGGTCCTACTGTTGGTGTCACATTCAGAATCACACCGATTTTACGCATTTCAAAGTTGTCAGGCGTGACATTCACTACGGACCTTGTCACACGCGCACCCGTATCCGGATCCAACACATCGATGTCTCGCACTTCTTGGCGAAACTCAGTGGGATAGATGATTTCTCGTACAACTTCGATCGAGGCATTGACACCACTGCGTGTAGTCACCCGCGGGGCAGACAACACATCGGTGTTGCCATTTTGCGACAAGGCATGCAGCACCACATTCAATTCGGGATTCGTTAAGATACTAGAGACGCTGAGGATATTACCGAGGAATGCAGCATCGGCAGCGGCGGTGACAGGCTCGATCCCACTGCTGGTCCGCCCAAAGAAGCGGTTCGCCGTATTTCCACTACCGCGGTCGATCTGAATGCGCTCTTGCCCCCCCAGAGGGGCGCCCCCTTGGCGCTGGAGGAACTGATAGTTGTCCGTAAACGCCCACTGCAAACCCAGTTCGCGTAAGTCGTCCTCGGCCACCTCAACAAAGCGCGCTTCAATTTCAACCTGGCTCGGCACCACATTCAGCTGAGACAAGATCCGCTCAAAGGTCTCGAGATTCTCGGGGGTATTGGCGACAATCAATTGACTAATGGCGGGATTATAGGAAATCGATGTGCCTACAGGAAATGACACGCCTGCGCCCTCGAAGAACGCTTTGACATCCGACGTACGCGTCCCTGTGGCCGGAGCACGACGATCGCCAAATTCAAAACCGCCGGTCGGTCGCGGTGCGTCATCGCGACGCTCTGAAATAATATCCAAGAAGGATGGCTGAACTGGATACAAACGAGTCACCACACGGCCCATATCAGCAACACCAGCGGGAGTAATCACCACCGCATTGTCTTCCAAGCGGAACCGCAACCCGGCGACTTCTGTGATGTAGCGAATCGCCTCCAGTAGAGAAATTCGTCGCAGATTTAATGTAATGCTCGGGATCCCTGAAATCCCTGGCGAGACGGCGGCTGCTGGCGTATCCCAATCATCCCCCCACGGGTCATCAATTACCGTCGATCGAGCTGCCGGTGCTGTAGGCGCAGGACTCGGGCCATCGGGTACGCTGAGGTTGAGGATAATATTGACACCTTCACCATCCGGATCGGCTGCTTCACTAGCATCTCGCAGAAAAGCCACTACATCCACGATGTTAGCTTGGCGAAATTCTACCCGAGGCAACACAATCTCTTCCATTTTTCGTTGCAACTGCTGAGAAGGAGTCACCATGTCGGTTGGGCGAGTGCCAACCACTTCTTCCGGCAGCACGACTTCGTCTCGGAGAGGAGGATTCCATGCAGCGCGCACATCGAGCATCATTTGCTCCGTCGTCGTCTCTCGCATCCGATCTAC
>SLBD01000011.1 GCA_007126515.1 Kiritimatiellia bacterium
AGAGCTGCATCCAATGCGAGGGTCGGCCATCGCGCCAGCGGAGATATTGATCCGCCATGCTAAGCGTTCCTGAACTCATGCCGTCCGAAACCAGGAAGATGATATTTCGAGCCTTTTTGCCAGTCGGCATACGAAGCTCGCCCGCCAGACTAACTGCCGCCGTGACAGGAAATCCTGCACCCGCAGCAACCGCCGAAGCAGCGCTCGCTTTTAAGAAATCTCTACGATTCATGTATTACTCCTCATCATTTGACTGCTGCCAGCTATGACTGCAGACGAAAGCTATGTGCCATGCTCAATCTATTCAGATACTACAGAACTGAGATACAGTCTGGTCGAAAATGATACAAGGCAGCTTCAGGAAATCAAACACAAACAGGTCGAAAGGTAGCTTAATTATCGACATTCTTAGAGTGTTACACTTAGAATTTAGATGAGGGTGTTCGCTTACACTGTCGTCATAGTGACAACACACAGCCAATGGATTAATAAATGGGAAAACAACGTATTCGAATTCAAACGAGTCAAGATCGGCAACTAGAGACCGAGACGTTGTTGGCCGATATTGGTAAACTCGCAAAAATTGGCGGCTGGAAATACGATGTCGAGACCCAACAAGTCCAATGGACCAGCGAAATCTTCGAGATTTACGGCCTCACGGAAGGCGCTGATTTCTCGGATGTTGATGTGCTAGCTTTCTATGATATGCCCGGTAGGCAAGAACTGGAAGATGCCTTTCAACGGTGTCTCACATCAGGAGTGCCGTATGATCTTGAACTTGCGTTCACGAACAGCAAGGGACAGAAACTATGGGTTCACACCTTGGGCCGCGCCATCCAGGCAGATGGCAAGTCGGTCGAGCTTGTTGGCACTTTACAAGACATAACAGAGCGCAAGCGTTTTCAACAGTCGTTGGCGGCTAGCGAAGAGCGTCTGCGCTTACTTTCTCAACAGGTACCCGGTCTGGTCTATGAATTTCAGATGTTTCCGGATGGTCGACTCTGTTTCCCTTACGTTTCCGAGAACATTCGAGATCTATTTGGGCGGTCACCAAAAGAAGTGCTAAGCGACGCGTCCGCAGTCTTGGAAAACGTTCACCCTGACGATCACAACAGAGTATTTGAATCGATTCGCACCTCATTTCATACCCTTAATATTTGGGATTGCGAGTTTCGGTTTCAACATCCTCAGAAAGGAATCTTGTGGATCTGGGGTCATTCAAAACCAACCGCTCAACCCGATGGCAGTGTATTATGGCACGGCTACCTCGTGGACATCAGCGAGCGCAAAGCTGCAGAGAATGAGAGAGAGCAACTGCTGATTCGTTTGAACCAAGCCCACAAAATGGAGTCTGTGGGGCGATTGGCTGGGGGCATCGCCCACGATTTCAATAATATGTTGGGAGTCATCCTTGGCAACGTCCAGTTGGTCTTGGAACGCCTGGATGCCGAACACCCCATGCGCGAGGAACTAGCCGACATTGAAAATGCCGCAAAGAGTTCCGTCGACTTGATTCGGCAGCTGCTGGCCTTTGCACGAAAACAAACCGTCGCCCCCAAGATTCTTGACCTAAACGAGACCCTCAAAGGCACCTTGAAAATGCTGCGACGCGTGATTGAGGAGCAAATCCACTTTGACTGGCGCCCCGGCTCCGATGTCGGTCAGGTCTATATGGATCCATCCCAACTTAATCAAATCATGACCAACCTATGCGTCAATGCTCGTGATGCCATCGCAGGTGCCGGCACGATTACGATCGAGACAGCGCACGTCACATATGATCGCCCGCCAATGCTTGAAGATTCCGAACACACATCGAGTGATTTTGTGATGTTGTCTGTGAGTGATGATGGCTGTGGCATCGAAGCGGATCTCATCAATCACCTGTTTGAACCCTTTTTCACCACAAAAGACGTTGGCAAAGGCTCCGGCCTCGGGCTGGCCACTGTCTATGGTGCAGTCAAACAAAACGACGGCTTTATCGAGGTAATGGGCGAACCCAATCAGGGAACCACGTTCAAAATATATCTACCTTGTTATGACAAAAAGCCACGCTCTGCCCAGCAAGAAGAGTCCAGCGCGAACCCGCTGGCAAATGCAGAGACCATCTTTTTAGTCGAAGACGAAACGGCCATATTAAAAATGACAACAGCGATGCTGAAAAGAATGGGATATACAGTCATTCCGACATCATCGCCCAGCCAGGCAATAGGCATAGCACAAAAACATCAGGGCCATATTTCCCTACTAATGACAGACATCATTATGCCAGAAATGTCAGGGCAAAATCTTGCGAAGCAACTGATGACGAACAACCCCGACATGAAATGCCTTCTGATGTCAGGCTATACAGCCGACACCATTGCGGATCACGGGGCCATAGAGGACGATCTCCAGTTTATCCAAAAGCCTTTTACAAAAAAAGAGCTCACAGACAAGCTGCGGACAATCTTCGATCGTCCATAGATTGACTCAGTGAGATTGGCGGGCCCGAGACCGACAACGCTCGCTGCAATAACGCACCTGCTCCCAGTTCCGCTGCCATTTCTTCCGCCATACGAATGGCCGCTGGCAAACACAGCAGATCTTGGACGGTAAATTACTTTTCTTTACGCCCCGCATGTTTGAAACATAGGGGAGAAGGCTGAACTTTCAAATAGATCCTTCGCGCTTCGGCCCTTGGGTGTCTCGTCATTCTTTCCATGAAGGCACGCGCCTAGACGAATAGGGGCTGCGTTCCTGCAAACACTGCAGGACGGTGCTTGACCGCATAACGCTGCCGCCGTATCGTTTGCCCATGAGTATCAAATCTACGTATAGCTGGCTGAGCGGCTTCCTCGCTCTAGGAGTCTGTCTTGCAGCGTTGCCTGTCGAGGCCTCTCGGCCCTTTGAAGAGGAAGAACGGTCGCGTCGAGCCCTCTTCTTGCGGCCAGCGATGGAATCACCCGAAGCGCAACTCGCTTATGCCCAGCAACTACGTGAAAATGGTCGGTTGCGACGGGCGCAGCGTCAATTTAGAGCCTTGGTACGAACCTGGCCCCGAACCGATGAAGCGGCCATTGCGCAAAAACAATTCGCGCAAGTCTTGAGTGAGCGGGGCAGACATCGACGGGCACTGGAAGAGTTTGAGCGGCTCGAGACCGAATATCCGGGTCGCTATCCTCATGCGCTTGTGCTGGATGAGCTATTTGAATTGGCCAATGCATTGCGTACGGAACGACGAGGTCAATGGTTGTTCTTGCCTGGTTACACTCGTCCCGAACGAGCCGTCCCCTTTCTCGAGCGCATCGTCAAAACGGGCCCGCGCTGGGAACGCGTAGCAGAAGCCAAACTGGCCCTTGCAGAGCTGCAAGAGGAAATCGGCGAGCCGGAAATGGCCATTCTCATCTATGAGCGCCTGGAGCGCAGGCATCCCGGCAGGGATGAGGCGATTACGGCAGCTTTTCGTCGTGCGCATCTGCTGAATGAAATATCCGAGCGCTATCCTCGCCATGTCGATGGCATGGAAATCGCGTATATTGCCCTCGGGTTAGCAGTCCAGCGATATCCGCGCGATGAACGAGCGGATCAAGCTCGTCTAGAAATGCAGCGATTGCAATCAAGAATGGCGCAAGCAGCTTATGAAAAAGCAACGTTTTACGACATCCGCATGCGAAATCCGCAAGCGGCCATCATCACCTATGAGCGTTTTTTAGCCAACTTCCCAACAGCTGAACAAGTGCCTCAGGTTCGTTATCGTCTGGCAGCTTTACAAGCGAAAATGGAGAATTCTGATGGGTAACCCTTCGCATCGCCCGTTCGCACACCCCCTCGCGCTCCCTTGTCTGCTGGTTCTTATTCTTGCGACAACGGGTTGTGCTGGATATCGCCTGGGATCAATGCTGCCCCCCGATATCCGCACAGTCTTCGTACCCACGTTCGAAAACGACACGGAAGAACCACTCTTAGAAGTCGAAGCAACTCGCCGTGTCATCAACGCGATTCAGCGCGATGGATCTCTGCGGATTGCGCCGCGAGCAGAGGCCGATTCAGAATTGTTTGTCACCCTCACCCATTTTGACATGCATGCACTCGCATTTGATCGGGACCGCCGAGCCGCAGCGGAGGAATACCGGATGTACATCACGGCATCCATTCGACTGGAACGGCTTGGCACAAGAGAAGTGATTGCCGAAAATCCGCGAGTTCGAGGAGAGACTACGTTCGAGCTGATCGGCGATCTGACCAGCGCAAAACTAACGGCCTTCCCTGACGCAGCAGATGACTTGGCTCAACAAATCATTAGTGCATTGGTAGAGACGTGGTAGCCAAATACAGCGGGTATTAGGCTTGCCGGGCGCGCATTAGATTAGCCGCCCGAGATTTGTAACGGACGGCGGTATTCTTCTTCAGCACATTACGCTTGGCCGCCTTGTCGAGAATCGAGCAGTACTCAGAAAATGCAGTCTTAATCGCATCCGCTTCTCCGGCGTCTACTGCGGCCAGGAATTTGCGGCGATATCTGCGAACTCGGGAACGCACCGCATAGTTTTCTTTGCGCTGACGCTCGGACACCTTCATTCGCTTCTTTGCACTTTTCAGATTCGGCATAACATGTTCTCCAAATAGATTTCGTATCATTCGTAGGCAAGACTTGCTCTACGTCGTCTCATCGCACTACACTGCAACCGTGCAGTTGATGAAGTGGGCGCAATAGTAATCTTCGTAACTTGCATGTCAACACGCATTTTTGATTATTTTTTACCATGGAATCGGATATATTCTGGCCCGACATGATGGACCGCTGGCACTCCCTGCCGAAGCGGTTCCGATTTCGCACTGCGTATCGGCTCGGACAAACTCTCCACACCCTGTGGGATTCTCAAGTATCTCTGCAATCGGTCCCCCCAGAATTGACTGTATTCAAATCGAAGGGCGCTTATCTGGAGTGGCATGTTCCGACCTCTCTTTGTCGACGTCTAGAGCGAAAGGCCTCTGTTGAAACGCTTAGGAAATGTCTAGTGAACTGGTATGGAGAGCTCAACCATCCTTTTTCCACCCAAGAAGGAGAACTTATCTTACGGGGCTTGCTCCGCCCCGAAGGTCTCGATCGCGAACTCATTCACGACCTGGCGATCGAAATCGCAGCGACACAGCGCATTCGGACGCACACTTTACCCCGGCGCCTCTACCGCCAAGCCTTGCAGATGCGCGTAGGAGATTCAGGAGGTATTTATCGTGGCTATTGGGCGGGCGATGCCCGAATCAGCCCGGCCTTGCTAGCAACAGCTGTTACTCAAATCGAACGAGATGGCATCGCGCCTTTGTTGAAATCAACCATCAAAACAAAGCTACAACGGGCACCCTTGCTGGGCCACGACGTGATCATTAAGCGCTTCGATCTGCCAACCCTGCGACACCGCTGCCAAGCCATCTTCCGCTACAGCCGCGGTCGCCGCGCTTGGGCAGCCGGCAAAACCATGCACGATCTCGGCATTCCTACGCCAGCAGCGCTCGGCTACTTGGAAGTGCGCGGCCGCTGGCTGCCGATTCGTAGTTATGTCTTTACGGAATTTAAAGAGAATGCGTTTGATTTGCGCGCATGGCTTAAAGAGCATTATCAACAGGTATCCCCATCCCAACTTATGTGGGCGGAATCTCACATTGAGGAAATGCTACTGAAGCTTTATTCGGCTCGGATCTATCACGAGGACACAAAGCTTTCGAATTTACTTGCCCTGCCTCCAGCTCAGGCGAGCGAACGCCCGTGGTCGGAGTTGCTGTGGATTGACTTGGAAAGCATACGAGTGAATCGCCGTCCGACGCGGTATCGAATTATTCGGAATCTCGTGCAATTAAATGGGTCGATTCGTGATCGATGGATGAATCGACGAGATCGTATGCAATTTGTGATACGGATGGCTCGACATTTCCCTTGGCTGACTCATTCACGAACCATCCGCCATATGACACGCTGGACGCAGCGACGTTGGCGACGGGAGCGCGACAAGCGGTGCGGCCCCTAAAATGGTTTCTAGGCATCCTGCTGCTGCCAGCTTGTGTGGCTGGTAGTTTGACGCTGTGGGATCTTTTCAACAGCGTTTCCGGAGGATCGATAAAAGGCTTGCCCCTCGGCACGTGGAGCTTGTTGGGAGGCTTCTTCCTGTGGATCATCCTCTATTTTGTTGCCCCTCGCCCCATGAGGACCTATGTGCTCGCCCATGAGCTCACGCATGCCCTTTGGGGATCTCTGATGGGGGCTCGGATCGTGGGCATGCGCGTTGGCCGGGACAGTGGCTACGTGAAGCTGACGCGCGTGAATTTCCTGATTTCACTGGCCCCGTATTTCTTCCCCTTTTACACGCTTTGCGTCATTCTGCTCCACACCCTGTTGCGATTTTTCTTTGATCTCGGCCCCTACGCCCCCATTTGGCTCGCCTGGATCGGTTTAACGTGGGGATTTCACCTGACGTTCACACTATCGACTCTGCGAATCAAACAGCCAGATGTCCAAGCGCACGGTCGTCTATTCTCATACGTGATCATCTACCTATTCAACTTGATCGGCATCTGCATCTGGATTATTGCCGTTACAGACATCAATTGGCACACGTGGAGCTTGTCATTGTGGGATCATCTTTGGGATGTCTACGAACAAGGTATCGAATGGATGTTATGGGGCTGGCATCAGGTCCACTCATGGATCGCGACTTGATTTTCACCCTGCTCTTGAACCGAGTGCCACAGGGTGCTGCTGTTCAGCGGTATATCCAGAATTTCCAATCGCACATCGGAAAAGGCATCGTCCAACGCTTGAGCAAACAGAGGCCCAACCGGAATCGCCCCTGCCTCGCCCGTTCCTTTCACGCCCATAGGATTCAGGGGCGAGGGAGTTTCCTCGTGACCGCATTTCATCCGTGGCACTTCCAGTGCCGTGGGCAATAGAAAATCACGTAAGTTGGCATTCTTGATCCGACCTTGGTCATCAAACACCAATTGCTCCAAAAATGCGTTACCAATGCCTTGGGCGACACCACCGTGCACTTGTCCCTCGACAATCATAGGATTGATCACCTTGCCGCAGTCGTGGACAACAACATATTCGAGGACTTTGATTTGATACGTCCCCTGCTCCACTTCCAGGATGGCCGCATGCGCTCCGAATGCCGTTGTACCTCGCTCCGGCCCAAAATAGCGCGTCGCTTCCAAGCCGGGCTCAGTCCCCGGGCGGACGGCGCCCCGGGTTGGATTTGCTGCAGCGGCCAACTGCCCCAAGGTCATCGATTTCTCAGGGTCAGCCCGATGGATCGCTTTGCCATCCACTAAATCAATTTCATCGACGCTCACACTCAACAAGTCTGCCGCCAGATGAATCACTTTTTCGCGCACCGCCGTCGCCGCTGCGTTGACGGCATTGCCTGCCACCACAGCGCCACGACTCGCAAATGTCCCCGTTCCCCAATGGAATTGGTCCGTGTCTCCCGTCACAACCTCGACATCGGTCACATCCACACCCAGTTGTTGGGCCGCCAATTGAGCGAATGATGTATAATGTCCCTGCCCTTGGGTGCCTACCCCAGTTACGACCAGCACCTTGCCACTGCCTAACACCTGCACGCGTGCGCCCTCATACGGACCGATTCCAGTTCCTTCGGCATAAGTAACGATCCCAATACCAACACGACGACCTTCGGCTCTCAGCCGGGGCTGAACATCACGAATAAATGTGTCGTAGTCGATCATGTCCATCGCCTTACGCAAGACGGGCTCGTAATTGCCGCTGTCGTACACCAACGGCGCAAAGTCTTGGTAAATGATCTTGTGATCATACGGAAAGGCATCGGGCGGAATCAAATTGCGCCGCCGAATCTCCGCGCGGTCGATATTTAATTCGCGGGCCACACTGTCCAGCAATCGCTCGATCACGAAGACTCCATGTTGCCGCCCCGCGCCCCGATACGGGGCCACCAAGGTCTTATTCGTAAAGGCCACTCGGAATTCAGAGTAATAGCTGGGAATATGATACAACCCCAACAGACAACATTGACTATTGATGGGAAGGGTCAACCCGTAGTTGTTATAGGCCCCCGTATCATGAATGAAGACATCTTTGATCCCCAGAATGTGCCCCTCTTGATCGACCGCTATTTCCGCCTCATGCACCTGTCCTCGCTCATGCGAAGTCGAATAGAAGTTTTCGTGCCGATCCTCGGTCCATCGCACCGGTCGCTCGAGCTGCATCGAGGCCCAGGGTACTAGCATTTCCTCTGAATAAAACGCCATCAGCTTGGCCCCAAATGCGCCGCCAATATGCGGGGCGATGACGCGCACTTGGTTCTCGGTCAACCCCAACATCCCCGCCAATCCGTTCCGAATGGGAATCGGTGCCTGCGTCGTATCCCACACGGTCAGCCGTTTCCCCATCCGATTCCAATCGGCGACCACGCACCGATTTTCAATCGGTGCGGCGATGCCGCGGTCATAGGTGAACCGTCGTGTGATCACCCGATGGGCCTCCGCCTTTGCCTTCTCGTAATCCCCCCTCCGCTGAACAACATGGGCCGCCAAGTTGGATTCCAAATCGTCATGCACAAACGACTCTGCCGCCTGCAATGAATCCTCGATATCAAGGTGAACCGGTAATTGTTCAAAGTCGACGTGGATTTTTTCAATCGCATCTTCAGCGAGATATCGCGACTCAGCCACCACCATCGCAATAGGCTCGCCGACATGGCGAACTTTACTGCTTGCCAAGGCCGTATGCGTCCGCTGATTAAAGACCAACCCCTCAATCGGCGGCGGAGGTACAATCAAAGGAGCCGGATTCATCAGACTGCCAATGTCCTTCGCTGTGTATACGCCCAAGACTCCCGCGCTCTGCCGCGCCGCCTCAACATCAATCGAAAGAATTCGGGCATGGCCATACGGACTGCGCAAAAAGGCTGCATGCAGCAGGCCGGGCAATTGCACGTCATCCGTGAACAACGCATCGCCTTTCAAGAGGCGTTCATCTTCGTTGCGCAGAATCGGCTCTCCGACACATTGCACACTCATGATGTCGCCTCCGAACCGTCAACCGCTCCGGCTTTCTCCCGCATCTGTCGAGCCGCCAGCAACGTCGCATCGACAATACTTTGATAGCCTGTGCAGCGGCAAAGATTTCCGCTGATCGCATCTCGAACAGTCGCTTCATCGGGATCCGGGTGCTCGGCCAAAAACGGAACCAAGGTCATCAGAAATCCCGGGGTGCAATATCCGCACTGAAGTCCATGCTTCGCTTTGAAGGCCTCTTGCAGCGGATGCAATTCGCCATTCGACGCGAGTCCCTCCACCGTGACGATCTCATGACCATCGGCCTGAACGGCCAGCATCAGACAAGAACGCGACGGGAGCCCATCATACAAGATGGTGCAGGCGCCACAAACGCCATGTTCACAGCCCACGTGCGTGCCCGTTAACCGAAGTTCTTCACGGATAAAATCGCTCAGCAGCAACCGACCGGGTACGGATGCCTCGACAGGCTTTCCATTGATGTTTGTTTGAATCGTGTGTAACTCACTCATGCCCCTGCCCCCTCTTCTGAAATCGCAGCGGTTCCGCGCTCCCGCGCATCACGCAGGGCCCGTTGCGTCAACTCGAATGCTAATTGCCGCCGAAAAGCCGAGGATGCGTGGACATCGCTTTCAGGATCAATTTCTTCGTACGCCGCCTGCTTCGCCGCCGCAACGATGTGCTCGTCGGTCAGCGCTTTTCCATTCAGGGACGCTGCCGCCTGA
This sequence comes from Kiritimatiellia bacterium, assembly GCA_007126515.1. Classification (GTDB taxonomy): domain Bacteria; phylum Verrucomicrobiota; class Kiritimatiellia; order SLAD01; family SLAD01; genus SLAD01. The sequence goes on from SLBD01000011.1 coordinate 9,756, forward strand.
GGTGCTAATCGAGGTGCGGGAGCGCCATTTTGATAAACCAATCGCGCATCGGCACAGGTGCCATCGGGTTGCAACGTCAGAGTCGCAGCCACGCCCATCAGCACCCGATCTCCATGACGGCGGGAGCGTTCAATAAAGCCCCATGCCGCGCCAGCTTTGGGCAATGGGATCTCGACCTCAATCAGCAATTCATCCGGCTGCATCACGGTCTGAAACATACCCACAAAGAAATCTTCCGCCTGCACCCAACGCTCACTCGATTCAGAACGCAACAAATATCGCGCTCTCAAAGCCGTGGTCACTGTTGGCAACTCTGCCGCCGGATCGGCATAGGCCAGCGAACCGCCCAAGGTCCCTCGAGAGCGAATGGCATCATGCGCAATATACGGAATTGCATCATGCATCATCGGCGCATGCTGACGGATCACGTCACTGTGCTCCAGTTCATGATACCGCGTCATCCCGCCCAGGCGCACTCCTTGACCGGACTCGAACCGGATATAGCTCAACTCCCGCAGTCCATTCAAATCAATGACATAATCCGGCTTCAAACAGCGGAAATTCAGGGAAGGGATTAGACTTTGGCCTCCGGCCAACCACTGCGCACCCGCTCCATGTCGCGCTTTTAATTGCAACGCGGCATCCACAGACTCTGGGGCCATATATTCAAAGGGTGCTGGCTTCATCCGACCTCCTGCTTCATCCTCATTTATCGCTCACTCCATGTATGAGCCATCGGCAAAAGTACATGCACTGCTTAGATAAATCCAGTCATCATTCTGGAGATCAGAAATTGTCCTCAATCCATTCCCGGATCACTTGTCGATCTTCGACACGCAAGGTACGTATGGGCACCTCCACTCGCCGCCCTGCCTCGTTCTCAAATACGGCAACCGGCCGATCAAAACTCGCCTCCACCAACCGCGCCTGCATCGTACGGCCATTCACGTCGGTCCAGGTCCGGAGTTCGGGTTCGGGCTCGAGTTCCGGTTCTGGTTCCTCTGGCTCATCAGGCAATGGATCATCGCCCAATCGCTCGATCGTCAGCATTCGGGACTGATCATTGAAATGAAACCGATACAACCCACTCCACGGTGTCCGCAAAAGGAGATCCGGAGTGCCACGGCGCAGCTCGATTTGCATAAACTCCGATTCCTCCAAGCGAGGCCCTGGCCGCCCCCAAAAGATCGTTTCCGTCTCATTCGCCACGAGCTTGAAACGTACCGGCTCTGTCAGCTCGAAATAAAAGATCCCTTCCCATTCGAAGTTGGAAATCAATGTCAACGCATGTGCCGCAGGATCCTGCTCATTAAAGTTACCGGTCAAGGAAATCGATCGCCAAATCGAATGCGGAGCTGCGGGTTCGGCAGGACGTGTGACGGCTGGTTCCGGCGCAGACACCGCAGCGGGCTCGGGATCATGGCCGCGCGGGCGATCCAGTAAGGTGAAGATGCGGGCGCTGTACGGCGGCATTCGCGTTTGGGCGCGCGCTCCCTCTGCCAACGTAAATGGCGAAACTCGTTCGTTCCGATTTTCGCCGCCATACCTTGCCCAATCCGAATCCAATCGCAATACCCAAGGCCCCCGCGAAGGAAAAGGGATCACAACATCAGCATCAGCCCCGGAAAAATTGATCGCAACGACAACGTGATCCTCACGATTTCGCTCATGGGCCCGCCAATAGACCAAATGATTCAATTCGTTATCGACCACAGGCGTTTCAATCAGGAGTCCCTTCAATCCATCGCTATGCCCATCCCGATTACGACGGAGTGCAATCAGATCCTGGTGTAGCCGAAACATACCGGCATGTTGGCGCAATTTCGACCAATCCAAGGGTGTGTCATCATGCCAGTATCCAGATTCCTGGAATTCACTCCCCATGAAGATCAGTGGAATGCCGGGAGCCGTTAGGGTCATCACTGTACCCAATCCACTCAGACGGCGGGCATAATCCCCATCCGGATTGTCGGGATCAATCACCGAAGCCATTCGCACATTGCTGTTCAATTTTCCGGCCTCATCATGGTTGTCCACATACGCAACACGCCACATCCGGCGGGGACGGCGGCGCAGCGCAGCAGCAACTCGGCGCATGTCGCGATCCGTATCAGTTCGGGCGCCAATGCTGCGTTTCAAATGATGATGAAAGTCATATTCCCATGATCCATGAAAAAGACTAATGTCCAGCGAATCCTCGGCAATGCTCCAAATGCCCGGGTAGCGTGTCCGAATCATCTGATTGATATCATCCAGCATGCGCGAGCCGGCCGGAATGGGTCGGCGCCCGTCCTGATAGGCCCGCACATTCACAACCGAATCCCAACGAAATCCGTCCATACGAAATTCGTCCAGCCACATAACAACATTGTCCTTGATGAAGCGACGCACCATGGGCTGTTCAAAATCCGGGCGCGGCCCCCACGGAGTCATCGCACGTTGATCACTGAAGAAATAGATACCAGGATCTTGTCCCGAACCGCCGCCATCGAATTGCCACAGGTCCAAGTTGTCTGGACCATAATGATTGTGAACAATGTCCACATGGACTGCCAGACCGCGCGCATGACATGCTTCGACAAAACGTTTCAGAGCCTCGGGTCCACCATAGACAGTGGATATTGCGAATATATCACTAGGATTATAGCCCCAACTGTGTCTTCCGGGGAAATGTTTCACGGGCAAGATGCAAACGGTATTAACGCCCAGATTGACCAGATGATCCAATCTGCGAATCGCATCGTCCAACGTCGCCATTCGGCCATTTTCGGGATTGGGATCAAAAAACGTGCCAATATGCATTTGGTAGATGACTAACTCTTCCAACTCATAGCGTGGCGGTGGGTGATTCCGCCAACGAAAGGCGCCGGGATCATAAAACAAAGAACTCCTGCCATCCTCCGTCACGGCCCGGGCATACGGATCGCGACGTCGCAGTTCATCATTAATCAGAAATTGATAGGCGCCTCGCGGTCGCGTGCCAGCAATGGACCCTTCCCAGATTCCCGTGCGACGATCAAATTCCAGCGCATCACTGGCACGGGCTCGCCAATTGTTAAAATCGCCAATCACGGAGACGGAGCGGGCATTCGGTGCCCATACGCGGAAGACAGTACGCCCGTCCTGCACTGAAACACCCATCGGCGCACTGAGTTCAGGGATCGTTGAAGCCACAGCGCAGATCGAACCGCCGGCCGCCCATCCAGCCAGCAGAATCAGTGCGCTGGTTCGAAAACGTCTCATTCAATCCATCCTTTCAGTCGATAATAGACCAAGGCAACGAGTTCCCGCGCCGATCGGTTCATATACGTAAGAGCGTGCCAGAACTGATAGCGCACAAACAAGCTGTCTTCAACCTGGCGGACCACCATCGGCGCATCCAGTCCAGTTTCCGTAAGCTGCAGGCTCCCTTCGATGCTGGTATCCAAGGCTGCACTCGAACCGACTTGCAAAAAGCCCGCTCGCTCAAAGGAACGCACGCTGCGTCGCATATGCTCGGGAGAAGTAACGATCAACAGCGGCTGTGCCAGCGTGTCCGGCCCCGCCTGACGCGCCCATTCGATGGCCTGAGAGCGGGTGTTGGCGCCTTTCGGTTCAAATCGAATACGCTCGCGAGAGACTCCGCGCATTTCCAACTCGTCCCGCATCCGCCACAAGGACCCGTCCCGAGTGGGATCTCCAGGCAACGCAATCACGACCTCAGCAGCGGGAAACTCAGCAGCGGCACGAGCGGCATAGAAGGTGCGCATCAAGCCCGACTCACTGGGGATCCCTCCACCGCCTAAGACCAGGATCCAATCAGGATCAACATCCAGCACCGCATCGGGCATCGAAAGCCATATGTAGAGGCGGTAGGGATACGGAGTCCAGCACGCCAACCACAGCAGACCGGACACCACACCCCCTGTCATCAGCAGGCGGCGCGTGTACAGCCAAATGCGGTCCATCATCTGCGACCGAAGTTATCGCTGTGGCGGATATAAATCTCCGTTCGCCGATTCCGCTGCATATTCTCTTCTGTATCATTCGGAGCGATCGGTCGATCAAAACCATATCCATGAGCTGTCATCCGATCCCGGGAAATTCCGCCAATGTCAGCCAAGTAATCCAACACAGCCTGGGCCCGACGCAGGGACAACCGAATGTTGTAATCACGATCAGAACGAGGACGGCGATCGGCATGTCCTTCAATCCGCGCCGTCGCGCCCGGATCCCGCCGCATTACTCGGGCGACGACATCCAAATCATCAAAATAACGCGGCCGCAAATCTGCCTTGTCGTAGTCGAACTCAATATTCAACCGATAAAGACGCAAATCATCATACGGGTTCAAGGGGTCTGTACCGTCTTCGATCACTTCATGACCGTCAAAAACGCCGCCACCATCCGTATCGGGATTGAGGGGATCGGTTCCCCATCGACGGACCTCATCTCCGTCGGTCAACCCATCGAAATCAGAATCGGTATTGAGAGGGTCGGTGAAAAAGATCCAAAACTCTTCACCATCTGTCAGACCATCGCCGTCTGTATCTGGATCAAAAGGATCGGTACCAATCAATAATTCCAACCAATCCGGGATGCCGTCGCTATCGCTATCCAAATCGCCGCCAATTAATCGATATTCAGCGGCTGCATGCGCCCCCCATCGATAGGTCGCGCTGATCATGGTCCAGAGGTTGAAATCCGTCTTACGGCTCACCATCGCCCCCCGCACATCGCCTCTCAACGCCCACTCATCATTAAAGTGATAGAAGAGCCCGGCTCCCAAGGATCCATATGGCTCAATTTTCTCGCTTAAGATTTGCCGTTGGGAAATATACAGGCCCAACCCAGCAGAGAGATACGGGTCAAAGCGCATATTGGCCGTATTTCGCAGATGATACAGGGCATCTACGCCACCGCGCACCAACCATGAGCCACTGTCCAAGCTCCGTCTGTCCGAATCGCCAAAGGTGCGATTGTCCAGACTGGGAGCAATATCCAGCCCCCCCTCAAAGGTCCAATGCATGGTAGGACTGTATCCCAAACGAGCACCAAAGAAGAATCCGTCTTCCACAACAGTATCGCCTTCCAACTTCAGATGCCCAAGCCCAAAGGTCAATGTCCAGGGAGCTCGCTCAAACAAATCCGTTTCCGGCACTTGGGCAGATGCCCATTGATTCATTCCCAGCACCAGCAGCGCCAGCGCCGTCAGGGTCAATCGTTGATGTATCATCGTCTCATTCCTTCATCCAGACAACGTCTGCTTATTCCAAGCCGACTCGTTCAATTCGATCTGCACGTTCTTGTCTATCTAGGTATCACGGCCCGAGAAATTATACAATAGAATATGGCAAGCAATACACACGGGCCACAGGGTCATTCCGTTCTTCACAAGGACTTGAAAACGTGAATGGTCTAGCGCACCATCTCAGCGCGGTTCATAGATGAAGGTTGAACCAGATCCTCGACCTTCAGCAACTGAGGCGATCCATCAACCGACTCAAGTTGCCGGAAGGCAAGAGCTTTTCCCCGCGGATGAAAGTAAAGGTATTCAGGAGATTCGACATAATCAATCCGATGACCGTCAATCCTTCCTGAAAACGCAAATACATCCTCAGAAGCGGCCAGCCATCCGGACGGCGGCAGCTCATACGTCTCCTCATCCACTCGCACCGTCCAGGTTCGGTCGTCAGAGCCGTTCACCCAGATTTCCAGGTTGTCGGGATACTCAATGTACAGAAATGAGTGATGCCAAATACCTTCGTTCATAGCCGTCGCC
>SLBD01000150.1 GCA_007126515.1 Kiritimatiellia bacterium
CGCCACAGGGATACATATTCCCGGGCAAGGCAAACGTATTGCCAAAGCCAACCGCGATCAGCAGCGAAACTCCCCAACCGCCAATCCAGGGACGATATTCTAGCGCTGTTTGATTTCGCCACCCCATCCATCGCAGTCCGGCTTCACGTGCAGCAAGCAACAGGCAGATACCCACAAAGAAGCCAAGGACAGCAGAGGGCGAAGGAAATGCAGCAGGCCGCGACAAGAAAAGTCCCCCGCCTAACGAAAATGCACAAAGAACCAGTGCTGTATTCCCGACCATTGCAGCGCTCCGGCCTCGCCACAAGGAGTGTTCTTCCACAGGCGCATCCATCACCCAGAGAAAATGTCCGGGATCCACCGCGAGACCTGTTTTGATCCATAACCATATGGTATCGACAAGATGCCAACGCCGAATCTGCTGCCGGACAGACATGCGTCGATAGCCAGCCCGATAAAATACATTCGCTGAGCCCGTGTTATAGCCCTCGACATCCGTGACCACATCGGTACAACCTGCTTCGCGTAAACGCTGTGTACCCGCATCTACCAATTGACCGGCCCAACCGCGGCCGCGATGGTCGGGATGGGTCATCAACCAAGCAATAAAACCGATTTTACGTCCGCGGGGCAAATGAATGATACGGAGTAACACGGCGGCCACGACCTGATCGTCGACCATAATCGCGTATCCGCCGGCCTCGCCGGGGACGACAAATCGTGCCTGATTAGCCGGGAACGAGCGCTTGGCCAGATTCGCAATCGCTTCCCGATGTTCAGCTGTTATCTCTCGGATCTGTTCACTCATTGATGACGGATGTTAGCAATACGCTCCACATGCTGAGGCTCATAGTACGTTTCCAAATCACCTACGCAAACAAGACGGGCGCGGTCGGGACGCAGATGACCATCGTCACCCAAGAGTTCGGACTCAATTTCAACGTGCTGCACCGAACCAATCACTAACGTGGTTTGATTGCTGGCGATGTCATAGTGTTCCTGCAACTGCAAGCCAATCCGGATCGGCGATTCGGCAACGGCCGGAGCCAAAAAATCCGGCCAGTAGTTGGGCGTCAATCCGCAGGCCACGAATTCGCTTTCCTCTGCGGGAAGTCGTTGCTCCGTCGCGTGTGCTTGACGATAAAATTTGGCCGAGACGGCATTGATCGTAAATTGTCGGGTGGCAAAAAGATTATCTCGCGTATGCTGGCGCGCTGCAGGCGGTCGCAGCAAGAGTCCCATCAAGGGCGGATTGGCGCCAATATGGATCGTCGAGAAAAACATGGCCAAATTAGGAACCCCCTGCTGATTCGCAGTCCCCACCAAAACAGCCGACCGAAATCCACTTAAGCCATTCATCAGCGCCGTGCGCCGGGGCTTCTCCATATTCAACAAGTCTTCATGGGAAAAACAATGCATGGCTCTGGACTATCATCAAACTGCCTATACTCGCAAGCCTTGAAACGTGTGATTGTTCTCCGCAAGAGAGTTCGCGCGGAGAACATATTGACCCTGATGTCAGACGGTGTAGGCTATCCCCATTAGACGATTGATCGGACTGCTCATTTTCCACCTGCTAGCGACTGGATCCGTCGACGGTGTCACATTTGAGCAGGTTCTGAACTCCATTACCCCCGCGAGTTACGAACAGATGCATACGAATTTATTCGTTGGCGATGGGATGAACCGCGGCTTCACAGGCGACTTAGACGGCTCGATTCCCCGCGTTCCCGCACATCAACATGATGATGCACGAGATTTCATTTTTGATCAATTCGAGGAGTTCGGGCTGGACACTTGGCTGGACCCGTTTTGGTTTACGCGTCGGTATGGTGCCACGACATATATCTACACAAATTGTAACAACGTGGTAGCTATTCAACCGGGTGTCGCCACCAATGCGCAATGGTTCATTGTCGGCGCGCATTACGACTCTGTTGATCCCGGCCAGTTCAGCCAGTTGAGCCCAGGCGCGGATGACAATGCCAGCGGTGTAGCTGCTGTCCTAGAGTTGGCGCGAACGCTGAGTGCGTACACCTTTCGGCATCATATTGTGTACATCGCCTTCGATGCAGAGGAAAAAGGGTTGCACGGCGCCTGGCATTTTGTCGATACACACACCACGAATGACCCATTGCTGACGAACTTGATTCAGCAGGCTGACGTGGCTGGCGCTCTGAGCTTGGACATGTTGGCATACAACCCCGCGGGACCCAATCAAGACCAAGTCCGGATCTACGGCGGGAGTTCATCTTCGAATGCGCCCGTGCAGGCGGCACTCCGCCAAGCGCTACTGGAGTTCACTCAAATGGACGTGGTCCATAGTGGTTCGATTGCGGCCAGCGACCATCATCCTTTTCATGCGCGGGGTATGGATGCCTGCCTTTTGATCGAATACAATGTCTGGTCCAATCCGCATTATCACCGCACCACCGATTCCATCGATACACAGGACTATATCGACTACGTGTATGCGACCGAATTAACGAAAGGGGTTGGAGCATATTTGATGGGAGAGGCAGAGATCATTCTGCCGCCGACCTTGTCTGTTACTCTTGATCAGCCCCAGGATCGGATTCACCTGCAATGGACCGCACAATCTAATGCAACCTATCGCGTCGATTATGCTGACGCATTACAGCCAGCCATGACGTGGCACCCTGCTGTCATCATCACAAATGATGCCGGGGAAACAATCGCGGAATGGGAAGAACCGAAAGACGGAATCGAACAGCGATTCTATCGTGTGGAGCACCTCTATGAACCCTAACGCAGCCTTGATCCAAACCCTCATCTGTAGACGCGCACGTTGGGCGCGTTCTGCTGGGTCCGGCCGACACCTCTTTTCATGCTCCCTATTTCAATATTCCAAATATCTAGCATCGGTCAGCTTGCTCGCCTGGGCCATGACCCTATCAATCGCCGCCGCCAAAGAATCAAAACTAATGTCTGCCGAGGATCTTGTCACTCGATTGCGAGCCGGAGAGGATGTGATTGGCGAAATGCTGACTGTGGACGCGGACTACATGGGCAATCAAACCGACCCGGAAGGAAACATCCACGCATTGTTTGTTTCTCGGGCCTTGAACACCACATTGCTTCTCTTATTGTCTCATACCGAGGACATCGAAGGTCTCGAGTCGTTAGAAGGAACAATTCTACGGGTCGAACTCCAAGAGCAAGATTTACGTGACCACCGCATCTATGCGATCTGGATCGACCCACCGATGTTGTGATAAAGGCCGAGCTGGGGCTCGGCGTTCCCGGCTTGGGGAACGAAGCGTTAGGTAGATAATATGGGAGCGCGGACCATCGTGAGTTTTTTGCTTTCTTGCATTCGGGCTTCGAGCTTCTTTCGTGCTTTCTCCTTTGCCGAAGCAGCTACGGAGGACAAGTGGGTGCTTGGGTATTTCGTTATTCTGCGGAGAGAACGCGAACACCACTCAAACGCCCAGCGGCCTTCTCAAACGAAAGCATTTCCGGCGCTGATGATTTGTATTCGGCGTGGATGAGGCGGTCGATGAACCCAGGCTTCGCTGTTGCCAAATTGGGCACAGCGAGAACGGTTGCAGCAGCCCCAATCGACTGGATGCCAGAGTCGCTGAGGAACTGATCGATCAGCGTTAGAGCTTCCGATTTTGGCACGCCATAATGATGTTGGAGCGCAAAATACACCTCGCTCACCACGAGATCAGAAACAAGCAAAACCGAGCCTTGTTGGATCAATGCCTGTACTTCATCGAGAGCTCTCTTTGCCTGCTCCTCCGGCTCACCTGTCAGCAGACGCAGAATAACCGATGTATCCAGCCCAACTTTCACGGAGCCTTTTCCCCATCAGGTCGGCCACGATCGATACTGCGACGAATGGACGCCATATCATGTTGATCTACGCGCTTCGCATATTTTCGCGCCCCGCCAAACCATGTCGGAGCGCTATGTTCGTGTAGTACTGGGGGCGTCTGGACTGGGTTGTCTTCCTGCTCAACCCAGCCCTGGAACAAACGAATCGCCACCTCGCGGACCGCCCGCCCCTCCATTGCGCACTTGGCTTTCACTTGCCGATACAAATGGTCCGGAATATCGATGGTTGCTTTCATGCTTACAAGTAAACTGTATAGCTGTATGCCCGTCAACATACGAATCGCAGGCAGGGCAGACGCATATACATTCGCATCAGATTACAGTCGTTTTCTTGCCCACTACTGCGCTTTAGCAAAGGGATCATACTTATCGAAGTATGATCCCTCTCGACAGCTTGGCCAATACTCTTTAGGGGAAGATTTTATAGGCATCTTGACTGAGCAATGCCCAGGCAAAGGCACGAACTCTGCCGAGACTATACCGCCCGACTGGCGAGTTCCCGGGCCCGGGTGACGCGGCGATTGATGGACGGATGGCTATGCAGTAACGCTTCAATCCAGGGGTGGGGTTCACGATCTGACAAGTTCTGATCCGCCA
>SLBD01000126.1 GCA_007126515.1 Kiritimatiellia bacterium
CGGGCAACAACTCGAAATCCAAGGTATGAGCGTCCGACAGCGGGCAGCTCCATCCGAGTAATGGGGTGGGGGTAGAATCCCGGGGGATCCGCAAAATGGTTGCCAACTCGAACCTGGCCAACAATTCAGACAACGCATTGCACCAGACCACAGCATCCAGCCACGTGATGTTGGTGACAGGCTCTTCAGGCGTGCGCTCAAACGCATCGCTGCCCTCAATCATATAATGCAGACTGCCCATGTCCCCCGCATGGTTGAAGTGGTACCCCTTATTCATAATGGCCCAGTGTTTGACGGCATTCCACAGCCGGTAGGGAACAGTAACGGCTGCGAAGGTTAAATCGTATTCGCCTGTTTGTTCGTACGTCCGCTCGATGACATCATTGACGGGTAGACCGCCCGCATTGTCAACTAAGGCCATTCGCAGCACGCGCTCTGCCGCCTGGCTCAGCCGGGCTTCACTCATTGGCTGTGCAGGCATCAGGGTTTCACCCTTCCGCAGTCGCCGGTTGGCTTTTACTGGTTGTGTGGTTGGAACTCCCGCTCCATTTCTCCAGACTCGGAAGCCTACATCGTACGTGCCCTCATAGGGCCGCTCACCAAAAGGCATAAGGGTGGGTGCGTCTGAATCGCGCTGGGGCCCCCCGTATACCGCATGATAAGGCCGCTCCTTCGGGGCATGCACGGTTCTGGACGCGTCCCATACATATTCGCTGACACTGCCTTGCTGTGATATGAATCCTTGTTGCATTGCATAGGTAAATTCCTCAGGCGTCGGCAGGCGATAACCATCCGCCTCGCGATTCCAATATACCGAAGGCCGCTGATCCCGTTGTTCACGCTTGGCGCGGTTGAATACCATTCGGACGGGTGTAGAAAAATCGGCATCTTCATAGTAGGCGGGTGTGCGGCCCTCGAGTTCGGATAGGGCATTGCACCAAAGTACTGCATCATACCAGGAAATCATCGTGACTGGATCCCGAGGCGAAAACTCCTGGCCGCGCCCTGTTTCCATGGCACCCATAGCGCCGTCGCGCAGAAAGATGTACCCCGGGATTTCGAGATCCTCAAATCCCTGCGTAAATCGTGTCGCTCGCTGATTGCTTACCGCCCAGCGAAATACCTGCAACCACTGATGATAGCTGATTGGTTCACCCGTAGCATAAATGGCAGCCGCATCGGTTCCCCCAATCGGCTGCATCGTGACATGATCAGACCAGTTTTCGTCGGTGTGGATCCGGGCCCGGACGTGAGCGGCATTGAACTTGAGCGCAATTGGCTCTCCCACGCCGTGAGGCAGATCCCACAAACCATCCGCAACGGGACGGCCAATGGACATGTCGCGTTGCATGTAGAAACCCACTGCTTGAACATCGCTGAATGAGCGGGGCGCAAACGCGGCATCGTCTGGATCAAAGAAGACCTCGTGGGGAGGTTTGGGGTTATAGCGAGCCCATTCGGTTTGCATGGGATTGATCGTGTGCGTGAGTCGCACCACCGGATTGCGGGCACCGTCATGAGGGCTGCTGTCCGTCAAATCGAATTGCTGTGTCTCATCGGCAAACACGTCCTTTGAAATATAGAACTGTTCATCTTCTTTTACGACCCAGCGGCCCCAGTTCATGCCGCCCCAATAGCGGGAAATAAACAAGCCAATGGCACTTTCGTCATCGAAGGATACGCGATGACGATCGCCCCCATTGAGGAAGTCTGCTTTCTGCCAAAACACTAGCATACCACCAGCAAACTGAGACGTTTCTGGCTTTCGGTTGATAGTGGGAAACGCCATCAAGTTCCAATCGTCCCTCAGCTCATGATTCTGATTGATGTGACCTTCCGTTGGAGCTCTTGCCGGCAAGAAGCCTTCGCCATCTTCGCGTTCGGGCAGATCTGTCACTTTGACGACGGCCGCGCCATAAAAGCGGGCGGACGGATAGGTATAGTCGTAGACCAGATTTAGCGGGCTGAGCGGATCGGTGAGACTGAACTCCCAGCCACCGATATGATCGTCATCCGTGGTATCATTTTCGTTCAAATCAATGTGTGCCAGTGGCCGCCAAGGGCTGTTGGACTGTTGTTCTGGTTTTTGCCGATACCAGCCTGCGCCCCAATCGTGGCCCCAGTCGACAATAATCTGACTTGCCGAGGTCGTAAATGTGATCAGCGTGAATAATGCAAGTGGTATAAATGTATGGAATAATTTCACATCAGACTCCCATTCAGTAAGGTTTTTGTAAGAGTACCATGAGGGTCGAAGTGTGGTTAGATGGAATCACGCCATACTATTACGAGTTTTCGACGGCAAACGGATTTCAATCAAGCCGTGGCGTGTGTTCTTGATTCAATCGCAAAGGTGAGATAGACCTGCAATGATGTGCCGATGCTGACAAACAGATCTGCCCTCAAAGCGGCCGCTGCGGCCTCTTCCCTGTTTCGGATCATTTCGCTGAACCGGATCCCATCCGGGCGGAGCTGCTGCTTGCAGTCAATCTAAGAACATATACGCTATTTATGAGGAATGGCGGAGAGAGGGGGATTCGAACCCCCGGTACGCCTGATAGGCGTACAACGGATTAGCAATCCGCCGCTTTAAACCGCTCAGCCATCTCTCCGAACGGGGTGAAGCTACTCAATTCCAATTCGGCAAGCAAGTCTGAATCGAAGCGACTGCTTGGCTTGACACTCTGATTGCCGTTGCGATACCTTTTTCACTATTGGGCATGCTCATCAGTGCCCTGTGTGTGTTTAATCTGATGTGCGGCAAGGGCTGCAGATCTTTTTGGAGGTGTTTCATGATTGGTTTGGTCATTTTTTCACTGGTATGTGGCTTTCTGGCTCTTGGTTTTGCCTTTTTGAAATCGTCTTGGATCAATCAGCAGGATCCAGGCACGGACAAAATGAGGGAGATTGGGGCAGCCGTGCGAGAGGGCGCGATGGCCTTTCTTGCCCGTGAATACAAGGTCTTGACTGTTTTTGTGGTGGCAGTGGCCGTGTTGCTGTGGATTGGCTATGAAGGCAAGCAAGCGTTTGTGGCTGTCTCGTTTGTGGTTGGCGCCCTTTGCTCTGCATTGGCCGGTTATATTGGCATGCGCGTAGCGACGGCGGCAAATATGCGAACCACACATGGTGCCCGCACCAGCCTCAATGACGCATTGAAGGTGGCTTTTTCCGGTGGCGCAGTGATGGGAATGGCCGTGGTCGGACTGGCGATTGTCGGCTTGTCCAGCCTCTTCCTGATCTTTACTCAGGTCATTGAGAACGGCATGGACTTGAACGTACTCAGCGACTTGGTGCTGCCGATTCTTTCTGGTTTCTCACTGGGCGCTAGCTCAATCGCATTATTCGCCCGTGTCGGTGGCGGTATCTATACGAAAGCAGCCGACGTGGGAGCCGATTTGGTGGGCAAAGTGGAAGCAGGAATTCCTGAAGATGACCCACGCAATCCCGCGACAATCGCAGATAATGTTGGTGACAACGTTGGAGACGTGGCCGGCATGGGCGCAGACTTGTTTGAGTCCTACATTGGCGCAATCATCGGATCGATGATTTTGGGAGCCAGTGCGGTCGTTGCCGCTGACTCAACCAATACTGCGTTGCACTTGGTTGTCCTGCCGTTGGTTCTGGCTGGCGCAGGAATCATTATTTCCATTCTTGGGACCTTTTTCGTGAAAACGAAAGAGGGGGGCAATCCTCAAACCGCATTGAACATTGGCACCTTTGGGGCTGCTGCTATTATGGCGGTGTTGACCTATCCGATCGTGATGCGTTTGGCTCCGGCTGAGTTTGAATTGGCAGGAAACCTATATACAGCCGTGGGCATTTTCTGGGCCACAATTGCCGGTTTGTTGGGCGGTGTGGGAATCGGTTTGCTGACGGAATACTACACGGCGGAAAATAAGAGTCCGGCGCATAAAATTGCGGAAGCGTCCCAGACCGGCCCGGCCACAAACATCATTGCAGGCTTGGGGACGGGCATGATGTCGACGGCACTGCCGATCATTACTCTTGTCGCCGCTATTTTGGTCGCGCATCACTTTGCCGGATTGTACGGGATTGCGATCGCCGCCCTCGGCATGTTGGCAACAACGGGTATCCAGTTGGCGGTCGATGCGTATGGTCCGATTGCTGACAACGCGGGTGGGTGCGCTGAAATGGCCGAATTGCCGAAGGAAGTTCGGGAGCGGACAGATAAGTTGGACGCGGTGGGCAACACGACAGCGGCGATTGGCAAAGGCTTCGCAATTGGCTCCGCGGCATTGACCGCGCTGGCGTTGTTTGCGGCCTTCCGCACGACCATCAACTTGAACCGCGAAATCCCGATGTCGATCGATGTCACGAATCCGCAAGTGATGGCGGGATTGTTCCTCGGGGCGATGCTGCCCTTCCTGTTCTCGGCTTTTGCGATGGGCGCGGTGGGGCGCGCGGCGTTTGCCATGATCGAAG
>SLBD01000057.1 GCA_007126515.1 Kiritimatiellia bacterium
ATTCGTCGATTGATTCCGCACGATTGCGACAGCGGAGCGATTGATCGAATCGTCGAGCAGTCCCTTGATTTACAGACGAATGAAGGGTGGTTCTGGGAATATGGGGGGCCTGACATCGGCTATTTGTCGGTCACGATCGATTGTCTCTGGGATGCCTATGATGCGACGGAAGATGAGCGATTTATTGAGGCGGCGGAGCGAGCGATGGTCTTTATTGACGAAATCACCTCGGCTTGGCCCACCAGCATCGGAATGCATAACTCCCGCAACACGGATTACATCGTTCCGTATGGACTGTGTCGTTTCGTGGACGGCTCGCGCTCGGAGACCTCGTTACGGGCCGCTGCATTGGTCCAGCGTTTATTCACGGATTGCATGACGCCAGGCCACTTTTTTGCTGCGGTCGATGATCGCTACATTGCCCATTACATTGGACTGTCTGTGATTCGCGGCGCACGCACACTTGCCCGCGTTGAGTGGCCGGAGTTATGTGCTGGAACGCAGGACCCACCTGCTCGTTCCCAGAAGTTCTTTCCTGAAAGCGGATATCTACGGCATCCGGAGGGGCTGATATCCCTTCACAAAGGGGGGGTACTGACGATCCGATTGCAAAACGGTGATACGTTTTCTGACTATGGTTGGTCGCTGCGATTGGGCAAGCGGCACTTTGTGACTCATTGGTGGTCGAATGACTGGAAGCTCCGCGAAATAGACGAGGGTTGGGAAGTGACTGGCGCGTGGGTCCCCTGCGCATATATTGAAAGTGGCCCCGTTAAGCATGCGATTCTTCGCGTGGGAGCCTTTCTCTTTGGAAATAAATTGATTGGTCGTCTGAAGCGGGCCCTCATTTTTCGACCGCATCAAAGTGCACTGGGTTTCCGGCGCGTGATTCACTGGGATGAACATGAAATCCGGATTGAGGATGAAATCACAGGGTTGCCTGCTGGCGTTGAACCGCAGCGTGCTCCTCGATCGTCCTGTCGCCATGTGGCAAGTGCGGATAGTTTCCATCGTGAAGATCTGTCGTTGACATCATCCGCTAAATTCTCCGTTCATGAAGAGCGCAGAACCGAGAAAGGGCGGTTCCTTGTGCAAACGGTTGTATCCATGTAGTTGCTGATCGAAGGGTTCTCTGTGATGAAATGCATTATCCAAATACCTTGCTTCAATGAGGAAAAGACCTTGCCTGAAACGATTCGGGATTTGCCGAAGCAAATTCCCGGGATCGACTGTCTGGAGGTGATGGTTATTGATGACGGAAGCTCCGACAACACTGCAAGGATTGCGGAGGAACTCGGAGTGGATCATGTGGTGCGCCTCGGCAGTAATCGTGGGTTGGCAAGGGCATTTAGTCGCGGCATTGAGTATGCCCTGTCAGTCGGAGCAGATCTTGTCGTCAATACGGACGCAGACAATCAATATTGCGGCGCGGATATCCCGCAACTGGTTGCCCCGATCTTGAATAATCAGGCAGATATTGTTATCGGCTGTCGGCCCATTGTTGACCATCCAGAATTTTCGGCGGCAAAGAAATGGTTACAGCGGATCGGTAGCTGGACATTGAGGCAAGTTTCACGCACGGAAGTTCGTGATGCCGCATCCGGTTTTCGGGCCTACTCTCGCGAGGCCTGTATGCGCTGTTTTGTGTATTCCAGTTTTTCTTACTGCATGGAGACGTTAATCCAGGCTGGGACAACGGGGTTGCGGGTGGAATCAGTCGATATCGGAGTCAACCCGGCGACTCGTAAATCGCGATTATTCAAATCGATTCCTGAATATATATTTAAGTCAGGCATGACCATTTGGACCATGTTCATGTTGTATCGACCGGGGCGATTTTTTGCCGTTATCGCCAGTTTGTTCTTGTCTCTGTCAGCGTTCTTGGGGGCGAGGTTTTTGTATCTTGTTTACGGAGTGGCTGCCCCTGAGCCGGGCCGGACGTATTTGCCATCCTTGATTGTGATGTCTTTATCGGGCCTGATTGGATTTCTCTTGATCATGCTGGGAGTTCTGGGTGAATTGATCCGCTTCCAGCGCCGCCTTCAGGAGGAAATTCTCTTTGAACTACGCAACAGTCGGCCTCGGAGATCTCCCCATTGAATTGGGAAATTCTTTACTCGTATCGTCGAAAACTGCCCCAGCTCGGCAAGTTTTTGGCTGTGGGGCTACCGGCTTTCCTGATGGCAGTGCCTCTGAACTATGCGCTCGTTGAGCTTGGGGGGATAAGCAAAGGCGTTAGCTATGCTCTCGTCTTGGTATTTCAGGTGTCGACCAACTATTTCTTGTGTCGCTGGTTTGTATTCGCTCGCAGCGGACGCGCATGGTATCGCGATTTTGCCTGGTTTGTGTCCGGCATTCTGGCAATCCGCTGTCTAGACTGGGGCGTCTATTGGGTGCTTGTGAATGTGTTCGGGTTTTTTTATTTGATCGTCCAGTTGACCAATGTGGCCATTTTCTCTGTGATCAAATTTGTGTTTAGCGAAAAGGTGCTTACCTGAGCTCTTCCAGCCTTTTCAAATAGGCATCGCGGTTGGATGGATGAGTAAACAGTGTACCCGTAGATTCTTGCAGAATCGGCACTAAATCGAATTCCGAGACGATTTGTTCGAGAGGGAACAAGTACGGCGGCCAATACCGCAACCGAGAATGCCACAGAATGGCTCCTTCGTCTAGAAAGGCGACTCGCATTCGGTCGAATTCCCGGTCAAACATTTCGTGGGGAAGGGTTGTGGTGCGGATGAACCGCCACGGTATGCCTCCGATCGGCGAACCGGTGCGAAGTTGGAATGCATCATCGGCGTTTGAGAAAATTATCGTATCCCGGTGTAACTGCTCAACTGTTTCCAGAAGGCTTCCTTGCTGCCATTCGGTGGCAGCAAAGCCTCGTCCAGAATGATAACTATCACCAATAAACCCTGCTGCTCGGTAACCGGTGAAGAGAATCATGTACAAGCTGCCGAGCAGGGCTATTCCATGAATAAAGGTTCGTTTGCCATGCCCCGCTGTATCGTACCAGGAAATGATACCCAGTACCCCAAAAATAAAGAGCGGAGAAAGCTTCCGTTGATTAAATGCGCCGAGATCGACAGTGGCAGAGACGAGTACGTAAAATACGGCGTAGCCGATGGTGGCGACTGCGAGCGCAAATACCATAAGATGCCCTTTGAAATGTGCCTGGATCGTGATCAGTCCCATGGTGAGTAAGAATCCCACGGATAGGGCGACATGAATCCACTGCCAGCGTAGCAGCAGTTGGAAGGGAACGAACCAACTAGCAATATTCATAGAGCCTTCAGCCAGATAATGCATGGGAATGGCTGTCACAAGGAGCTGGCGATTCGTGGTGGTCCCGTGTGTAAGTCGATTCCAGACGAGGAGTAGCAACAGCGGAGCCATTGCGGTAATCCCATACACGACTGCAGCTCGTAGGCCTTGCCATCGGAAAGCATGCTTTCGCCACAAACAAAAGCAAAATACGGCGACAAAGCAAACACCGGCATACCGCGTTAATGTCGTCAATGAGATGAAAACAATCGATAGCCAGACATCGCGCGGTGGGTTGGCAGAGTCTAGTGAGCGCAATAGAAAATAGGTTGCTGGCAAAAGAGTTGCATAGAATAATGGCTCAGACATGGCAAATGCAAATGCATCAAGCCAAGGTAAGGAAAAAATAGTCAGATAACTGCCGATCAGCACCGGCCATAGAGAACGGGTGGTGATAGAGAGTCGAAGAATGCCATAGACCGCCAAGCTGGCCAAAAGTGCGGATACTAAGTTGACGACAGCCGCAGCCACCGGAATCGAAAAGCCGACCATTGAAAATGCTGCAATGAAAATTGCATACAATACCCCGTGATGCACAGGCAAGTCTTCGAGAGCAAGCGATTCCGCGAACGAAAAATATTCGATGGTATCTGTCCACAGCCCAATTCCTTGCCGGTACATGAGTCCCGTCGATACAGCTGCTGCCACAGCCATGGATAATGGTACGATTGATTGGGATGTTAGTCTCATAGGTCTACATGGATGAAAAGGATGGCTTGCTTCGCCGTGCGCTGGCTGATAGGACCACTTTGTCCATTGAGAAATTGAGCCAAATAGACTTTTTCTGCAATTCATTTTATTTCAACACCCAGCGCAGGGGATGATTTTATGTTTAAAGACCGCAAGATACTACTGACAGGACACACAGGCTTTAAAGGGGCCTGGATGACCGCTTGGCTGAATCAATTGGGGGCCCACATCTACGGATTAGCCCTGCCGCCTGAATCCGAGGATTGGTTGTTTGTCCAGGCAGGACTCGCAGAAGTCTGTGATCACTTTATCGGTGATATCCGTGATTTTAGCTGTGTCAGAAATCGGATTGATGCTGTGCAGCCGGA
>SLBD01000008.1 GCA_007126515.1 Kiritimatiellia bacterium
CTAGTCCCGACAGAAGGTGAGCGGTTAACTGTCTCGGCGGGAGGAATGGGTAGATTGTCGGCGTCTGACACGCAACAGGTAGAGGATGGCGATGAAGCCCCCCATCGATTCCTGCTCTGCCGCGGGCTCTTTAATGACTTGGAGCCGTTTTTCCATATCATTCGTGGTTTTGATCGAGGAGATGTTGCCCGCTTTATTGGTTTAGGCGGACCGCCCATTTTCCTGGGTGCGCAGGGATTGATCGCAGATGTGAGCCCTTCATTTCGGCCCACGCGAGCTGCCACTGCTGCTCCAGATGTCCCGGCTCTCTCTGGCCCAGCCGCAGATCGTCGCTGGCCGCAAGAGCGGATTTGGCGATGGTGGGATGAAGTGGGTGTCATTCGTGGTGTAAATTACATTCCGAGGACAGTGGTTAATTCCACTGAAATGTGGATGGAAGAGACCTTCGATATCGACACCATGGATGAAGAGTTGGCGGGGGCGCGCGTGATGGGATACACGGCCGTGCGCGTGATTTTACAACAAGCGGTATGGGAAGCTGATCGGGATGGTTTCCTGGATCGTGTTGATGAGTTCTTGGAGCTGGCGCACTATCATGGACTGACGGTTGTTCCCGTTTTGTTTGACGATTTAAATCGCGCGGGCAAAGATCCATTTGTTGGACCTCAAGATGATCCGGCCGAAGGTGTTCACAATCCGGTGTGGACGCCCAGCCCGGGACGCTCATCTGTAACGGACATGCGACGCTGGCCCGTGCTCGAAGAGTACGTGTCCGATGTGGTTGGCCGCTTCAAGAGAGATAATCGAATCCTTTATTGGGATGTCTATAATACGGCTGGCAACGATGGCCTTTGGGAGGAAACACTGCCACTCATGGATACCACGGTCGATTGGGTACGTGATATTAATCCACGTCAGCCCGTCGCCGTTCCGGCTTGGCGCGATCTCGGCAGCCCCATGTCCGCCCGCAAGTTAGAGCGTTCCGATCTGATTACGTTCCATACGTTCGACAATCCCGCCGTTGTAGAGGCTCAGGTTAAGCTGCTCCAGCGTTTTGGGCGCCCGATGGTGGCCTCTGATTGGTTGTTGCGTCAGACAGGAAATACATTTGAAGAAATCTTACCAATATTTTCACAGTTTGGTATCGGTTGGTTCAATCGCGGATTGGTCCAGGGACGCTCGCAGATGTGGATACAGGATGAAACACACCGATCAGCGGATGATCCTGATATCTGGCAACACGACATGCTGACTTCAGATGGAGAGCCGTTTGATGAACGGGAAATCGAATTGATTCGTGGATTCCGCTACGAGGGAGGACGCTAATAATGATGCGCCTACATAAATTTCTTCTTGGGTTCCTAATTCTGGGTGCGACGGCTACCGTTGCACTTGGGAGCACCGATTACTACACCGCAGGATTTTTTACCCGAGGAGCAGATACTGCGTTCTTTATTGATTCGGGGGATCCTGTTTTCGATCCGTTTCATGTCCCGATGCAGCGTTGGGCTCTCGTGCCCCGCTTGACCATTTTGGCGACGCGCGACGATAACTTGTTCATGAATGCGGATAACCAAGCCGAGAGGGGGACAGTTGTACATGCTATTCCCGGAGTGGCGCTCATCTATGGTCGCCCTGAGGCTCGTCATATCTTTGTCGATTACGGCACCATTATTCCGGTGTACGAGGATGATGATCGACTTGATGACAAAGTTAGCCACATGCTCACTTTGGGAGGCGCGTACGTTACACCCAAGACTCGTCTGTACGGTCGAGTCGGTCACCGCCGTCTTGAGGATGCCGATACGCTGGTTGGAGCTCGAATTGTCAAGAAAGACTACATCGCGAATTTGGCACTTGATTATCGATTGTCGGGAAAGACGTTATTGGGCGCGCTGGGATCGTTTGATCGACATGAATTTGACGAAGAGCGCTATGTGGATTATGAGCGAATCTATGGGGCACTACGTGTCTTTTACGAAACCACCCCTCGTAGTCAGTTGTTTTTACAAGCGGGACTAGGGCGAGATGACTTGCGTGGGACTGACAGCTTTGGCGACGCCGACTTTTTTGATCTCGCTGTGGGTATCCGGGGAAAGCCATCACCCAAGACTGCAGCATCTGGCCGTGTAGGCTATCAGTGGCGAACGTTTGAAGACGATGGGTTGGAAGATATCGAACATTGGATTGCATCGCTGTATGCCGAAGCGAATCCTTTCGGGTTCACGACCTTCGCGAGCGAGTTGTACGCAGATATGCGTCCGGCTGTAAATGCGCAAGGAACTACGACGATAGATCAGCGCTGGACGGGCAGTGTTACGCGCCGCTTGTTTATTGAACGGTTGCGTGGAAATGCCTCCTTATTTCTCGGACGGGTTAATTATCGTGGGCCGAGAGAGGTGGCGGACTCGACAGGTATTGATGACTTCATTTTTGATCGTCGCCGCGACAATTATTGGGGATACACATTGGGTTTAGATTGGTGGTGGAAGCACAATATTTCCACTGGGCTAGCTTATTCCTACATCGAGAATCGGGGCGCTCGCGGTACGACTGAAGAACTGCGCGATGCCAACTCGTATGAAGCTCACCGATGGCACCTGCGGCTCAGCTGGAATTATTAATCTCCAGCCTGCTAATGGAAGGGTGGCGATGAAGAGCGAAAAAACTCTTCCGCGCGCCCTTTCTTCGGATAGGCTTGCGGCGCGATCTGTTTGACCGATAACCGATCTGCTTACCCGTCTGGTCATGTCCAAGCATGAGAACAGGCTGTTTTCATGCGTATGGGTCATCCAAGAGCGCAATCCTCTCGGTGATAATCAATAGTTGATGACTTGATTTTTAGCACACTCGGAACTTAAAGAATGTTATACCGTTTACATAAACTTTTCGGTATAAACATTATGGGTAGGGCGGGCGGTCCCTCGCCCGCTGCGGCTCGCTCGGTGAGCTCGCCCTACCTTTCCTGATTAATACCGATACGTATATGTGTTTGGTATTTTACTCGTTGTAAAGTTCATCCACTTTTTCTTGGAACATCAAGGTGATTGATCGCAAGTAGGCTGCTCTGCGGGGTTCACTTTCGAACAATTGAGCCATGTCATGGCCAGTAGGTTCATCGTTTCGAGGATGCGTTTGTAACAAATAGCCAAACGTATGCAGGCCTTGCATATCAGCGCTCAACAGCCGCACCATAGCTACTGAAAAGGGCACGGGGCAAGTCGAAGCACCAATCAAACTTTCAATGTCATTTTTCTCAACACGCTTCGATGCGAACCATCGGGTCCAATTGCGTTGATGAGGATCATCGGCATAATCAGGCGCAAGCTTCAGCCACTCGGCCATGAGATTCTCCCATTGCCCCATCGATTCCGCCCAAGTCCCTTCATTTGGGCCGTCAACAAAGGCTTCCACAGCCGAAAGGAATTGCTCTGTCGCTTGTCTCGTCGGCTGCCAAACCTCTCCTGTTGGCGCAGGAGATGCGGCATTCGACTGCATTGCAAGGCATAAGGTTCCGATCACAACCCAGATTCCATATAATTTAATCATGAACTCATTCTCCTTTTTGGGCTCAACTTTCGTACGTTCCCGGCATTAGCCATTGAATTGATTGGTCAGGGCATGAATGTCGACCCATCATTACATTCACCAATGCATCAATGTGTGCTTCAATAAGACGCGGTTAGAGGTCTTTGTCAAGTGCTGATGACTTTCGAGTTGTACTTGATCTGTGCCCCATTTTTCCTGCAAATTCTATTGACAGTAGGGTGGGCAGCACTCACACTAACAATTAAATGTTTGTCGGCAATTCCCTGATAAGTCGACCTCTGTTCGGACTATAATGATGTCTGACAACCTGGAGGATGAATGAAGATTCGCGTAACCAATACCACTGGCTCATTTCACAAAATACTTTCCGGAATATGTATCTTCGGAATATCACTTCATGCAGCGTTTGCTCAAAATAACGCGGACACGATTATTCAAGTCAATGCGACTCAGAATAACATTGTGATCGACTCGATTGAGTTTGAGGTTCAAGACCCGAATGGGGCCTACACATTCATCCAAACCAGCTCCGGCGTCGGGTCGAATCCAATGCCCGCCGATGCTCCAGTGGATGTGTTGAGCATTACCATTATTTTGAATGGTGAGACGAACTCTGTAACCCCAACTCCGTTTTTCCCAACCACTACCAACTTCCATCCGAATGTGGGTGATTCAGCAACAGCCCCCTTGCAGATTTCTGTGATCACAGCTACCAATCAAATTACGCACACTGTGGGAGGGAATCCAAACCCAGACTACTTTGACAAAATCAATGATGTCA
>SLBD01000055.1 GCA_007126515.1 Kiritimatiellia bacterium
CCGTGCCAGGAACTGAATATTTGTGATCGTAAAACTGGTCCCGGGTCGGGCCTCCTTGGCAAACACAAAGTGCCGGGCGTTCTCTGGGGTGGGGGAGTCTAAATTGCCACTCGCTTGGGCATAAGGAACCCCGGAGCCTGTCCAACTGCCGGGATTCAGACTCGCAAGACCGGGACGGCCCGTGTTGTGGATCAGGTGCGAGGATGTTACGTGGGGATGAAACAGGTGAGGTGTGACAATGCTCCCGGTAAATTCGTACAATGACAGAAGACCGTGTGGCAGCGGAGAGGTCGCGAATGAAGCCTGCTCTGAATAGTCGGTTCCGGCTACACTGGAGGCAAAGGCACGGTAGTACACAATCGTATCGGGGGGCAGTTGCCACACCGGAACGCTAAATGAGCCAAGGGCAAAGCTGCCGATTTCCGACACAACGAAGCCTCCGTGGGGTGCCTCGAAGCCATCTACCGTGCTCCAAACAACACCCCGCTCGATTATTGTGCTGCCACCATCCTCTGCAATGGTTCCACCCAGCAAAGCCGTGTGCTCGTCGATATCGGCATGGGTCGGAGAATGCACAACGGGGACATCGGTCTCAATGTCCATGCTCATGCTGCCTGTAACGAGGATGTTATCGATTCGCAAGTCCCCGCCGCCAGAGGTTTGGCGTGTTCCATTGGTCCAGCCCTGAATCCAGATGTCCAGGCTTGAGGCGTCGGAGATGCCAGTCACCGCAGTATGAATCAACAACGTTTCATTGGCAGGCATATTTTGCGAAAGGACTTGCTCCCCGTTGACCGCCACCCCAATCGCCGAAGGACCTTGCGTAGTCGAGCGCGCCACAAATGTGATCCCCGTGACCGTCATGTACCAGCCCGCGCCTGCATCCAAATTGAACTCAAAACGCCGGGCCGATTCAGGATCGTTGGTATTCCAGGAACCACGCCCTTGAATATAAGGCTCTTCAGCCCCGAATGCCTGCCAGTCTGCTGCGCCAGCCCACTCAAAAGTAGAGTTCCCGGATGAAATCGTCATTTCAGAGGGCGCAATGGCGGCGCGATGGGCTTCGGCGAAAGGGGAATCGCCTGTGAAGCTGTAGAAGGCGAGAATTTGATCGGCGGCGGTCGTGAAGGTGGCTTCATCGGACCAGCCAATCCCGGCCGCGTTCTCTGCGTAGGCGCGGAAATAGATGTCCGTGCCCTCCGGTAAACCGGTTGCTAAGACTGAAAAATCTCCGATTCCGAATTCGCCGAACTCACGGACAAAAGTACCTTCCTCTTCAGGGGAAAAACCGGCCTCTAACGACCAGAGCACACCGCGCTCAAAAATCTCAGCGCCGCCATCATCATTCACCGTCCCCCCCAGCACGGCGGTGTTTTCGGTGATCGCATCGGATGCAGGCGCCTCAACAACGGGAACGCTGATTGCGGGGCCCTGCGGCTGAGCTCCCCTGATCAAGCCATACGTTGTCACATCATCAATCCGGAAATGTCCAGTACCGGCTGTGCTTCTCGAACCATTTGTCCATCCAGCAATATGAATAACGGACTGAGTGGTCCACGTGTTCTCTGTAAGAGGGATCGAGAAGAACAACGTCTCGTCTTCGGGCAAATTCTCTGTGTGGATCAGTGTTTCATCGATCAGGACTGAATAGACCGATGGACCAGCGGAGGTAGCCCGGACAAAGAACGAAATATTGGTGATTCGCAGTTCTTGCTCATGAGAGGCAGTCAATTGGTAGGAGAAGGATTTGGCTGTTTCGGGGGATGTCTCCCACCAGCCAGAATTGCCTTGCGCGTAGGGCACTCCGGAACCCACCCAGGTCGATGCTTGCGCGCCACCAAAGATGAACGATCCAGAGGATAACTCAAAGTCAGAGGCTTCAATCAAAGGATGAGTAATCTGCGCCGTAGGGCTGTTCTCCGTAAATTCATATCGAGACAAAAGGCCCGAACCCAAAAACTCGCTGACGGAATCTGCCCGTAAGCGAAAGTAGCGTCGTCCCTGGGCAAGTAATACCGAAAGATCAAACGTTTCCGACACGGTCTCACCAGTCCCGGGAACATCAGCAAAATCGTCCCAATTCGACCACTCTCCAGAAATTAGGTCCGTTCGATACTCCAGTGTGTAAAGACGATCAGCTTGAGAAGAAAACGAGAACTGAATCTCTTCATCTGGCAATCGATCCACGACGAGTTGAGGCGGCGTCGAAGTCGCGACTTGCACACTCAAACCGAAAACAATAGCAATTATCGTCAGCACATAGATCAACTGATTTGAATACAGGGTATGGCGATCGCTATTCATAGACAAAGGATAAAGATAGCATTTGGCTCTGTAGGTGCAAGAGTTTTGCCACACGGATTAGACTTGCTGTAGCGCGGACAAATTGTACGATAACGCAACAATGAATATACATAGAGACGTTTGCTAATGGCTACTCAGCCCAAACAGATTGTCATCAAGAAACAGCCTTCTTTGATGATCAAGAAAAAGGAGAGCGGATCCACTTCGCCGGCGTTCGCCCAAGGGCGCGCATCTGGATCTGTGCCTCCGGGAACACCTCCTTCCCATTGCGACCAGTGCGGAAGTAAGCGAATTCCAGCGGGGCCACCCCAGTTCGTCGATTTTCGCTGCCCCTATTGCGGGCAAATTAATCAAAGCCGCGGTTACGTGCCAGGTACAGATTTACAGTGTGTCGCGTGCTCAAATCCGATCATGGTTCCTCCTCCACCCGTTCGGCCTGTTCCAGCCCATTTGGGAGGTGTCTCGATGACCCCGCAACGTCTGAAATTCTTTTGTGTTTTTTGCGGGCAGAAATTATCGGCGACATTGGAAATGGTAGGGCAACCCACGGTCTGTCCTTCTTGCAACCGCGGTCTGACAATTCCGCCACCGCCCAACAACGGCTAATAAGATAGGGAAGGAAATGCATATGAGCGATGAACCGAAAAAGAAGATTATGATTAAGCGTAAGGGGGGGGCAAAGCCTGCTATAAAATTGAACAAGCCCACAAAGGACGCTGAGGCAGGTGAATCACCTGCCGCTGAAGAAACAGCGCCGATCGTTGATAGCGCAGGACGCAAAAAAGTTGCTTTCAAGAAAAAGACAACAAGTGCAAAGCCAAGCAGCTCTCCGAAAAAGGACGAACCCGCTCAAGAACAAGCAGGCAAACAGGAAACCGCTCCTTCAGCTGAGGCCACAACTGATTCTGGTGAACAAATGGAGCCAGAAGCCAAGCAACCCGCAGCCCCTGAGGCTGCAGCAACAGAACAAGTAGAAGGCACCATTTTAAAATTTTACTGCGTTTACTGCGGTCAAAAGCTCTCAGCCCATTCCAGCATGGCAGGCAAAAAAATTACCTGCCCATCGTGCCAAAATGAAATTGAAATCCCAGTCCCGCCAGCCTAGTCGGGCATATCGGTTTATTTCAAATTCAGCTTGCTGATCGTTTCCACTTCCGTCTCGATGACGTAGGCGAACATTTTCAGTGGCGAGGACTCGCGGTATGCCTGATTGGAGATCAACTTCTCCCAGGTCAAACGGCAGGCAATTTTTAAACGCGGCTCTTTCTCGTTAAAGATCAAACCATCCGTATAGGCTTTCCACCATTTGTGAGCCTCTTTTGGTTTGGCGTTCATCGTTGGCAATAACTTTTCTGCCGCCTTGTAGGCGCGAGACATGATCGCAAGGTTGGCCTTATCTGAATCAGGGAAAAATTTACCCATGTAGAACAAGGCCATGCCAACGCCGACTTCCAACAGCGTTGTATCATTTACATTGAGTGGTTGGTGAGCACGATCATTTTCCTTGTCGAAAAATTGGACTGCTTTGGGAAGTTTTTCTTTCACCAATCCCTGCATGAAGGTTTCAACTGGAAGTTTTTTCTTGAACCACAACACGGCACACCTCTTTCTGCCAACACCCGCCACAAAACTTTCACTCACACTCAAATCCTACCAAACTTGTGCTCGGTTGCAATGACAATTCAAAAATCGAACTTTACCATTGCCACGCAGCCGTTCGACAGTATCCTTGGAGTCGTGCAAACCATGCCCTTTATACAACGATTCGCGATGGATCTTAACAGTCTGGTTGATTCATGAACCGATTGCGCTTGGCGAGTTTTGGATTGAGGGGATTCGTGGGCGAATCGCTACCGCCGGCGAGCCTGATTGATTATGCCGCTGCGTTCGGCACCTATAGTGAAAAGGGCCCCATTCTTGTCGGTCGAGATACGAGATATTCAAGTCCCATGTTGCATGCGGCGGTTGTGGCTGGGCTGTTGGGAACGGGTTGCAAGGTTTTTGACCTGGGAATATGTCCAACCTGTATGTTGCAATTCTCGACTACCCAGCTTAAGGCTCAGGGGGCCATTTCCATATCGGGTGGGCACAACGGCATGGGCTGGAATGCCCTCACATTGATTGGCGCTGATGGTGGAGTTCTGGAACCTGTCGGTGGAGAATCTGTGTTGGATTGTTTCCACGCCAGAAATTTTTCCATGGCATCTTCTCAACACCCAATTGAGATAGTTGAAGCGTCAGCGTTTGCGCCCCACTACTTCAGTCGGCTGGCTGAACATGTTAATGTGGATGCCATTCGTTCCCGGAAATTCCGGGTCCTGATTGATCCTGTGGGTGGAGCTGGCTGCGCGTATCTGGAGACTTTTGCGAAGACTCTTGGGTTGCAGCTTGTTCCCATAAATGCGACCGAGTCAGGATATTTGGCGCGAGAACCAGAGCCCCGCCCGCGAAGCGCTCTGCAAATGGCATCAATTATTTCCCACACGGGAGGGGACGCTGGATTTGTACTGAGCAGCGACTTGGGACGTGTCTCCATCGTCACGGAGACGGGCGAACCCGCCAGCGAGGAATATACGTTTTCTTTGATCGCTAGCCATCGACTCGCCAAGTGGACAGGCCCCATTGTCACGAATGTCTGCACCACCCGCATGATTGATGACTTAGCGAAGCATCATCAAGTCCCTTTGGTTAAAACCCGCGTCGGACAGGCGTTTATCATGTCGGCTGTGAATGATATGCAAGCGGCGCTGGGTGGAGAGGGGAGCGGTAGCGTTGTTTTACCCGCTTTTAGCCCAGCTTTTGATGGATTCATGATGATGGCGCTTATTCTCGAGTCCATGGCAGAGCAAAAGGTCTGTCTGTCCGAATTAATCCGGAGTTTGCCTCGCTATCACATTATCAAGCGAAGTATTCCTTGTGATTCCCACGATGCCTATCGGGCCATTGAAGCTTTAAAAGAGCTGAGCGTCTTTGCCGAAGATGGACAAATTGATTTAACAGACGGAGTCCGCGTGGATTGGCCAGATAGTTGGATCCATGTGCGTAACTCGAGGACTCAGCAACTGCTTCGGGTGATCGCAGAAGGCGCGGATGGAGAAGAAGTCGAGCAGCGTGCAGAACATGCAATACGTGTTGTTCAGCAAGCCTTGTGATTCAATATGAAAGCTTCATTGAAAATCGGGATTTCAGGCGTTCGAGGGATTGTCGGAGAATCGTTTACTCCGCAAATCGCGGCGAAGTTTGCCCAAGCGCTGGGCACGTTCGTGGGGGGCGGCGATATTTTTGTCGGCCGTGATACGCGTCCCAGCGGCCCCATGATCGAATGGGCTGTCTTGGCGGGGTTGTTGAGCGTCGGTTGTAAGCCGGTTTTGCTGGGAGTCATGCCCACACCGTCACTGCTATTTCAGGTCAGACATCGAGGGGCGAGGGGAGGGATCGTCATCACGGCGAGCCATAACGGGGGACAATGGAATGCTCTGAAGTTTGTCGACAGACGGGGCATGTTCTTTGATACCGTTCATGCCGAGGAATTATTCGATATCTATCATCAGCAAGACTTTCCTATGGTTGCGGAAGGCGATTTGCGGAGAGTTGCCAAGGTTGAAGATGCCATTGAATCGCATTTCGATCGGATTCTGACGTATGTAGACGCTGAGGCGATTCGAAAGAGACGATTTCGGTTGGCCGTTGATTGCTGTAATGGGGTGGGGGGGGTGTATACTCCACGTTTCCTTCATGAGCACTTGCATTGTCAGGTTACACCGCTATTTGCGGAACCGACTGGGGTCTTTGAGCGAGAACCAGAACCACTAGCAGAACACCTTGGGAGATTATGCGAGACGATCAAAAATGGGGAGTATGATATTGGATTTGCTCAAGATCCAGACGGCGATCGACTGGCAGTAGTGGATGAGCAAGGACGTGCCATTGGCGAGCAGATTACAGTGGCACTGGCAGTCAAGGCCATTTTGGCATTGCATGGCAAAGGCCCTGTCGCTGCAAATTTGAGTAGCGGGAAAAGTATTGAGCGTGTTGTCGAAAAGGAAGGCTGTCCGCTCATTCGTACCCGCACAGGAGAAGTTCATGTAACCGAGGCGATTTTGCGTGCTGGCGCCGTGGCGGGCGGTGAACATACCGGCGGTATCATTATTCCGGCAATTCATCCTTGCCGCGACAGTTATGGAGGCATGGCGGTTATTCTGGAATATATGGCTCACACAGGGAGATCCGTTAGTGATTTGTGCCGAGATATTCCGACATACGCATTAATCAAAGAGCGGGTCCCAATTACGGCCGATCGAGCCCCGAGAATTTTGCGGCGTATCCGGCGAGCCTATCAGCATGAGAAATTGATCTTTTTAGATGGGGTGTATGTTGATTTTGGGGACCGTTGGGTCCACGTCCGGCGCTCTAACACGGAGCCTGTGCTGCGGGTTATCGCTGAGGCCCCAACGAACACAGAGAGTCAACAGCTAATCGATGATGTCCACCAAATCATTGCAACGGAATCACCATGATCAATACGACAACCAATAACTCGCCCTTGGCCGAAAAACCGCAAATGAACAATCTCGGCATTATCGCGGGACGCGGTGTCTATCCCCGCATCTTAATCCAATCTGCCCGGGATCAAGGTGTAAAACATATTGTTGCCGTCGCTTTTCGAAAAGAAACGGACCGATGCATCGATCAATTGGCAGACGAGGTGCACTGGATACGGCTTGGACAACTCCAGCCGCTGCTGGAAGCAGTACAAGCCAGTCAGCTGGATGCCGTTGTCATGGCAGGCCAATTGAAGCCCACACATTTGTTCACAGTGCGATTGGACAAAGCCATGCGCGAATTACTGAGCCAGTTAGAACACCGCAACGCCCATACCATCTTCGGCGCCGTCGGAGATCAGCTCAAGCAACGCGGAATCCATCTCCAAGAAGCGAGCTTGTTTATGGAGTCCGCTATGCCCAATTCAGGCCAACTGGCAGGTGCAGACCCGGATCCAAGAGAAGAAGCGGACATCCAGCTGGGTCTGCATGTTGCAAAAACCACCAGTCAGCTCGAGATCGGGCAGACGGTTGTTGTCAAAGAAGGAACCATCATCGCCGTGGAGGCCTTTGAAGGCACCGACAAAACGATTCGCCGGGCAGGCCAATTAGCGGGCAAGGGGGGGGTGGTCGTTAAAGTGGCCAAGCAAGGCCATGACATGCGCTTTGACATCCCCGTCATCGGCGAGCGGACCATCCGCATGTGCCGCAAGGCTGGAATATCCGTATTGGCGCTTGAAGCCAAACGCACGATTCTCCTTGATCGCCATGCCGTAGTTGAATTGGCCTCACAATCAGGTCTTAAACTACTAGCAATTGACGTCGAACGCGCCTCCTGATTGCACTGCGCCACGCAGAAAAACACGACTCATCAAGCGCGAGTTATTCACAACCCCAAACGCAATGATTCCAGATACGGATGGACTTTAACCCGAAAACAACTATATACAGGCATATAAGTATACATAATATATATTATGCGACGTTGGTTGTTTGGTTCAACTAGGCTGACGTTCTTGCTCGGGATGTGCGAATGATGGGATCATACTTCGATAAGTATGATC
This sequence comes from Kiritimatiellia bacterium, assembly GCA_007126515.1. GTDB lineage: Bacteria > Verrucomicrobiota > Kiritimatiellia > SLAD01 > SLAD01 > SLAD01. The sequence continues at coordinate 7,910 of SLBD01000055.1, forward strand.
CTTACGATGGTAGTAGATTTAAAGTCGATTCTTGCATTTCCTGTCCGTATTTGGGATGTAGTTCACCTCATTGGGGCCGAATCGATGAGTGTCGATCTGTAAAGGAAGGAAATAAGATGAGTCAGTTTAAGATTGCCGGCATTCAGATGGCATGTGATCGCTCGCCAGCAGAAAATATCAGTCATGCGATGCGTTTGGTGACGAATGCGGCTAGCCAGGGTGCTGATGTTGTCTGTCTGCCGGAGTTGTTTGCCACTCCTTACTTTTGCCAGACGGAAGATCCTGCCTGTTTCCAGCTGTCAGAGTCGTTCCATGGTTCTACGGTATCTTCATTCCTGGAGATTGCCCGCGAGTTAGGCATCACTGTCATTGTCCCATTCTTTGAGCGTCGGTCTGCTGGAATCTACCATAATTCGGCTGCGATTGTGACCCCTGCACCGACATCTCCAGATGTGTATCGCAAAATGCATATTCCGGATGACCCTGGGTTCTATGAAAAATTCTATTTCACACCTGGTGATCTTGATTTCAAGGCGTTTACGACACCTGTAGGCAAAATCGGGGTATTGATCTGTTGGGATCAATGGTATCCAGAGGCGGCTCGGATTACGGCCATGCTGGGGGCATCGGTTCTCTTCTACCCCACTGCCATTGGCTGGGATCCCGACGAAAAAGAAGATATGGGTGTCGCGCAACATGATGCTTGGAGGACGGTTCAACGGGGTCATGCGGTCGCTAACGGCGTGTATGTAGCGGCTATTAATCGTGTTGGATTCGAACCCGCGCCGAACTCGGATGGCGGCATTGAATTTTGGGGCCAGTCTTTTATTTGCGATCCACAAGGTGTGATCCTGGCAGAAGCTTCAGCGGATCAAGAGGAAATTATCTTGGCGGATGTTGACCTTGATCATCTCGAGCGGCTGCGTCAAATGTGGCCCTTTTGGCGAGATCGGCGCATTGATGCCTATGGTGCGCTGCAGAAGCGCTGGTTGGATGAGTCTGGAAATTCCTGATGCCTCCCCCACCCTCCTCCTCCTATTACCTGCCAGCCGAGTGGCAGAGGCATGCAGCAACTTGGTTGGCCTGGCCGCGTAACCGGACTGATTGGCCTGGTAAGATGTCGGTGATTCCATGGGTCTATGTAGAAATGGTGCGGCATTTGGTAACCAGCGAGCCCGTTCGAATCTTGGTCAACAGTCAGAGCATGGAAACGAAGGCCAGGCACCTTCTCGAATCTGCCCATGTCGATCTAGCACAGGTGACGTTTCTTACATGGCCAACAAATCGTGGCTGGATGCGGGATTCGGGGCCCATCATGGCGATCGGCCCTGACAAGCGATCCTCCGTGCTTGATTTCGCCTTCACAGCCTGGGCGCGCTATCCACATTGGCAACAGGATAATGCCGTTGCGTCATTGGCGGCAGAATACTTGAATATTTCCAAGGTAATACCCACACATAATGATCAACAAGTTGTTCTCGAAGGCGGGGCCATTGATGTGAATGGCGAAGGCACCATTCTAACCACGACTGAGTGTTTGTTGGATCCGCGAGTTCAAGTTAGAAATCGAGGATTCTCGGCCAAGGACTACGAAGACATCTTTGAGTGTTATTTGGGGGCGAAGCAAACCCTATGGTTAAAAGCTGGCATTGCGGGTGACGATACTCATGGGCACATCGATGATGTCTGCCGATTTGTGAATTCTCACACCGTTGTTATAGCCCAAGAGTCGAATAGCACTGACGAAAACTATGCGGGATTAGCCGAAAATCGCGAATGTTTGGCCAATGTCACCCTAGGTAATGGTCAGCGTCTCACTGTGATTCACCTGCCCATGCCTGCACCGCTGGTTCACCGCGGTCAACGGCTTCCAGCCAGCTATGCCAATTTCTATATCGCCAATGAAATTGTGCTGGTTCCAACCTTTAACGATACGCAAGATCGGGTCGCACTTGGTTTACTTGCGGAATTGTTCCCGACCCGGCGAGTCATTGGTATCCACGCCGTCGACCTCGTTCTCGGGGGCGGTTCCCTGCACTGCCTGACTCAGCAAGCGATTTAATTGAGAGTGGAAGAGCTTGGCCACCCTTTGTCGGCATCCACTTAACCGACTTCACTTGCAAACTGCGTAATACCAAACACAAGTACGTATTAGGTCGTCGGAGTATTGGATTCTAACTCAGCTTCCATCTCACCGAGAGATTCCTGCTTATGATCCACCATTTTGTCGCGGATTTTTCGCAATTGCTTTTCGGCTTTGCCTACAGCGCCATCAATGGAAGCGTACATGTCACTGGTTTCTTCTTTGGCATCAACAACGACATGATTGGGGCCCTGTATGACGACTTCTGCCAGTTGGCGGTGCTTTTCGACATCCAGGACGACTTGGGCGCTATGTAAGCGGGGGAATTCAGAATCAATCTTTTCCAGTCGACTCAGCGCATACTCCCGCAGCGAATCCGTAAGTTCCATATGACGTCCTGTAATGCTGATCTGCATGATTCCCTCCTGTGGGTTTGGTTTACATACTGAATCGAGGTCCAAGGTATAACTCTCGGCTCTTTTCATCATTGACCAAGAAGTCTCTTGTACCTTCTCTTAACACTTTGCCTTCACAAATCAGATAGGCTCGGTCCACAACGGCCAGTGTCTCTCGCACATTATGATCTGTAATCAAAATCCCGAGCCCTCGCTCTTTTAATGAAATGATGATCTGCTGTACATCATAGACAGCCAAAGGGTCGACTCCGCTGAATGGTTCATCTAATAAGATCAGCGATGGACTGGTAACCAATGCCCGCGTGATTTCGAGACGACGCCGTTCTCCTCCACTCAACGTATAGGCTCGTTGCTTGGCTAAGTGGGAAATCTTGAGTTCTTCCAGAAGAAAAATCAGCCGCTCTTTGCGTTCTTTCGAAGAAATAGGAAGCGTTTCGAGGATGGCCATGACATTTTCTTCCACGGTTAGCCGCCGAAAAATCGAGGGCTCCTGTGATAAGTATCCCATCCCCAGACGAGCGCGTTGGTACATGGGCTTGTGAGAGATGTCTTGGCCTTGAAAAGAAACGCGTCCGGATGTTGGACGTACCAAACCAACGATCATGTAGAAACTCGTTGTTTTTCCAGCCCCATTCGGGCCCAGCAAACCAACGATTTCGCCAGGCTTGACGTTCAGGTCAACACCGTTTACGACGCTGCGCCGATTGTAGACTTTGACGAGGTCGGATGCCTCAACTAGATACTGATTATCCGCCAATGCCTACCTACTCTCCAAATAGTGACATGGTTGAACTGTCTTCTTCAGGAAACAATACCAAGCGAGCGCGAGGTTCGCAAACCATTTTGTTTTCGAACCGCCAAAAGGTAATGGTATCCCCCTCCAGTACATCTCGGCCCCGGCGAATTCGTGGCGTCCCTTCCAGAAAGATGGTGCCCAATTCGACATCGTAGGTTGCGGACTGCGCCCATGCCGTGGTGTCTTCCTGCTGCATGACAACACGCCCCGTCGCCTCGATTCGCTCGGCTTGATTTGCATCATCGAAGAACACCGTCAATCGATCTGCACGCATCCGCATGTTTTGATCCCGCACAATCACATTATCCTCAAACAAGGCATACTGGTTTCGTTGGCTAAAGGTCAGCCGATCTGATGTAATCACCGTGGCCTCAGCTTCTTCTATTTGGAAATCTACCGACTCCGCATACAGGATTGCATTTCCCAGCCAGCCTGTAACCAGCCAGCAGAAAGCCATCGCCCCTCGCATCCATCTAGTCTTTTTCAATCGTCCTCCTCTTCTTCAAGCACCATGGGTAAATCTCGAAATACAACTTTTGCCTCATCATGAATCTCGAAACGTTCTTCCTCTGCTTCCCAAACAAATCCCCGGCCTGTAATCACCATGTTATCTCGAGCAATTCGAATGTGTGCATCGGAGGACGCGTTACGCGTCGTCTGATCGTAGAGGCACGTTTCGGCAGTCACAACCATCTCCACTTGCCGCTCGTCATCATAAAACTCGACCCGCAGCCCCGTGATGTCAACTTTGCCATTCGGCATTAGCCGAGCCAATTCTCCGGATAAGCGTGATTGCAGGCGATTTTCTCGGTCAAATTCCGGCACCTCAAAGCCACGAATGGTTTGCACATCCTCAATCATTCGCCGTTGTGATTCAGCGAGTTGCGGAAGCAAGCAGATGCTCCCCATCACGAATCCGAATAAGAAGACGGGTAACCGCATGCGGGGGGAACAGGCAACACTCATGATGTTCTCCCATCTACAACATCGTCAATGGCTTGCAAGGCATCCATCAAGGCGGGTAAAGCGGATAGACGAATTGCATTGGCCTTGTCGGACAGAGCCTGGGCCGGATTCGTGTGAGTTTCCAGAAAAACAGCATCGCAACCCGTTGCCACAGCAGCTCTGGCTAAATGCGGGGCCCAGCGGCCATCACCACTCGTACCCGCCTCCCCTGCCCCTGGCAGTTGCACGCTGTGAGTGGCATCAAAAATGACGGGATACCCGAATTCGCGCATCACCAGCAGGCTGCGCATATCGGCAACAAGATTATTGTAGCCAAAGGATACGCCCCTCTCGGTCAAACAAATCTTCCGATTCCCCGTATCCTCCACCTTCTCAATAATATGGCGAACATCCCAAGGGGCCAAAAATTGTCCCTTTTTGATATTTACTACCTTGCCACTTTGCCCCAGAGCCAACACCAGATCCGTTTGGCGACAGAGAAAGGCCGGCAACTGCAGTGCGTCAGCAACATGAGCCGCTTGCTCGACTTCAGCGACCGTATGCACATCAGTCAGGATGGGCAATCCAAGCTGCTCTTTAACTTCACGAAGAATTTCTAGACCCGCATCAATCCCCGGCCCACGATAGGCAGTCACGGATGTCCGGTTGGCTTTGTCATACGAAGCTTTAAATACCAGTGGCAACTCGCGTTCTGAGGCAATCTTTGCGAGGCGTTTGGCGATGTCCATGACTTGGCGCCGACTCTCAATCACGCACGGCCCAGCAATCAAGGCCAGCGGATGTTGCCCGCCAATGGACACCGAACCCATTTTGACAATCTTGTTTTTCATTCCATTCAGCTGTAGTAATCGCTTGGTAGTTGGACAGCAGAGTATACGGGGAGTTCGATTTGAGCAATAAAGAAGCAATTCGTCAAAAGAAGCCGACTCGAGGACCGCGACGCGGAACTGTCCACACTATCTACGAAGCGCTTGCAGATCGATATGGCCATCCTCAAGCCACCCATCCGAGCGGAAAACCGATTGACGTGCTCGTGGAGACGATTCTGTCGCAACATACAAGCGACAAGAATTCGCACCGCGCCTATCTTCAGCTCCGTCGGACCTTCCCTCGCTGGGCCGATTTGTTAACAGCCGATCCGCGCGTGATTGAACGAGCGATTCAATCCGGCGGGCTCGCCAAACAAAAATCGGTGCGGATCCAGCGTGTGTTGCGCATTATTGCAGAACGCGAGGGCCGCATTTCCTTGGCCTGCTTGCGACGATTGTCCGATCAAGATGCCTACAACTACTTAACCAGTCTGCCAGGAATTGGCGACAAGACAGCCTGTTGTGTGTTGCTCTTTGCACTGGGACGAGCCGTGATGCCGGTCGACACACACATCCACCGCATTATCAAGCGACTGGGTTGGATTGCCCCATCAGCGTCCCCAGAAGCCGCCCGCCAAGTCTTGGAGCGAACCCTCCCGGCAGACATCTTGTATCACATGCACGTCTTACTGATCGCCCACGGTCGCCAGACCTGCCAAGCCCAGCGACCGCGCTGTAGGGAGTGTCCGATTCGCCTGCGCTGCCCGTCTCGGAGGCTCGCGGTTATTGGGAAATAGTGAAAGTGCCTTGAGCCTGATTCTCGCGAGGCTGAAAATAAATAAAACCAGTAAAGCTTCCATTTGTCGGCGACTCGAAATTGAGACGATAATCAATACGCGGCAAGCCTAAATGAATCACCAGAAATTGTGCTTGGTGAGGGTATAATAGTCGCTCATAGAAACGGTCCCAAATGATCCCAGCCGGCTGACCATTAACTACGACTTCATTGCCAAGCTCCGATCCAATCAAATACTGGATACTCAACCCGGCCAGATCGTCCGGATTTGTGAACAGAAACTCAATGATTTTTCCGTCAATGGATTCGTGTGAATAATCATTACCAGGGTATTTCAACTGGGTCAGCGAATAGAATGCTTGATTGGAGAGATTCGTAATCGTAAAGCTTCCAGTCTCTCCTTGGAATTGATGAGCATACTGCGGATCACCGGCCAGAGACCAATCCACAAGATCGAAAGATTCTCTTAAGTAGTACTGATGGTTCTCCTGCGCATCGAATCCAAGGTGCAATGTCTCTCCGCTTCGCTGAATATCTTCCAGCCTCCCCTCCCCCACGACCGGCAACATATCAGAGGCATCGAATGAGTTGGCAACTTCACCAATCCGCAGGATATCAATAGAGCCTATCGTTACATCAACAAGCGGACGATTATTCGTATTCACCGTCACTTGATTAATGCTGTCGACAACCGTTTGCCCACTGATTACCTGACCGAATACCGTGTGTACGCCATCGAGATTGGGGGTCGGGCCAGCAGTAATAAAGAACTGGCTCCCATTCGAGTGAAATCCCGAATTTGCCATCGACAGCACCCCCGCTTGATCATGGAAGCGTCCATTGGGTATTTCGTCCGGAAAACGATAACCCGGTCCGTCCGTACCCATTTGGTTGCGAGAACCCGCCTGACTCATAAAATTGGTAATCACACGATGAAAGATCAGTCCATCATAAAATGGATCTGTTCGCACGGCTCCTGTTTCCATATCCATCCACGCCTGAGTGCCTTCGGCCAGTCCCACGAAATTGGCCACGGTCATGGGGGCATCTGCATAATACAATTGCGACGTAAAACTGCCCATGGATGTGTGGAATACAGCATATAGACCATCATCGAGGGCCCAAGTAGTTTGAGTGAGGCAGGCAAGCTCAACACAAAGGAGAATAGAGCGGTTTTTCATGGGCACTGTCTAGCATAACTCATGCCGGGATACAGCATCGATTCGCAGTAAAATACGTGAGAGTTGCTGTTCCTGATCCCAGCAA
>SLBD01000098.1 GCA_007126515.1 Kiritimatiellia bacterium
ACATCTTGTTGCAAAAACTCCTTGTAGGACTCCGTCTGAATTTCAATCAGATTCGGGATGTCCACTATATGCGGGAGGATGCCGTAATTAATTCGTTCTGCCATTCCACACCTATATTCGTGGTAAATCTATGAAACGTTCCAAGCTGTCATCATGGGACCGTGCCACTCAGCAGGCCCACCCAGCGATCGCCTGATTACTTGATTTCGACTTTAGCGCCAGCGCCTTCGAGCTTCGTCTTAATCTCTTCGGCTTCTTCCTTGCTGACACCTTCCTTGACCGGCTTCGGAGCGGCTTCCACCAAATCTTTGGCTTCTTTCAGTCCAAGCTGAGTCAATCCACGGATTTCCTTAATCACTTGGATCTTCTGTCCACCCGCATCGGCGAGCACCACAGTGAATTCCGTTTGCTCTTCCTTGGCTTCCGCCTCAGCGCCACCACCGGCACCCGGTGCGGCTGCGACAGCCATCGGAGCGGCTGCGGATACGCCCAGTCGATCTTCCAACGCCTTGACCAACTGCGACAGTTCGAGAACGGAAATGCCCTCAATCCAATCCACAAATTCGGCCATTTTGCCTTCGAGCTTCACTTCGCTCTTCGCTTCAGTGCTTTCTGCTACTTCTGCCATGACTATTTCCTCCTGGTCATGCCTGCTTACTACATCAGGCTTGTTCTTTCTTATCCTTTACGGCCTGAAGCACATACAACAGGCTACAAACTTTTTGATTCATTACGCCCACCAACTGCGTCATCGGCGCGGCAATAGTACCGACAAGGCGCCCCAACAACTCTTCGCGCGGCGGCATGGATGCCAATTTCTCTACATCTTCAGCAGAGAGGATGGCACCGGAAAATGTCCCCAACTTGATGATGGGTTTCTTATTTTCCTTAATGAATGCTTTTAAAATCTTTGCGGTTTCCACGACATCGCCGTTGCCAGAGACGATCGCGGTAGGCCCCTTCAACGCATCTTCGAGGCCGGTTAATTCCGACTCTTGAACCACCCGGTTCATCAGTCGGTTTTTCACCACCGTGTACTCGGCATCGGCGCCGCGTAGGCGGTCCCGTAAATCTGCCGTTTTTTGGACGTTCAGTCCGTTAAAGTCGGCCAAAATGACAAAGACTTTCCCATCCACCTTTTGGCGGATTTCCTCAACCATCGTATGTTTTTCGGGTCTCATAGGTACTTTCCTCGCAAAACAAGTTACGCCGCGACTTCCCGCTGCTCGATTCGCAAACCGGGCCCCATGGATGAGGTGACGGTACAATTTTTAATAAATACGCCCTTGCAAGCGACCGGCTTTGCCGCCTTCAAGGCTTCGATTGCCGCATGGGCATTTTCGACCAACATGGAGAGCTCGAAGGAGAGCTTACCAAAAGGCAGCATGACGTTTCCGTGCCGATCCATCTTGAACTCGACCCGCCCCGCTTTGAACTGATTCACCGCTGCGGCTGTATCATCTGTGACGGTTCCGGTTTTCGGATTCGGCATCAACCCCCGGGGTCCCAATACTTTCCCCAGCTTGCGAACTTCTTTCATCGCTTCCGGAGTCGCCACGGCAACATCAAAATCTGTCCAACCGCCTTGCACCTTATTGATCAATTCTTCGAAACCAACATCCACTGCGCCTGCTTCTTTGGCCGCATCCGCAGCGGGACCAGAAGCGAACACAATCACACGAACATCTTTACCGGTGCCATGCGGCAAAGAAACGGTTCCACGCACACTTTGATCAGACTTCGTCGGGTCTACACCCAACCGGAACGCCAGTTCCGCAGTCTCGTCAAATGAAGAGATCTTGTTGTCCTTGAGGAATTGCAAGGCCGCTGATAACTCATGTTCTGCATTGGCTTCCATTTTTTCAGCCACTGCGCGATATTTTTTCCCGTGCTTGCTCATGATCCTTCCACCTCAATCCCCATGCTGCGAGCGGTACCAGCAATAATCGCTACCGCCTGATCCATCCCACTGGCATTTAAATCCTTGGTCTTTGTCTTAGCGATCTCTTCCAGCTGAGCGCGAGTCACCTTGCCCACCTTATCTCGATTCGGAACCGCAGACCCTTTCGCAATACCGGCCGCCCGCTTCAACAGCGTCGCCGCTGGCGGACTCTTGGTGATAAACGTGAACGACTTGTCCTGATAGACGGTGATCACAACAGGAATCACGAGTCCTGCCTGAGACTGAGTGGCAGCGTTAAATTCCTTACAGAACTGCATGATGTTCACGCCCTGCTGACCGAGGGCAGGACCTACAGGGGGAGCCGGATTGGCTTGGCCCGCAGGAATCTGCAGCTTGATTTGACCTGTTACTTTTTTTGCCATGATGTCATCTACTGGTTACGCGGTTATTCTCCACTGAAATGCTATAGCAGCTCTAGATATGCTACCCAATTGGCAGACACACGGCATCGACTGGCGTTCAATAGCCACTCGATGCGCACCGCACCTATGCTTCCCGGTCTACCTGCCAATATTCCAGTTCCACCGGAGCAGAACGACCAAAGATCGATACAGAAACCTTCAACTTGCCTCGCTCGGGATCGACTTCTTCGATCACACCGCTGAAGCTGACAAAAGGACCATCGTTGATCTTGACCGTCTCGCCTGGTTCGAAACTAACCTTGGGTTTAATTTTTTCTTTCTTCTCTTCAATCTGATTTAAAATCGTGTCGACTTCGTTTTGCTTCAGAGGCACCGGTCGGTCGCCCCCCACAAAGCCGATAATCCCGGGCGTTTGTTGAACAAAATACCACGTCTTGTCCACCAACGCGCGACTGTCATCGTACAACTCGATGTTCGCGAGAATGTATCCAGGGAAAAATTTCCGCGTCGTCGTTGTTTTTTTGCCCTGCTTCACTTCGGACACTTTTTCCGTCGGAATCAGAACCTCGTCGACCAGATCGCCCATCTCTTCGAGGTCGATCCGTCGCTCCATGCTCTCCTTCGCTTTATTTTCCTGACCGGAAAGCGTCTGTAGTACAAACCATTCTTTAGGCATAGTTCACCCGGGATTTATGCGGTTTTAACGAATCACCAGACTCGTCAGTGCCACCAGCACCGCATCACTGACTCCAACAAATCCCGCCAGAATCAGACATGAAACAATAACAACGACCGTTGACTCGAGCAGCTCAGGACGAGTCGGCCAAGAGCATTTCGACAGTTCAACCCGCACGTCTCCCAAAAACACTTGGAAGCCCGAAATCAACTCACCAACTTTACCCATCACTTATTCTCCCGCGATCTCACCCGCACCCACCATTCACTGGCAGGCCAGGAGGGACTCGAACCCCCAACACCCGGTTTTGGAGACCGGTGCTCTGCCAAATTGAGCTACTGGCCTACGATCTTCTCATCCATTCTCAGCTGCATCGCCCCAAACGAGGGATCGACACAGGCTTCAGAGACGATTGTGGGCGCCAGGGAAACGGCCCCAGCACCGGGCATGAGGGCGGTGAGGAAATCGATTTCCTCACCGCCACGCATGACCGTGGTTATTCTACAATTTCTGTCACACGACCCGCACCAACGGTACGGCCACCTTCACGGATAGCGAATCGCATGGTCTTCTCCATTGCGATCGGCGTAATCAATTTCACATCCATACTGACGTTATCGCCAGGCATGACCATTTCGACACCTTCTGGCAACTCGATGTCGCCCGTGACGTCCGTTGTCCGGAAGTAAAACTGGGGACGATAGCCCTTGAAGAACGGTGTATGACGGCCACCCTCGTCTTTGCTCAGCACGTACACTTCGGCCTTGAACGACGTATGCGGAGTAATCGTGCCGGGCTGCGCCAACACTTGGCCACGCTCGACATCTTCCTTCTTCGTACCACGCAGCAAGCAGCCCACGTTGTCGCCCGCTTGACCCTGATCCAACAGTTTACGGAACATCTCAACGCCAGTTACCGTAGTCTTCACAGTCGGACGCAAGCCGACGATCTCGACCTCAGAACCCACCTTGATGATTCCGCGTTCGACACGACCGGTTACAACCGTTCCGCGACCTTCGATGGAAAACACGTCTTCGATCGGCATCAAGAATGCCTGATCAATAGCACGCTCCGGCTCTGGCACGAACGCATCAATCGCATCCAGCAAGTCCTGAATGCACTTGGCACCTTCCGCTTCCGGGCCTTCGGCCTGCACGGCACCCAAAGCCGAACCACGCACGATGGGCGTGTCATCGCCTGGGAAATCATACTTATCCAGCAGCTCACGGATTTCCAGCTCAACCAGATCCAGCAGTTCAGGATCATCCACCGTATCCACCTTGTTCAGGAACACAACGATCGCCGGCACACCCACTTGACGAGCCAACAAGATGTGCTCACGTGTTTGCGGCATGGGCCCATCAGCAGCGCTGACCACCAAAATCGCGCCGTCCATTTGGGCCGCGCCGGTGATCATGTTTTTAACGTAATCGGCGTGTCCCGGACAGTCGACATGGGCATAGTGACGCTTGTCTGACTCATATTCAACGTGCGATGTCGCAATCGTCAAAATCTTCGTAGAATCGCGCCGACCTTGACTCTCGGAAGCTTTCGCCACCTCGTCGTAAGGAATGAATGCTGCCATTCCCTTGTCCGCTTGCACCTTTGTAATCGCAGCCGTCAATGTCGTTTTGCCGTGGTCAACGTGACCAATCGTGCCGACATTCACGTGCGGCTTAGTTCTCTCAAATTTATCCTTCGCCATTGACTGTCTCCTTACATTACCGTTTCGTTAACCACACCTATACTCGTATTCCATTACGTTCGTCGTAACAAATTCCATCTCTTTCCAACTCATTTACCCCACCTGGAGCCCACGAGCGGGATCGAACCGCTGACCTCGTCCTTACCAAGGACGTGCTCTGCCAACTGAGCTACGTGGGCAAACAGCGACTCACCCTCGAACCTTCCATTCGCCCAACCCAGCTTCCAGCTCTACCGGCTTTGGCACAAGATATGACAAGACAGAAATACACATTTCCCGTACCGCCACGTATTCGGGAAATGCGGAAATCTGTTCTAAATCAACCTATTACACACCTAACCGAGTCAAATATTGGATGTGCGAATCTGTGCAACAATAGAGAAACGAGCCAGCGAGTCAATGATTTTTTTGAAAAAATGCAAAAAGATCCGCTCTCGCTGGCACGTTCCCAAATCAGACCTCTAATCAAACTGCATCCGTCTATGCCCTTGCCGCGCCCCATCCCGCTCGCCACGGCGATGCTCGCGATTCTCTCGACGCGATTCGCGAGAGCGGTCCTGCCCGCGGCGTTGCGATGCCCAGAACGGACTCAAGTCTTCATCCCGGATCACCCATTCCTCAGAATCGGTACGGATGATCTTGGCCACATAATGGCCCGCAGGATGCAGGTCAGTCCGAAACGCCTCAACGCTCAACGTCTGCCCCTCTTCCAATTGGGCCACGAAATCAGCGACGGCCTCTGCGGAACCGATGTGCAAGTTAATCTCATCGCCATTGTCGGTGCGGAGAAATAGATGCGTGCCGATGTAGGCTTGCCCCCGAGTCTGGCGACACGGACCCGTTTCAACTCGCTCCAACTGTCCTCGCAGAGTGACGATTTCCGGCGTCGCCCCTTGCCGGGCCAATCCAACCGGCTCCCCCACTCCTTTTTGCCCCCAACTGAGAGGTATAACTACCAGACTGAGCCCGAGCGCAAGTGCAATCCAACCTGTTTTCATTGTTCTGCCTCGATCTTTCTCCTCGTTTTCGCCTCTGCCCAGACAACGGATCACCCGGCAATATATTGTAAATCAAAGGAATTGAGTGGAAAAATCAGTCAAAAAGTTTCCATTGAATGGAAAACCGGGCCGAAATTCTTCCATTGAGTGGAAAAACGCAAAAAATTTCTTCCATTGAGTGGAAACCAACCGCTTGAAGCAAAACAGCCTGACTGTGGGCGGAGGTGGAGAGGTTTAGGCTGAATATCGTTTCAGGACCATGGTCCCGTTGGTGCCGCCAAAGCCAAAGCTGTTCGACATAACGGTATCTAAGCCTGCGTTCTCTTTGACCTCGCGAACAATTGGCGCACCTTCGGCGCCGGGATCCAAGTCCTCAATATTGGCGGACGCGGCGATGAAATCATGCTTCAACATGATCAAACTGTAGATCACTTCGTGTACGCCAGCCGCTCCCAGCGAGTGGCCAGAAAGGGATTTGGTCGAGCTGACGGCAGGCATGTCGGCTCCAAACACCGATTTCATGGCCTCCAACTCGGTAATATCCCCTGCGGGTGTCGCGGTTCCGTGGGCATTGATATACTGCACAGGACCGGGAACGGTTTCCATGGCCAATCGCATGCAGCGAGCGGCCCCTTCCCCTGACGGAGCGACCATGTTCTCTCCATCCGATGTCGCCCCATAGCCGACGATTTCTGCCAGGATCGGCGCACCGCGCTGCAAGGCGTGCTCCAGCTCTTCCACAACCACCACGCCACCTCCACCGGCAATCACAAATCCATCGCGATTTCGATCATAGGGCCGGGAGGCCTTTTCCGGTGTATCATTATATTTCGAGGACAAGGCACCCATGGCATCAAACATCATCGCCAGCGACCAATGCTCCTCATCGCCACCACCCGCAAAGACAATGTCCTGTTTCCCCCACTGAATCAGTTCTGCTGCATGGCCAATACAATGCAAGCTGGTCGCACACGCCGATGTAATCGAATAATTGGTCCCTTTGATCTTAAAGGGCGTGGCCAAACAAGCCGACACAGTACTGCTCATGCATCGCGTCACCATATAGGGACCGACGCGTTTGACCCCTTTCTGACGGAGCGTGTCTGCGCCTTCGACGACGTTCCGGGAAGATGCGCCACCGGAGCTGACGACCAATCCCGTTCGCTCATGCGAGACCAACTCTGGCGGTAGCTGCGCGTCGCGGATCGCCTGATCCATACTCACATAGGTGAAGGAAGCAGCATCTCCCATGAAGCGCAAATCTTTGCGATCCACCAATTCACGCAGATCAATTTGCGGCACACCGGCCACTTGACTACGCAAGCCCAACTCGCCGTATTCGGGCTGCTTGCGAATACCGGATCGCCCAGTTCGCAGCGACTCTGCAACTTCCGTTTCATTGTTGCCCAAACAGGAAACAATGCCCATCCCAGTTATAACCGCACGTCTCATCATACTATCGCCTAAAATCCTTCGGTGGACTCAAATAAACCAACCTTGAGAGTCGATGCCGTATACACCTGTCGGCCATCCACAGTGACGGTCCCATCTCCGACTCCCAATACCAATTTTCGGGCAATGACTCGCTTAAAATCGATGCGGTAGGTCACCAGTTTGCTTTCAGGCAGAATTTGGCCGGTGAATTTTACTTCTCCGACTCCCAAAGCCCGACCTTTTCCTTTGTGGCCCAGCCACGTCAGATAGAATCCAGTTAACTGCCACATGGAGTCCAATCCCAAACATCCGGGCATGACGGGGTCGTCTTGAAAGTGACACTCAAAAAACCAGAGGTCCGGATGAATATCGAGTTCGGCAATCACAAAGCCGTTGCCATGTGCCCCGCCTTGATCTGTTATTTCGACGATGCGATCAAACATCAACATATTGGGCTTCGGCAAACGAGCAGAATCCAGACCAAACAATTCACCCCGGCCTGCTGCCAAGACCTCTTCTTTTGTATATGCATTCTTTTTCATGATGATGTTGAACCGCCTTTTCAATGCGAGGCTGGAGTGAATTCATTTCCGCCCCATTGCAGCATGAAGTGTGCTTATTTTCAGATCAAACGCAAGAGGAAAACGTGACGATGCAATCGGCATTGCGACGGAATCAACAAACCTGTATGATTTCGAGCATGAAACAGTCGACCATGCTCACGGCGAACATTCCCATGCAACGTGTGGGTCCTGTTCGCCTATCCGGCCCCGAAGTGACAGGTGATATGGAAATTCCCCTTGCGACGTACGAGTCGCCGCTATGGCCATCGACGCATCGTGGCGCCAGAGTCGCAACCCAAGCTGGGGGCTTGCAGGTGGTGATTGCCGATGAGCGGATGACCCGCTCGGTACTGGTGACTGCGCCCGATGCGACGGCTGCCGTCCAACTGTGTAACGACATGCGCCAGCGTCAAAATGACTTGGCCGCTGTTGTTGAGGAAACCAGTCGCTTCGCTGAATTGAAGGACCTCCATACCCAAGTGGTTGGGAACTTATGCTACATCCGCTTTGAACTCTCGACGGGAGATGCGGCGGGGCACAATATGGTGACTGCTGCAGCAGACCGCATGCTGGAATGGTTGCTTGCAGAATATCCATCCTGCCAATACGAATCCATTTCCGGCAATTACTGCACGGACAAAAAAGCATCGGCCGTCAACGGGATTCTTGGTCGCGGCAAATACGTGATTGCCGAATGTGTGATTCCCCAAAAATACGTTAGCCGATACCTCAAAACCACAGCCGCCGCCATCGTGGACTTGAACTACAAGAAGAACTGGATTGGCACCACATTGGCTGGTGGGATCCGATCGGCCAACGCCCATTTTGCTAATATGCTGCTCGCTTTCTATCTCGCCACGGGTCAGGATGCAGCCAATATTATCGAAGGCTCTCAAGGGTTTACACACGCGGCCACTCGCGACCAGGATCTTTATTTCAGCGTTACCTTGCCCAACATCATTGTCGGCACGGTCGGCAATGGCAAGGATCTCCCGTTCGTGCAAGAAAACCTCCAGCTGCTTGGCTGCCTTGAAGAACGTCCAGCGGGAGTCAATGCCCGGCGACTGGCCGCCATTGCAGCAGCCGCTGTCTGGTGTGGCGAGCTATCACTCCTGGCCGCGCAAACGAATCCGGGAGAATTGATGCAGGCGCACAGGCGTTGGGAGAGGACATGACCGACTCTACCCGTGATCGCAAAATCGAACACATCCGCATCATCGAACTCGATCAGGATGTGGACCGACAACAATTTTATTTTGATCAAATCCGGCTGATCCATCGCGCTCTACCTGAGATCAACTTCAACGAGATCGATCCATCGATTGAATTCGTCGGCAAACGCTTAAAATTTCCTCTGCTGATTTCGTCGATGACTGGCGGCGATCACGAGGTGAACCGCATAGTCAATCGCAACCTCGCCATTGCAGCCGAAGCCACCGGAGTCGCCATGGGTGTCGGCTCTCAGCGGGTGATGTTTTCTCATCCCGAATCCCGGGATAGTTTTGCCCTGCGCTCTCAGGCACCCAGCACTCTCCTCTTCGCCAATCTCGGCGCAGTCCAACTGAACACTGGGTTTGGAATTGATGAATGCCGCGCAGCCGTCGAAACGGTCGGCGCGGACGGACTCTATCTGCATTTGAACCCTCTGCAAGAAGCGGTTCAACCGGAAGGCGACACCAACTTCGCCGGACTGTCGGACCGAATTCGTATGGTGGCCGACAAACTGGACGTACCCGTTCTGATCAAAGAGGTGGGAGCTGGCATTTCACTGGCCGATGCGCAACTGATCCGGGATGCAGGCGTTCACTACATTGATGTAGCCGGTAGCGGCGGCTTATCGTGGAGTCGCATCGAAAATCATCGGCGACGCGCCCAATCACCGGATAACTTGGGATTGGTCTTTCAAGACTGGGGCATCCCCACTCCGACAGCGCTACAAGTACTGGCCCCCTTGCGGCCGGCTATTACGTTGATCGCTTCCGGGGGAATCCGCACAGGCATGGATATGGCCAAGGCCCTCGTGCTCGGCGCGACGGCATGCGGACTCGCGTCACCCTTTTTGCGACCCGCCATGGACTCGCCGGAAGCGGTGATTGCGCAAATCGAACGATTGCAGCGCGAATTCTGCACAGCCCTATTTCTTTTAGGTGCGCACAGCAGCGGGGATATCATCGGCAACTCTGAATTGCTGCTTCATCCATGAAAGCACATGCGCCCGGCAAACTAATCCTCTCCGGCGAGCATGCCGTGGTCTACGGCTGTCCGGCGCTCGTCATGGCCGTTCAACGCCACGCCAACGCCGAAGTACAAGTACGTGACGCAAACGCACAAGACTCATCAACTCCCCAACTCACCGTCAACGCGCCGACTGTCTTGGGCTCAGGTTCCATCCCGCTACATGAGCTGCCCACACTTCTTGGAACCCTGAATCAGCGACACGCCGAATTTCTCAATGGCCAACGCGACATCAACCAGATTCTCGACCAGGATATGGACCTGGCCTACTACGCAGTGGCAATGCTGACCGCCCAATGTCCCGAAGAATCTCTGCAGACAGGCATTCAGGTGGATTTATCGACTGATATCCCCATCGGCTGCGGCATGGGCTCCTCTGCCGCGATCCTCGCGGCCACCTTGGCCGCTACGGCGGGGGCGCTAGGACTCCCCCCGCCCTCCCAGCAAACATGGTATGAATGGACCCTTGCTGCGGAGCGGCTGCAACATGGGCGCCCCAGCGGTGTCGATCCTTATATCGTCACTCATGGCGGTTGCATTCGATTTCAACAAGGGAAAGCCACCCCACTGACCGTGTCTCGCAACGCGCCTCTTGAGCATTGGGTGCAGACGGGTCCCCCCGCGACAACAACGGGACAGTGCGTCGCGGAAGTCGGCAGACGATTCAGCTCCACCGATGCCATCTGGGAAGAATTTTCCGCATGCACAAACACCATTGAAGCGGCGTGGATCTCGGCAGATGGCTCAGCTCTAGACGAGGCAATCCGCGCCAATCATCGGTTGCTCTGCCAGATCGGAGTTGTCCCCCAGACAGTTCAGGCATTTATTCAAGCCATTGAAAGCCGGGGTGGCAGCGCCAAAATCTGCGGCGCAGGCGCAACGGCGGGTGAAACCGCAGGCATCGTTGGAGTCAGGGGAGTTGACCGCTCAGACTTGGAGACCCTCTGTAAGCACTACGCGTATTGTTGTGAGTCGGAACTCCGCTAAATCTTCAAGGTGCCGCTAAACGACCATCATTATGCATCGGGAACGCGGACGTCGTCGGTCGCTGAATTGGAGTCGGCTCAGATACAAATGCGGATCCCAGACTCGTTCCCCCTTGAACAGAATTCGGCTGCCAGTCCGATCCGCCCGACCAATTTGCGGCCCATCCCCCATCGACGTTCTCCACGGGAGCAAATCCAGTGCTGCCCAGGTTGCCATCGCGACGGTTCATGCCGCCCGGTTCAGCCGTGCCTCCAAAACGAGACTCAAACTGTCCCCCTCTTGAATCCCGTCCTGCCGCAATCCAACTCCCGCTCGTCCCCGCAGAGTTCCCGCCCTGATCACGGGCTCTCTCCAGAGCTCCCCCTCCCGACCAGTCGACCCCTTGAAAACCACTTCCCCAGCGATCTCTCGAATCCGTCGCCGCAAACAAGCCACTGCGGTGCAGTTCACTGTCCTCGCCAGTAAACGCCCAAGGAGAGGCGTTGGCCCGCTCGCTATCCCATGGATCCGCGCGATCAAACGGATCATCCATTCCCATCGCATCCTGTTGCGCCACCCAGTCCTGCAATTCGTCCGGACTCATACTTGCCAAGCGAGCCACATTACGATCATGTACCTCTCCATTGTCAGCGGGTTCCCGATCAAACGTCAGCACTCCTCTTTGGGGCAAGCGATTTTCATCCTCGCGATCCCCCAACGTGCGGCGCCACGACTCTTCCTCAGCGCTTTGCTCCTCTTGCTCCATCCGTCTCGACTGTTCCTCCGCTGCTAACAAACGCCGTTGCTCCAACTCATCGGCCAGCCAACCCCAGCCCGACTCTTCCCGCTCTTCCGGATCGCTCCATAAAGCACCCGCGTCATCTTCAAGCGTCGGCAAAATCCAATTCCGTTGGCGGCGCTCCGGAACGGACGGCGGGGCATTAAGTGATGGAAAGATCGGCAATGACTGCGGGGCAAATGTGGGGGCATCTGAGCGTCGCCCATCCCGCAGCGCACCCGTACCGTCATCTCGCAGTCGCCACCGCTGACGCTCCTCCTGCTCGGCTTCCAGTTGCACGTCGAAGCCTGGATCAAAATCATGCAAGATCCACTCCGAATCATACGCGATTTGCCGTCGAGAACCTGGCGTTTCCGCAACCGCAGATCGCACACTCCCCGCCAGCAGAGCCAGTCCGCAAACAAAAATGATGACACGCACATCCATACCCAAGAAGATAGGCTGTCGCCTCAGCGCCGTCAAGCGGGAGGCGGCAATGTTCCTTCAGGTTTTTATGCTGGCAGGAACAGATGCAGAGAGCCACACTCTATGCCTATGAATACGAAAGCTCAGACGGAACAAACACATTCAACGCCGCCCGCGTGGGTACCGCGCTTCGCGGCCTTCTTACGCGCGTCAGAGGAGGCGCAGGCAGTGATCTGGGATGATGCCGAAACGGAATTGTCGGTAGCGACGATTGGGGATGTCGATGAAACAACCTTGCGCACGGCCCTAGAGGCAACTCTATCGGCAGCAACAGCAGCCCACGATCCGGCGAATGTCCCAGAGGCGATCGATGATCTGCGACTGCGAAGATTGCCCTCTCAGCATTTATTGGAAAAGAAAGACTATGACGAGCAACAAACGCGGAAGTGGGCTTGGCGCAAAATCCCTTGGCCCAGCGCCGCCGAAGCGGCGGGACTTGAGGACGATGAAGAAGACTCCGAATGGCGTTTTCTGGCTATGTTGGCCGGTCTCTGTGCCCTGCTGGGGCTAGCCGGATTGACCGTGCACCTGCTGGATGTCGGCCCGACCTGGTTATCACCTGCTCTCTACATCCTAGCCATGATTTCCGGCGGATGGGATGCAGCCAAGGATGCTGGACCGAATCTACTCAAAGGCAAACTCGACATCCATTTCTTGATGCTAGCGGTGGCCATTGGTGCCAGTTTCATTGGCGCTTTCGGCGAAGGCGCTCTATTGCTCTTCTTGTTTTCCTTCGCGGGTGCGCTGGAACATTTTGCATTGTATCGGACACGCAAGGAAATCCATTCCCTGTTCCGAGTCGCTCCCAAAACAGCGACGTTGCTTGATCCAGATACGCAGCAAGAACGACTGGTGCCCGTGGAAGAGATTGTCAGTGGCGATCTCTTGCGGGTGCGCCCCGGAGATGTCTTTCCCGTCGATGGAATCGTCGAAGGCGGAGACACATCTGCGGATGAATCGTCGATCACCGGCGAGGCAAATCCAGTTGGAAAAGGGCTAGGCGACGAGGTATACAGCGGCACGCATAACTTATGGGGTGCAGTCGATATTCGCTGCAAGCA
The DNA here is from genome assembly GCA_007126515.1 of Kiritimatiellia bacterium. GTDB lineage: Bacteria > Verrucomicrobiota > Kiritimatiellia > SLAD01 > SLAD01 > SLAD01. Next base: position 13,228 of record SLBD01000098.1, read on the forward strand.
TCCGGCCAGCCAGAGCTCACTACAAAAAATCATTCATCTAATTCAACAAGCGCGACATATGCGGGCACCCAGCCAGCGGTTTACCGACAAGTTTGGCCCCACCTACACGATCGGAGTACTGCTGGCGACGACGGCGATGTTCTTTGTCTGGTGGCTGGTTCTCGGGGTACCGCCCTTCCTGAACACAGACGCTGGATTTTCTGCCTTTTACAGAGCCATGACCCTGTTAGTAGTAGCCAGTCCATGTGCGTTGGTGTTGTCAATTCCATCGGCGATTTTAGCGGCCATTGCCTGGGGCGCACGACATGGCATTTTGTTCCGGGGCGGGGCGGCAATTGAAGGGTTGGCAACGGTCAAAGCCGTGGGCCTCGACAAAACCGGCACTTTAACGACGGGCGATCTGCACGTGACCGCCGTCGAAAGCTTCCCGCCGGGACGCGAACAGGATGTGGCGGAAATGGCGTACACACTGGAACAACGGGCCAGCCATCCCATTGCACGAGCGATTGTTGCCTATGGCGAGGAGCAAGGACTTAAATCGCGCTCCATCGATGCGTTCCGATCCCTCACCGGCAAAGGCGTGCAAGCCCAAGTCGGATCGGAACAATGCCTGCTGGGAAGACGCGAATTGTTAATGGAAGGCCCGCTGGCCAAATGGATCGAGACACTGCCAGAGCCCGAGATCGGTCTCACCGAGGTGTGGTTTGTACATGGCGAACTCTTGGGCCGAATCTTACTGCAGGATCAAATTCGTGAAGAATCCGCCGTGGCACTTGAAAAGCTTCGGGGCGCTGGCCTACATGTCGCCATGCTGACAGGGGATCGGGCCGAGGCGGCGCAAACGGTGGGCGAACATCTGTCCGTGTCCGAGATTCGAGCGGGACTGAGTCCGGAAGACAAAGTCGAGGCATTGCAGGAGTTACGATCAACGTGGCAACGTGTCGCGATGGTCGGAGACGGGATCAACGATGCTCCAGTATTAGCGGCGGCCGACATTGCTGTGGCCATGGGCGCACGCGGCAGCGACGCGGCTTTGGAGCAGAGCGATGTCGTGTTAATGAATGATCGGATCGAAAACTTTTATGAGGCTTATCGACTCAGTCAGCGGTCGCGACGGATCATCCGCCAGAACATCACCGTATCTCTGGGCACCATTGTGATCATGGTCGGAACCGCTTTCTTTGGGATCGTGCCCATAACCCTTGGCGTGCTGGCGCACGAAGGATCGACCGTCGCGGTATGTTTAAACAGCATGCGATTGCTGCGCGGCAAGCGGGCGATGAAGTAATACCAGGCACATATACATATCGGTATAAATCAGGAAGGTAGGGCGAGCTCACCGAGCGAGCCGCGGCGGGCGAGGGACCGCCCGCCCTACACAGAAAGTTTATGCAAATGGTATAACAAGGGGTGGAGTTTCCAAGGTCAACACGTTCTCCGCGCGAACTTTCTTGCGGAGAACCACTTGCAAAACAGATCCCAACAAGTGGGAGGGGCTAGCTCTGCGAGCCCGACAAGTTCAGACAAGTTCAGGGTCAGCCCTTAAATAATAATTCTAAGCCATTCTTCCAGCGGGCAAAATCGTCCTCGAAACGGGCTCGCTTGATCATCAGGCTAATTCCGGCACCGGTGCCAATTTGCAGTTTTGAGGCGATCTCCCGCTGGGTCAACCCAGCATACCGTTGCAAAGCCCACGCATAAAATCCCCGGGCAATCGCCCCGCGTTTTCTTTGGTCCAGCAAATCACGGCTCTCGCCCAGCACCGACGATACAGCCTGTTCGACTTCCTTTGGTTTCTTCCATTTCTGA
>SLBD01000198.1 GCA_007126515.1 Kiritimatiellia bacterium
GCGTATCAGCATTTCAAAGAGCGCCTGCAGTCATTTCTGGTGACGGAAATCAACGCGGAAATCGTGGCCAATTTCTTGCGTCAGGAAAGCCAACTGCAAACGTGTTTTCAAGTCATGGGACAGTGCCATGGCAAGACTCGTTACATTCCAGCGGAACGCTTATATGCCTATGAACACAATAGTCCGTATCGGGTCAGTGACCATACGCGCGAGAAGCTTTTCTGCGAAATCGACGAGGACGAATACTACACCGCGCCCATTCCCGGGCGGATTTCAATGAATCTGTTCGAGGACTTCTTCAAGCAACACAAGATTAACTTGTCGAAACCCGAGGATTTGGATCGGCTGCGTTCCCAGTTTAATTGCAACAACGCCCGTGGCGATGAAATCCTCGAGGACCTCATTGATTTTTGCCGTATTAGCCCCCGCTATCCGGATTCGGAATCGGAGAAACAATTCGTATCCAGCACGCCGATTCAATTGACGACGGACATGGACCGCAACGAGATGATTCATTACTTGGCTGGTTTGCGCGAATCCCACCCGGTTGTGGACCTGGCCTTTTATGCCTACCGCGACCTAACCCTCACCGAATGGACCCCATTCCTGACGGCCGCTCTGCAACGGAACCCGGTTTGCATCGAGGGCACGAAGACGCTTTCCGATGAGCAATGTATAGAAGCGCTGAATGACTTGGAAGATCACTCCATCTATGACGGCTCTCGCCTCGCCCAACCCGACGAAGTGTGGAATTTTCAGCGTGGCGATGGGACTGAAAAGGCCATTACTCTGGCGACGATTTGGAAGCATCGCCATCCTGCTGACTCCCTCTCGCTGAAAGTCAGTGGTGGAACCGCGTCCCTCCAGCACGGGAGCCAGACCACTACATGGGCCACCGACAAAGACCTTACATACGACGGTTCGCTGACGACCGTTTGATAATCCTGACGTTGACGATGCGGTTGGGCACGGCGGTGTGAACGCATAATTCGAGATCGTCAAGATCGATCGTTTCTCCCGACGCCGGAATGCTGCCGAGCTGGTGAAAGATAAAACCACCCAGCGAATCATAATCGTCGTTCTCAGGGATTTTAATTCCGAGTGCCTCGTTGATTTCATGGACAGGCTCGCGGGCATCAACCAAGAATGATCCATCCGGCAGCTCTTGGACTTTGACTTCTGCGGTGTCATATTCGTCGTGAATTTCGCCCACCAACTCTTCAATGATGTCTTCCATTGAAACAAGGCCTGCAGTCCCGCCGTATTCGTCGACAACCAAAGCCATGTGCGCTTGCTGCGTACGCATCAAACGGAACAAATCATCGATGGGCATCGACTCCGGCACAAAAGTGACTTTATTGCACAGCGACACAACTTTTTCTTCCGCGCGGCCTTCGCTGAGCGAACGCAGCAAATCTTTGACATGCACAACACCGCGAATGTCGTCCAGACTACCTGCATAAACTGGAAATCGCGAGTGAGTCCCCTCTTTGGCACGCTCAATGCATTGGGCGATGGTTTCGTCGTGCTCGAAGGCATTCATATCGACTCGATGAGTCATGATTTCACGCGTGTAGGTTTCACCGAATTCCAAGATACTACGAATCATCTCACGCTCTGTCTCTTCCAGATCATCCGAATCGGTGTCATCAACCAGGGAAATGATTTCATCTTCTGATGTGGGGCGATTGCTATCTTCCGATTGAGAACGGAACAATCGAATTAGATGGCTCTCGACTGCGGATACGCTGACAGCCAAGGGAAAGATCAGCGACGACCAGACAACAATCACTGGGAGAAATGCGATCGTGATCCGGTCGGAGTAGCTTTCGGCCAGGGCGATCGGCAGAATATGCACGGCGACAAGAGTCATTAATAATACAGCCAATCCACGCAATACCATTTCCCAGGATGTATCGCCTGCTCCCACCCACCCCGTTAAAGAGAACAGGGCCGCAACCACCAGTCCGCCCACCAGCAAAAGGATTGCCGCGCATAAGCTCGGCCAGCGGCGCGTCCAAAAAGCAAATCGACTGGCAGCAGGATATTTTCCAAGAAATCGCTGAATGCCCGCGTCACCAGCTTGCCGCAGTGACAAATGAATGGTGGCAGCGACAGAGCTACCCAGCAGAAATAAAATACCTTGAAGCCAGTCACTCATTGTCCCACCTCCTCACAGCATTCACGGTGACTCGGAACGGACGGCAGCGTCAAAATCGGGTCAATCAACCCGAGCTCTCCCGCTTGACGCAGCCAGTCCAGCTCAATCCGACGCATGCGTCGCCGCAATGCGGGGGTCGAATCGTCGGCTCCAGTCAAGTGATGGCAACCGTGGGCAATATACAATGCCAATTCATGGGCGACACCCGCTTCCCGAGGTCCGACTTCCATCGCTTGTTCGACATTGACGATGACATCGCCCGTATAGCCGGTGGTGGCGGGAGGATGCGGGGAATACGCAAAACTAATCACGTCGGTGGTGCGCGCAGCACCTAGAAACTCAGCGTGGACATCGATCATTTGAGGATGATCGGTCAAGGCCAAGGAGAGCCCGCTCCATGTATGGTCCGGATCAAGCTTTTGCACTTGATCCATGACCCACCGGCAGTACGCCCTCAGGGCGGGCATCTTGATCTTTAGTTTTTTCTGTTGATTGCTGATTTCGATTTTCATCTTTTGGATAGGGCACGCGGCCATGCAACATATTGGTCAGTGTAAAGATAAAGGATCGTTTGATTTGTTTCAGTTGAGCAAATGTCAAATCACATTCAGAGAGTTGCTCGTCCTGCAACCGCGAGTCGATGATCTCATTCACTAGATGTTCGATCCGGCTGGGCGTCGGTTTTTCCATTGAGCGAGACGCAGCCTCGACGCTATCGGCAAGTAGCAATATGCCCATTTCCACACTCTGCGGCTTGGGACCTGGATAGCGAAAATCGGACTCGCTGACTTCCCGATCTTTGCTGCCATTCTCTTCTTTTTGCGTTTTGGCACGGTGATAGAAATAGGCCACCAACCCCGTGCCATGATGCTGTTCAATCGCCTCGATAATGGGAGCAGGCAGCTTGGCTCGGCGAGCCATACCAACGCCTTCCTTCACATGCGAGATGATCACAAGCGTGCTCATGCTGGGAGTCAGATCATCATGTGGATTCTCTCGAAATTGCGTGTTTTCGACGAAGAAATCGGGCTTGGTCAATTTTCCAATATCATGGAAATAAGCGGACACCCGGACAAGCAAGGCATTCGCGCCAATTTCGCTGGCAGCCGATTGGGCCAAATGCGCAACCATGAGACTGTGATGATAGGTGCCAGGCGCTTCCAGAGCCAAGCGCTGCAACAGCGGGTGGCTCATGTCGGACAACTCCAGCAACGTGATGTCCGTCGTAATTTTGAAGAGCCCCTCAAACATCGGCAAAAAGATGAGTGCCAGCAATGCAGAAATGATCCCATTTGCCAGTCCAACGCCCGCCTGTGCCAGCATCTGATTGGCTGGCAACTGACCCAGCAGCGAAAGGCTAAATCCATAAAGAATTTGCGCGAATCCAACAATCAGCCCCAGCCGTAACATGCGGGATCGAGTGCGAACGCCTCGGGCCATGTGCGCTACAATAATGGTCACCAGCAAACCCAGGGCAAAGATCGAAAAGCTATTCTCGAACATCACGGCCGCCGAAAACGCTGTCCAGGCCCCGACCACAACCGCCGTTGCGGGTCCGATCAAGATGGTGGCCAGAATGGGAGCAAAAGAAAGCGGCAACACAAATTCGATTAATCCCGGTTGCACCCAGTCGGCGCCTCCGAGCCACAGTCGCGCTCCAGTAGCCACCAGCAAGCTAATTAAGGAGAGCAGCACCAGCAAACTCAAGTGCCGTGGAGATCGGACAATATCTGGCCGCACAATATGCAAAAGTCCTCCACAAATTACCAAGGCCAGCAAGAGCAAAAGAGAACGACCAATCCAACGGGCATGAGAAGCGACACGACCCGCCAATGCTTGTTCGGGTAAGCCCAGAACAGAGAAGAGACCACTGCCTTCCCCATCGACTTGGACAGCTTCATCCATCCACCGTTCCTCCAGCACGTCGATGCTGGCAACATGCGGACTGTCCACAGTGATGTACAGCAGCAATAGGCTGGCGATCCACATGACGACTCCCAGCGTCAAGGGGAGGCCTAATCCGCTTTGCGGAAAGCGAGAACGCGACTGCTGTAGTCGCGATTGTAAGCGCGCCTTCTTCAATCGATCCAACTTAAATGTAGTATACATCAATCGCATAGGGACCCTCCAAAGGGCTACACTGTGGGTTCGTCCGCACAAGTTGAGGCGGCGGAAGATCCGGCACCATTGCCGTTGCGACCGGATTCTCGCGTATCGCGATAGGCTTTGATGATCTTTTGGACCAAGGCATGACGAACAACGTCGCTATCTCCCATTTCAACCATGGCAATTCCTGCGACATCGCCAAGTGTGTGCTTCGCCTCTAACAGGCCGGACAACTTGTGATTCGGCAAGTCGACCTGGGAAAGATCGCCCGTGATGACAGCTTTAGAATCGAAGCCGAGTCGCGTCAGGAACATCAACATTTGTTCTCGAGTTGTATTTTGAGCTTCATCCAGAATAATAAAGGAATGATTCAAGGTCCGCCCTCGCATGTACGCCAGCGGGGCAACTTCGATGATGCCGCGTTCGATGTTTTTTTCGATATCGTCAGGGGGCATCATGTCATGCAGGGCATCATATAGCGGCCGCAAGTAAGGCAATACCTTTTGCTGAATGTCTCCGGGCAAAAAACCAAGCGCCTCACCTGCTTCAATGGCAGGACGGGTCAATATGATCCGGCCGACTTCATTCTTCAGCAAGGATGAGACCGCCATGGCCATGGCGAGATAGGTCTTACCGGTTCCGGCGGGTCCGATCCCGAATGTCACATCATTCTTGCGAATGGAATCTACGTACAAACGATGTCCAAACGTGCGCGGAAAGATTGGTGCTTTGCCAGTCGCCACTTCAATCCGGGACACATACAAGGCATTCAAGTCCTGCTCGCGACCGGCCAGGACTTGCTGCAATGTGTAAACAATGCCGTGTTCCTTGAGGACAACACCTTGATCACGTGCTTGGCGCAGAAGTTCGAAGAAACGGCAGGCCTGTTCAACCTGCTCTTCCGGTCCCAACACACGCAACCAGGCATCACGGGCCGTCAGCCGCACATCGAATGCGGACTCGATCCGTTTCATAATCTCCACAGGATGCCCCGTGAGGTCACGCGCTTCACGCGCGTTGGAAAAATGAATAGTCGCTTCCTTCATCAGAAACGGGAGGGAATGGCAGGGCCAACCAGATAGCACAGAAAGCACTGGTTGACGGAAATATCGTATGAGATTCGCTTGTTTACATTCATTTCGCTGAAAACGTACCGCGTCCGCTGAGGATTGTACAGCAGGGAATCAAGTGGAAACACTAGCAACAGGACACCCGTACCGACTCGGATAAGCCATCATGGGAGTCCCGACATGGACATGGACGCGTTGCCCTGTATCCAGACCGCGACAGCAACCGACCAGGCGGGAACGCAGTAGCGTGCCCGATTGAAATTGCACACGAAGCATCTGGTCGTGGCCGAAATAGGTGCGTTCGACGATGGTCCCCATGCCGTCCTCTGCCGCCGTCAGGATTAAATCCTCAGGTCGAAACATCACTTCCACTTCGCCCTCACGCGGCTCCATTAAGGGGAAAGATCCCAACTCACACTCAACCGAATCGCCTGTGGCCGTGCCGGGCAGAAAGTTGGCATCTCCCAAAAAGGTTGCCACTTGATGAGTCTGCGGACGACGATACAGCCGTTCGGGCCGATCGGACTGGATGACGCGTCCATCCATCATCACGGCAACCTGATCAGCAAGGCTTAAGGCCTCCTCCTGGTCATGGGTCACAAAAATAGCGGTCGCCCCAGCGTCCCGCAAAATCTGACGCACCTCCTGCCGCACACGCGTGCGCAGGGCCGTGTCGAGATTCGAAAAAGGCTCATCAAAGAGAATCACTTCAGGACGCGGCGCCAACGCACGGGCCAGTGCCACCCGTTGCTGCTGACCGCCGGATAATTCATGTGGCATGCGGTCACGAACGCCCTCCAGCCCCACCAAGCGTAGAACCTCCTGTAACCGAGACTCGCAGTCGTTGAATTTTGCCAGCCCGAATTCGATATTTTGCCGAACAGATAGATGCGGGAAAAGCGCATATTCTTGAAACACCATACCAATGCGACGGCGCTCGGGAGACACCCAAACAGAAGGGCCGCTGACACAGCGCCCACCAATCCAAATCTCTCCTTCATCGGGAGGCTCGAATCCGGCCAGCATACGCAAAACCGTTGTCTTGCCGCACCCACTGGGTCCCAGCAAGGCCAAGAGCTGCCCCGACCCAACACACAAGTCGATATCGGTGGCAGCGACAACGGATCCGAAGCACTTTCCTATCCCTTTTGTTTCAATAGCAAAATCAGACATAACACTCCTCGCATCCATACATACGATCCTTCAGCCAAAATCGCAACCACGGGATTAAAGGCTCAAGGCAGAATGCAGTTCAGGAGTTGGCTGAGATGGGTAACTATCAGATCGGGTTTTGCGTCTTTGACTCGGGGGTCCTCTTCGCGCAGGCGCAGAGACCGGGCATCGCCAGCAAATAGAGCAGTCCGGCAACCCGATGTAGCTGCGGGCCAGATGTCATTGCGCATGTCATTACCAACATAAAGTACGTGCGATGCTGCGATTCCTTGGTCCGTTAGTCGATCTAGTGCCTTGGCAAATAATCCTGTGGAGGGTTTGGCTTCGAGGCACTGCCAGGACCAAACACAGAGATCCGCATCGAATCCCCACTCCTCCAACGTCTTTTTAGTCAACGCCGGGAACAACAGCGGGGTGTAGAATTGGGCATTGGAAACGATGCCCAGCCGGAGCTGACGCTGTCCCACCTCCATCAGAATCGCCTCAAGACCCGGCATCGGCCAGACAGGGTTGACGCGGAGCTCATATTCAAGGGCCACTCTCTCACATAGTTCACGTGATGGATTCTTGAGTCCAGTCGTCTGCAGCACATCGCGCCATATGTCGCGAATATCGACTTCGGGGTATTCAACCCCCTTTCCCTTTGCCGCAGCGTGTGCGGCTCGGATCCGAGTGGTCAATGCATCGGCATCCGGGATTGCCCATTCTTCTTTATCAGAAAAAACCGTCCGCACTGTTTCTGCCATGGGCTGACTCGCCTCATCTCCCAGTAGGGTCCCAACATCGCCAGAAGCAGAGATCAACAGTGTCCCATAAATGTCGAATAAGATGACGGAAATTCCCGCGAGTTCCTGAAGCTGCGGGGCCTGGGATGTTGGCAGTGGCTCCAGAGGCTTGGACGCCGCAGCGATTCGCTGGATCAATGCCTGACTCATTGGATCAATTCAAGAGGATCGCGGTCACGAGCAGATAAGACTATTTTCAGACCGGATTGCTTCAATTCACGTGTCAGCGATCGCCGCAGGACAGGGAGATAGCCGCGCTCCGTGTGGGTGTGTTCCGACAGCACCACCCACGACCCCTGCGCGACAGCGCCCAGCACGTCATGATGCTTCATTTCTCCAGTAAGATAGAGATCAGCTTGCGTCGATGCGAGTGCAGAAAACCCAGCTCCTGCGCACAGTGCGACTCGTCGAATCTGGCCAGTGCGTCCGGCCGGACGTGCGACTCGCAGATAGGGAACCGACAAATGGGACGAAATCCGTTGGATGATCTCATTGGGTGACAGGCCTTTCTGAAATTCAATCAAGCGGCCTGGCCCATCGTCGATGACGGAGCGGCTGGCATCCTCTTTTCCTGACACGCCATCCGCCAGCCAATCATTCACACCGCCATCGACGGCATCGAGTGCGGTATGCGGCGAATACACGGCAATCCGCGACTCGATCAGCTTCAACAAACGATTTTGTAGGACATCATCAGGATGCAAGCGATTCGTGGGCTGAAATAGTGGCGGGTGATATGAGACGATCAAGTCGACTTGCTTGCGAATGGCTTCGTCGACGACTTCTGGCGAGGTGTCGATGGTCAACAGGACACGACGAATTCGGCGCGGACGCGTGGGAGCGATCAAGCAGCCAACATTATCCCATTCCTCCGCCAGCTCCAAGGGAGCAATCCGTTCCAAGGCCTCGATAGCCTTCGCCAGAGTGATTCCACTTGCGGTCTTTTTCATCGGCATTGACTCCAATTAGACATTGAACAAGAAATGGCAGACATCACCATCCTGCATAATATAACTCTTCCCCTCCAGCCTCATCTTTCCAACGGACTTGATTGCAGCTTCGCTGCCATGCGTTTCGAGGTCAGAAATTTGATAGACTTCGACGCGGATAAAGCCACGCTCAAAATCGGTGTGGATTTCGCCGGCCGCTTGCGGTGCGGTCGCCCCGACGGGTATGGTCCAGGCCCGGATTTGCTTTGGCCCTGCCGTGAAGAAACTTTGTAGGCCCAACAGTTGGTATGCAGCCCGAGCCACTTTCCCCAGCGCGGGTTCGGACATGCCCAACGAATCCAGCATTTCTTGGCGATCCGCTTCGTCTAATTCCAGCAATTCCGCCTCAATGCGGGCGCACACGGGGACCACCTCTCCGTCATGGGCCTGTGCATAGTTCCGCACACTTTCGACATGCGGGTTGGTCTCCATCTCGACCCCCTCGTCGACATTGGCAATGTACAACACGGATTTGCTCGTGATCAGACCCAACATGCGCAACATCTTGATCTGTTCAGGCGTATCCAATTGGACATGCCGAACGGGGCGGCCCGCCTCCAGTAAGACCCGGCAACGCTCTAGAACATCAACACGTAAGGCCGTTTCCTTGTCACCCGTTCGGATCGTCTTTTTTGCTTTGTTCAGAGAGTTTTCGACGCTTTGCAAATCGGCCAAGAGCAATTCCGTTTCGATGGTCTCGATATCGCGGACAGGATCTACATCCCCATCCACGTGAGTCACATCCGCGTTTTCAAAGCAGCGAACCACATGCAGAATTGCATCGACTTCGCGGATGTGAGACAGAAACTGGTTCCCCAGCCCCTCTCCTTTGCTCGCTCCGCGCACCAATCCGGCAATATCCACCAATTGCATCGCGGCAGGAATGACTTCTTGAGTCGCAATGTACTTATGAATCACCTGTAGCCGGGGGTCTGGAACGGGCACCACCCCCACATTGGGCTCAATGGTGCAAAAGGGATAGTTGCTGGCCGCAGCGCCGGCATTGGTTAATGCGTTAAATAATGTACTTTTGCCCACATTCGGCAATCCAACAATCCCTGCTTTCATCGTCTACGATTCTCCTCATCCAGTTCGCAAAATCCAGCGTATCACCCGATCACGCGCAAACTCTTGCAGCGTGGGTCAACCGCCCTTGATTGGACCCCACTCTAACAGAGCTCGTCAGCGAATGGGAATCATTCTTCACTAGACCCCAGCAATTCAAATTTTGTTCTCCGATTCAAGCACACGGCTCGCTCGGCCTGTCACGCCGAAGCTTTGCGAAGGCGGATGAGCTCGCCCTACCTGTTTCTCTTCGGGAAAAGGGGAAATTGAAAGGGTGAGCGAGCTCACCGAGCGAGCCGTGGAGACCCTAACTAGAATCGCTGACTAAACCCAAATAGAGGTATGCAAATCCCTTTTAGCGGGGTATGGTGAAGTAGAGACCATTTCACAGGACTAAGGGGCGAGGGAAAATGGGTACATGTCGCACAGCAAGTGGCAATTTCCCGGCGGGTAGAGCTGCTGCAGCTGGGATCGCAATGGTTCTGCTGGCTGTACTTGGATGTCACAGCGGGTCTAGTCCAGAAAGTTCTGCTGAGAAAACGCTTTACCCCACGACGGAAACGCCAACCACAGCCCGGGCCGGGCAGTCCGACCCCACTTCAGAACAAGCAGTGCCCCCTGCCCCGCAATCGCGCGCGCGTCCAGTTGAGCCTATCGTGTACGTGTGGGAGCAAGAAGCACAGCGTGAGTTCACAGCGCAAGGTGTTGCCGATGGCCTAATCTCGCCGGATGGAATCGATATTCATCCCCAAACGGGGGCCATTTACGTCAGTGAAGAGGATGCGTGGGCAATCAGTCGTCTCACAGAATCAGGACACGAACGAGTCATTGATCGCACCACACCGATCTACTGTAAGTTGGAATACCCGCATCAACGATTGGAGGCGATGCGATTTCCGGAAGCGATCAAGTTTGCGCTGAATGGGGACTTATATGTGGCAGAAGACATTCCTGGCGGGCGCCTACTACAATTTCGCGCCACTCAGACGGGTCAGTATGAATACGGTACGCGAATCCCCTTCCCCGGCCAGTGGGACCACTTCGCGTGGGAAGGCCTCGATATTTCTGATTCAGGAGAACTTTTACTGGCTGGATCGGACCTTGAGTATGTGGCCCGGCATGATTCGATTGGCGCATTCACCGGTGTGATTCTTTATCGCGATGCAGATGGGATCTGGTGGGTCCCACAACAGCGATTCTTTGCCAGTTATTCGAGTGTGGCCTTCGCTCCATCCGGCCAACAAGCGGTGTTCACTTGCGAAGTCACTGGCGAAATTGGCTGGCTCGATCTAAACAGCCAGTTTGGCCTCAGCGGACACAGCCATGTCACGGCTCGCTCCCCGGAAGGCATTGCGATTCTTCCCGACGGCACCTTAATGATTGCTGAAGAAGTAGGCAGCCTACTCCATGTCGATCCAGCGACCGATCACTATCGACGAGTGGTGACGGGACTGTCCGACATTGAAAGCGTACTGTGGGATGAAGCTGGACAACGCTTGTTAGTGACCGAAGATGGGACGGGATCTGTTTTAGCGTTTACCCCTGATACTCCTTTTACGCCAGGAGCGGACCGATTATCCTATGCCACGTATTATCCAGCCTTTGCAGAGCAAACCGTACCGGAAGAGTGCCCCCCCTATTTAGCCCGCATTCTGGCCGCAGGCGGGATGCGATTCGATGGCAATCGGCCCTCCCCAACTCGTTTCCGAGAATTCTTGCATCGTGTACCACTCGTAGCTGCCGACTTGAAGGCGGTGCCAATGAATCCAGATTCTAGGACCGCAGATTCCGTCCATCGCGTTCAATTTGTGGTCTTTGAACCCAATCGCATGATGCGGCCAGGCACCACTGGCACACCGCATTCTTTTGCGTTATTTGCCGTGCAGCTGAAAAGCGGAGAATTAATCACCACGTCAGTCCTGCCCGTTGTCGCCGGAACGGCCACCGCTCCATCGACGCGATTCACTCGCCAAGGTCTCATGCCGCTGGCCGTTCCAATGCCTGCCGCTGTGTCTGTGTCCGGTGTCGGGATTGCAGCGGTCCAGTTTGCGGGCATGGGCAAAACGCCTGATTTTTCCCTCGTGTTGAACCCGCGCAATCCCACCGACAGCTATATGGTTGTTTTTCATCACGGTGGCCAGCGTGACCATTACCAACTCAAAAGCGCCTCTGATGTAGGCAGTCGAGACTGGGTGATATCGTATCGTCCACTGGAACAAGATTACTGGATCCGTTTGGGGCCCGGCAGCCCGGAAAGCGACTCTGAGGTGCAGATCAGTTTGGGAGGGGCGCTATGAAACAACGCACCCTGCCCTGGTTCGCAGTCATCGCACTTCTTGTTTGCGGCACCTTCATTCAGCAAGGAGCACAAGGACTGCGACTGGAAGCATTCCGGGACCCTCTTGCGGTTGAATTGGTCACCCAAGGCCTCTCACAACCAATGGGCATGGCCATCGATCCCACGTCCGGGCTGCTGCATGTTGCGGAACAAGGACGCCTACGAATTGTTGCGATTCAAGATCGAGTACCGTCTGCCGTTATCGACACGCAATTCACGATTACCGCCGATATTCCGATTTGGGCGCGATCAGAGGCTCGCCCCCTCAGTGATTGGACAAGCAACGACTTACGCACTCCGGCTGATATCGCCTTTGATGCATCCGGCAGCTTATGGGTTGCGGAAGCGGGTCAACGAGGCCGCCTACTGAGATTCCATCGTATGGAAGGACAATTTGCTGTCGCGGAGGCCATCGTCTCGCCCTGGTTGAATGAGTCGATGGGCTTCAGCAGTGTAGCTGTGGGCCCAGACCAGCGGCTCTATGCGGTGATGCAATCGACCGAGATGTCTGATGGCGACCTTTTGGCGCTAGGCCGGGTGATTGTGCGACAACCGAGCGGTGAGTGGCGGCTGATTGACTACGGGCCGTTTGCCCGGTTTTCCAACGTGCAGCTTTCACAAGACGGATCCATTCTCTTGTTCGCAGAGTCCTTAACCGCTGATGTGACCTGGTATGACACAGACCGCGAAATCTTATTCGGAGCAATGGAACGCATCGCTGGCGTGCGCCACGTCGCGCTACTTGAAGATGGCACCACCTTGGCGGCCATCGAACGCGAAGATCACACCTGGAGTTTGGTGGAGCTGGATCCTCGCTATGGCCGCGCCTGGGAATGGGTCGGCGGCCTCAGCGCCATCGGCGGTCTCGCCGTCAGGACGGGCAATCATTCTGTATATGTATCTCTCCCCAACGAAGGCCGGATCATGCGCGTTTCGCGACGGGGAGATCGGCGGATCGCGCCCGACAATCGCTTGGCGGGCATGATTCAACAATTTGAAATTGAAAATTCCTTGCCGCCGCGCGAATGGCCCGCCTTTTTCCGCGAATTTATTGAGCGCCTGGGTATGCTCGATGCCACCGACGAAGTCATGCGCTCGATTCATCCGCTGCGACATGGCAGATCCCCCATGTCTGTCGAAGAATTTACCAGCGCCATCCCGGTCGTAGCGGCCAAACTAAAAGCCACTCTATTGAATGCCCCCGAAGAGGAGCCGGATCCAATCGAGGATATCAGCTTTGTCATTTTCTTCCCCAACCAATCCGTTCACACACGACAAAGCGTCGCTCCCAGCGTTAGCTTGATCCGCGCCAAACATCGCAGTGGACGCATCGCCCGGACACGCTTCTTGCCTACCAGCAGTGGAGCGCCCATCTCCGAGAATCTGGACTGGGATGATTTACCAGAAGTCTTGGTGTCGTTACCAGCGGGCTATCATGCCGAACAAACCAGTTTGACCGAATCCGGCCTTGTCCGCGTCTATTTTCTCGGCATGGGGTTGGGGCCAGATTATTGGCTCGATATCTATCGCGGCAATCCCAACCGCAGCGTCATGCGCGTCGAGCATCGCGATGGCCGGCGACTCGAATATGCGCTGGAGCCCTATCCAGAAAAACCCGAATCAGGCGGCGAAGCCATTCTTGTGGCGGGGTTGAAGGATATAGAAAGCGGGTGGATCTCGCTCGGATCACGCCCAGTGACTTGGAATATCGCTCGCGACGAAGGCCCCGTCTTTCGCGTCCGCAACATGGAAAGGATGGAGCGATTGGGCTGGAGCCATGCCGACCAACCCATCCTGCGGGCCAGCGAACGTCAATCGGCGCGTCACGTCGACACTATGAATTTCCGCCGCACCGTCGTCCTCCGCGCCGCCACGCGGTGGGGCGATGTATATTTCTAGTCAGGCGCATGGAAACGCTGGAGATTCCTCCACTTCGGTCGGAATGACCCAGCAAGCGGAAGGTGGAAGTGAAGCAATCCCGCTCGCTGCAACCATTTCCATTGAGTGGAAAAACGCGCCAAAAAGTTTCCATTGAGTGGAAAAAACGGTGAAAAAGTTTCCATTGAATGGAAAAGTGCGTTTTTTTTCTTCCATTGAGTGGAAACTGCGCGTGGTGGCGCGAAGGTCTAACGACCATTCGCGCCCTACCATTCAGCTTGCTCGCACGATGTGTTGTAGGGCGGGAATGGTTGAGTCTTCGAGACCTTCCCGCCGCAACGTTCTGGTTCGCGGCTCGCTCGGTGAGCTCGCCCTACCTTGGTGGCAGGGTTTATCAAAGGGAGGGCGAGCTCACCGAGCGAGCCGACATGAACCTTTACTCTCGCTCCACTTCCAGTCGATAGAATCGTGTTCCCGTCAGCGATGGAGCATGGACAAACGTGTGTCCCGTGGGCTCACTGGCGACCGTTGTGTATGTGCCCGCCACGTTCCATGTCATGTTGCCCGATGTAAGTGAGTCATCCGAATAATACAGGGTATACGTTCGACCCGGCTGAGCCATAAAGGTGATCTCATTATCGCCCGTGGCCATTGAGCGCACGGCAGATTCGATCTCAAAGATTGAATTCGGATCCAGAGGATCGGTGCCGGCGACATCTTGCTGCCACGCCGGAATACCGCTGCCGTCATAGCTGACATCGGGGTCAAGCAGCTGCACGGTTGGGCTTTCCGGACTGGCACCGCCCGCGTTGGCGGTTTGATACGGATTAACGGGTTGAACGGTCACGGCAATTTCATCCCCAAACGCGGCGACGACATCAAACGAGGTGTTCGCTGTGATACTGGTGGTAATGGTCCCGCCAGCATTGACAATAACGGCATAAGACACGGCTCCGCCTCCAGGGTCTGTCACAGCATCCCACGAAAAGGTCGCTCGGTTCGTAAGCACATAGTGCTGCCCAGTGACAGGCACAGGCGCAGTCGAGAGCCCGGGCGGCGCAGTCACATCATAGACCTTCAGATATTGCGCCTCATAGGGATAATCGTACCAGTCCCCGGCGCTAGAGGGCACCCCATGCAGCGACACAAACACACCGTTGTTAATAATATCGCTGCGGTCACGATCTGATCCCCACAGCCACTGCTCATCGCGTCCCGACACCAAACCGGTGTGTGCTGCGATATTGCGGATATTGTATTGTCGCTCGGGAGTAAGGCCCAACAAGTCCGCAAGTTGAGCGGGAATTCCGAAGGTATTACTCTGCGGACTGTTGCGGTTCAGGTTCACAAATCCCA
>SLBD01000152.1 GCA_007126515.1 Kiritimatiellia bacterium
TGATATCCCGCAGCATATGCCAGCCATCTTGATTCGTGACGGGCCCGTCTTCACCATAGTTGATGATATTAAAGACAGAATCCCATCGGAATCCGCCAATCCGGTATTCTTCCACCAACATTAAGATGTGATCACGAATGAAACGGCGAACCTCACTTCGGCCAAAATGCGGTCTTGTATGGCCCCATGGAGTCCTCGCCCGCCAATCATTATAGAAATAGATGCCACCGTCGCCGTCTGCGTTCCCATCAAACTCCCAGAGTCCGTCATCCAAGTCATCCGGCCCGTAATGGTTATGCACAACATCCATAACGACAGCGATTCCGCGCTCATGCGCCGCCTTCATAAATCGTTTAAATGCATCCGGACCACCATAATCGCTTTCAATAGCAAACAAATCACTGGGATTGTATCCCCAGCTTCGCCCGCCAGGGAACTCACTGACTGGCATTAACTTGATCGCATTGATGCCCAAGTTTTGGAGATGATCCAGTCGCGGAATGGCCTGATCGAATGTGCTGGGAGGATTCTGCCCGCCGAATGTTCCCAAGTGCATTTGATAGTAGACGACATCGTTGCGAGATGGCATTGGGATCGGTGTATCGCCCCAGTCGAAGGCATCGCGATCGTAAATGATCGAGTTATCCGTCGAATTCACAACCTGCCGGGCGCGGGGGTCACGTCTCCACATGGAATTGTTAATGAAATACATATACTGCTGCCCAACTTGGGCCCCGCTAATATCCACCGACCAATAGCCGCTGGCGCCTTCGCTCGACATCAGAGTGGGGTTCCAGGAATTGAAGTCACCCCGAACAGCAACGCTGCTCGCATTCGGCGCCCAGACCCGGAATGTCACGCCTCCAGCGTAGGGCAGCGATCCCAGCTCTCCCGGGAATCGGGTCGACTGCGCTTCGGACTCCATAGCGAGGCAAAGCAATCCTGTCACCATGAACAGGCTCAGCCCTCGGGAAATCAATCGTTTTACCATGCCATACTCCTCGCTGCTAACTACAATGTGTTGGAAAGGGTAATTAATACCCGTGCATACGCCACAAATCAAACAGTTATGGGACATTTGCGACAACAATAATTTTTTATTTATGATTATTTCATTTTTTTAATAATACTCCCGCCTTTCGTTATAATGATATTTCACCCGTCCTTGCGGAGAGAAAATACCCCTTCCCTGATCATTTATTCTGCTCCTCTGGTCTTGCCTCTGCATCCACATTTCACTATCGTTCCTGCAATCCAAGGAGAGGAAATCTGACATGAAAGGCATCATCTTGGCCGGTGGATCAGGAACCCGGCTGTACCCAATCACGCAAGTGGTCAGCAAGCAGTTGCTGCCCGTTTACGACAAACCGATGATCTATTATCCGTTGTCGACACTCATGCTGGCCGGCATTCGCGACATCCTGATTATCTCCACCCCAACCGATCTGCCCCTCTTTCAAAAACTACTAGGTGACGGAGCTCACTTGGGACTGACACTTTCCTACGCCGAACAGCCCCGCCCCGAAGGCCTGGCACAAGCCTTTGTGATTGGCGCACCGTTTATCGACAACCAACCGGTAGCCCTTGTCCTGGGCGATAACATCTTTTTCGGTCATAGCCTCCACGATCGACTCCAAAGCGCAGGAGCATTGCAGCACGGCGGCTTGATTTTTGGTTATCAGGTCAAGGACCCGGAAAGATATGGAGTCGTGTCCTTTGATGAAACAGGGAAAGTCCTCGATATCGAAGAAAAGCCGACAAAACCCAAATCGCGATATGCCGTTCCGGGATTGTACTTCTATGACCATCGAGTCGTTGACTTTGCACGTCATTTAGAACCATCCGCACGCGGAGAACTTGAAATCACCGATCTCAACCGCATCTATCTGGATGCAGGCGAATTGCAGGTGCAACTTCTCGGCCGCGGCTTTGCGTGGTTGGACACAGGCACCCACGAATCGCTCCTGCAAGCCTCCAATTACGTCCAAACCATCGAAGAACGCCAAGGCATCAAGATTTCCTGTATAGAGGAAATCGCATTTCGCAAAGGCTGGATAACAGCGGATCAATTAAGGGAACTTGCTGCTCCTCTCTTAAAGAATGATTATGGAGCCTATCTTTCGTACTTGGCAGACAACCCCAAATGGTAACTCAATGAAATTAGAAGTAAATCAAGGCAAGCTCTCTGGAGTGCTGATTTTTCAACCTCCGGTGTTCCGCGATGATCGCGGTTTTTTCCAAGAAACGCATCATAACGAAAAGTATCGAGAAGCAGGGATCGCCGCCCCCTTCGTCCAGGACAATTTCTCATTTTCCAAGCAGGGAGTATTGCGCGGACTGCATTATCAGGAGCAGCATCCGCAAGGAAAGCTCGTCTATGCCATTGCGGGGGCCATCTTCGATGTCGCTGTCGACATTCGGCCCGGCTCGCCCACGTTTGGCCAATGGGAAGGATACCTCCTGAACGACGAAAATCGGCATCAATTATTTATTCCGGCCGGTTTTGCCCATGGATTTGTCGTTCTTAGCGAAACCGCTGCTGTCATGTACAAGTGTACAGATTTATATCGTCCCGAAGATGACCGGGGCATTATCTGGAATGATCCCGAAATCGGTATCGACTGGCCCGTTGAATCACCCCTTCTTTCTCCCAAAGATGCCGCCCTCCCCTCGCTTGCCCAGGCTTCCACCTGCGTTGTGGAGCCCTAAAATTGTCTAGTTTTGAGCTTGCAACCCGGTGGGATCATGCTATTCTCCCGCACCTTGTAAGTATTGAAGAGGTCGATTATGAAAACTGATATACATCCGAAATATGTTGATGCAACCATTAGCTGCGCCTGTGGCAATGTGGTTAAGACTCGCTCCACCATCAAAGAGATGCACGTAAACACCTGCTCAGCTTGTCATCCGTTCTTCACGGGACAAGCTAAGTTCATTGACACAGAAGGTCGTGTCGAGCGTTTCCGCAAGCGGTATGGAGCCAAAACTGCTGGCAAAAAGTAGTTTGATACCCATTATGCAGGGCCGGTACCGTCATTGGACGCTACCGGCCTTTTCATTTTCCTTGGTCTTTCTTTAATCATCGGGCCTGCCATGCCACAGATTGACTCTGATTATATCCTCACTCTGCGACAACGACTGGATGCGCTGGAATCCGATTTATCGAATCCTGATGTGGTTGCCGATCAAAAGCGCTATCGATCCATCATCAGTGACCACACCCATATTAAACGCATCTTGGAAAAAGCGGAGGAAGTGTCACGACTTCAAGAACAATTACGAGATAACAACGAATTGCTCCAAGACGACCAAACCGATGCCGAATTGGTGGAAATGGCACGTCACGAGATCACCGACTTGGAGGCCCAACTCCCGATCGCTGAACGGGACTGGAAACGCGCCATGCTGCCACCCGGCCCAGATGACAGCCGCAACACCATCATGGAAATCCGGGCGGGTACCGGTGGCGAAGAAGCCGCGCTGTTTGCAGGAGATCTGCACCGCATGTACACCCGATATAGTGAGGGGCGCGGCTGGAAAGTCAGCATTCTGGATGCCAGCCCCTCCACACGAGGCGGCTTCAAGGAGATCATCTTTTCGGTCGAAGGCGAAAATGTCTACCGCACCCTACGCTACGAAAGCGGTGGACATCGAGTTCAGCGGATCCCTGTCACCGAAGCGGGGGGACGCATCCATACGTCTGCAGCAACCGTCGCAGTATTGCCCGAGGCCAGCGAGGTTGATGATATTGATATCCGTGCAGAAGATTTGCGAATCGATATTTTTCGGTCCTCCGGCCCCGGCGGACAAAGCGTCAACACGACCGATTCCGCCGTCCGTATCACTCACTTGCCAACAGAACTAGTCGTGACCTGCCAGGATGAGAAATCGCAGCATCGCAACAAAGATAAAGCCATGCGCGTCTTGCGCGCCCGCTTACTGGACCTGAAGCGCAGCGAGGAAGCCGCCAAAGAAGCCGATGAACGACGCACGCAAATCGGTTCCGGCGACCGCAGTCAACGCATTCGCACCTATAACTTTCCCCAAAACCGCATGACGGATCACCGCATCAATCTCACGCTGTACAATCTGGACCGCATCATCGAGGGTGATCTCGATGAGCTGCTCGATGCCCTCTACGAACAAGACATTGATCAAAAGCTCAAAGTCCGAATGGCATCCGGTAGCGACTTTCTGTGAGACCAGACAGCTTCGCTACTAGCCATTAAATGGAAGGTAGGCGTGGCTCGCTCGGTGAACTCGCCCTACCAAGGCACTCAAAAA
>SLBD01000116.1 GCA_007126515.1 Kiritimatiellia bacterium
AGAATTGGGAATTGGGGACACGGACATTCTTGTCCGTGTATTGCAAGGACAGAAATGTCCTTGCCCCTGAGAATTGGGAATTGGGAACACGGACATTCTTGTCCGTGTTGGATGAGCGAAGGAAGCCGATGAAGACAAATACACATGCCATGTTCATGAATCCGTACGAAGAGATTCATCGGCATGGTCGGGATCTGCCTCATTGGCAACAACAGGGCGTGTTTTGCTTTGTCACATGGCGTTTGGCGGATGCCTTATCTCAGTCACAATTGAATCAGTGGAAGGACGAAAAAACCGCATGGCTGCGAATTCACCCTGAGCCTTGGGATGAGACCGTTGAGCGAGCTTATCATCAGCGCTTTTCGCAACGAATTGAGGATTGGCTGGATGCAGGATCTGGCAGTTGTTTATTGCGTGATCCCGCATGTGCTAAAATTGTGGCCAACGCATTGCGTAATTTTGACGGGGACCGCTATGCACTCGACAGCTTTGTTGTTATGCCGAACCATGTTCATGCTCTATTTTGCCCAGACAAATGCGTGCTGTTGAAAGAAGTCGTAAAATCATGGAAGGGATGGACCGCACGTGAGATTAATCGTCTGCGGAATAGAAGCAGTACCTTATGGGGAGCGAATTATCGTGATCGTTTGATTCGAAATGCGGAGCATATGCTTCGGTGTCGGAATTACATCAGGAAGAACCCTGAGAGAGCGAACTTGCGGAGTGGCGAGTACGTTCTTTACATCAAAGAGGATGGGGTGAAATGAAGTTGGGAACACGGACATTCTTGTCCGTGTGAAATTCCAAGGACAAGAATGTCCTTGGTCCGGAAGTTGGGAATACGGGCATTTCTGCCCGTGTAGTGCAAGGACAGGAATGTCCTTGCTCCGAAAGATGGGAACACGGACATTCTTGTCCGTGTAGATAAAGGAAAAGAAAAAGATGAAGTACGGCTATTTTGACGATTCTAACTGTGAATATGTGATCACGCGCCCAGATACGCCGCGCCCGTGGTCAAACTATCTTGGATCTCGTCGGTACGGAGGCATTATCACCAACAATGCCGGGGGCTATTCATTCACGCGCTCGCCTGCATCTGGCCGCATCATTCGACATCGCTATAACAGCATTCCGCAGGACATGCCCGGCCGGGTGTTCTACATCCTGGACCGGGAGAGCCGAGATTACTGGAGCGCCGCTTGGCAGCCGGTGGGCAAACCGCTGAGCGAGTACAAGACAGAAACCCGATTTGGCCCCGGATATGCTGTCATTTCCAGCCAGTATGCCGATATTGCAACCGAAGCAACCTACTTTATGCCTCTGGATACGGATCATGAAATATGGAGATTGAAAATCCGCAATCTCTCCAATCGCCCGCGGCCGCTTTCAGTGATCTCTTTTTGCGAATTCACAACGGAGTGGAATCTGGGCAACGATTTGTTGAACCTGCAATATACCCAATATATCGCCCGCGCCGATTGGGATGGGGCCTTTATCCAAGCGTCTTCCTGTGCTCATCTGCCCGAGGATCCTGACAATTTCGCCAATCGAGATCAGGCGCGATACTGGTGGATGAGCCAGCAAGGCGGTTCCGTTGTCGGATTTGATGGCGATCGCGATGGATTCATTGGGCCGTACGGTGATTTCAGGAGTCCAGCAGCGTTGACGGATCCAGAGCACCCGGGCTGCCGTAATTCCGTGGGGCTGTCCGACAATATTTGTGGAGCGATTCAAAGTGACATGGAACTGCAGCCGGACGAAGAACGAGAGGTCTTGGTTGTCGTCGGGATAGGACGCGCCAATCATGCAGGCGCCGAAGCGCTGGCTGAGCTCTCGGTGGAGGGGGCTGTGGACGAGCAGTTGGCGATTTTGAAAGATCATTGGCGCTTGTATCTTTCCGCTTTTCAATGCGAGTCACCCGATCCCGATTTTGATCACATGGTGAATGTCTGGGGGGCATGGAATGCCTTGATGACGTTTGAATGGTCGCGTTCGTGTTCCCTTGTGTACACAGGAGAAAGTCGGGATGGATTCGGTTTCCGCGATACCGTGCAGGATTGCTTGGGGGTCACAGCCATGATGCCCGCTGATGTTCGAGAGCGGTTGATCCTCATGTTGTCAGCGCAAGATGCGTGCGGAGGGGCGCAGCCAGAAGTGCGGGCCTGGTCCCACAAGCCGGGACAGATGAAACCAACTCCGCCACACGAATATCGCAGCGATGATTGCCTCTGGTTCTTCAATGCCATTCCTGCCTATGTGGCGGAATCCGGGGACACGGGTTTTTATGACATTGTGGTGCCGTATGCTGATGAGAGTGAGGCTACAGTGATGGGGCATCTGCGTCGGGCGTTGGAATTCAATTTGGAACGCACAGGCGCGAACGGGTTGCCGTGCGGGCTGCTGGCTGACTGGAACGATGCATTGAAACTCGGGTTCCATGGAGAGAGCATCTTTGTGGCGTTTCAGGTCCGGCTGGGATTGACGGTGTATGCGGACTTGGCACGGGATAGAGGTGAGAAGGACGAGGCGGCCTGGGCTGACTCCAAGCGGCACACATTGGATGAAGCGATTCAACATGTGTGCTGGGATGGCGAGTGGTTCCGCTGGGCGATTGCGCAAGACGGAACCGTGTTTGGCACAAAAGACTATCCAGAAGGACAGGTCTACTTGAATACACAGGCATGGGCCGTTCTGAGCGGTGCTGCAACGCCTGAACAGACCCAACTGGCTTTGGACACAGTAAAGGATCGGCTGTCCACGGAGTGGGGGGTGGCGATGTGTGCGCCGCCCTTTGAAAAGACTCCCGTTGAGGTGATGCGAGCGGTCTTGTTCAATCCCGGCACCAAAGAAAATGGCGGCATCTTTTCCCATACGCAAAGTTGGGCTGTGCTAGCTGAAATCGAGCGGGGCGATGGAGATCTAGCCTATCAATATTATCGGTCGTTTATGCCAGCAGCACAGAATGACCGGGCGGACATTCGCGAAATTGAACCGTTTGTCCATTGTCAAAGCACGCATTCCGCTTTCTCTGGGAAATTCGGGCGGTCGCGTGTGCCGTGGCTGTCCGGTACGGCCTCGTGGTCGCACTACACTGCCACGAACTTTATCTTGGGCATTCAGCCAGAAGCGGGCGGGCTACGTATCAACCCTTGCATTCCAAGTTCATGGGATGTTTTTAAGGTAACTCGGCGTGTGCGAGGCAAGACGATTCATATTGAGGTTCGAAATCCGAATCATCATTGCTCAGGTGTGAAACGTGTGACGGTGAACGGAGACTCGATTCCGGGTGACGTTGTGCCAGAGTCCTTGCTCCAGGATGGTGCGAAAATTGTGGCAGAATTGTGATTTTAGCAAGGACAGGAATGTCCTTGCTCCGGGAGATGGAGAAAAGGGCACGCGGACATTCTGGCCCGTGTGTGGTGTGCAAGGACAGGAATGTCCTTGCTCCGGGAGTCGAAAGTTGGGAACACGGACATTCTTGTCCGTGTAGTGCAAGGATAGGAATGTCCGTGCTCCAGAAGTTGGGAGTGGTGAGAGAATGACGACAACAGATATGCAGCCAGCCGAATGCGGCAACCCTCAGGCGATGCCCCTATTTGAGCACGAGTATTCGTTCGACCCATCGTACGGTTATGATATTGATTCTCTGAAATCCATTATGCCGCCGCAAGGACCGTCCGATTTCGATATGTTCTGGCAGGATACGTGGGCGGAAAATGAGTCACTCGCTCTGGGTCTTGAATTAGAGGAGATGAGTCCATTCCGCCCCGGATGGAAAATGTATCTCGTCCGATATACGACGTTAGGTGGCGTTCGGGTGGGGGCATGGCTGGAAATTCCTGAAGAGGGCGATGTCGAGGTTGGCGCTGTATGCGGACATGGGTATGGCGGACGCGAAGTGCCTGACTTTCCGAATCATCATGCTGCCATTCTTCATTTCTGCGCACCCGGATTTCATCTGTCGGCTCACCCAAACATTCCCAACGAATGCTACAAGCACGTTCTGCATGGCATTGAGCATCGCGACACCTATATCATTCGTAATTGTGTCAGTGCCGTATGGTCATCTGCCCGCGTCATCCATGAGTTTCTGGAAAGCGCTGTGCCCCTCTATTACTTCGGTGGGAGTCTTGGTGGTGGTTTGGGCGCGTTGGCGATGCCTTATGATGATCGGTTTAAGAAATGCGCGTTGTTCGTGCCAACGTTTGGGCATCAATCCATGCGTCTGACACTGCGATCCATTGGTAGTGGCGAACCTGTTCGCCTGTACG
>SLBD01000239.1 GCA_007126515.1 Kiritimatiellia bacterium
GCCAGCGAGGACAGGTTCAAGTCGCCGGTGCGATGGGCTTCGATGATCTTCTGGATGCGCGGCGCATCGCTGAGATCAACGGTTTGAGCCAACTGCATCTTAATGTGCTGTTCCAACTTCTGGATCAGGTCATCAATGCGCGCTACATGCTTCTTGACGCGACGTTGCATCAGGGTCGTGATCGTTGCAGTGAAGATGTGCAACACCGGTTTTTCGCCGCAGCCCGTGCAAGCGCCGTCGCCGCAGACCATCGATTGATACGCGCTCTTGTCCATCAGCATGGTTTCGAGAGCGCCGATCTTTTCGTCGATGTCGTCGATGCGAATGTACTCTTCCGGCGTGGTCGGCAGGTCCGACCAGTAATCCCAATCGCGTTGCAGGGTCTTGATCGACTCCTCCGTCTGCGGGACAATCCGCAGCGCGTCGTCGTCGCAGACATCGACGCACAACATACACCCTTTGCAGGTGTAAGGATTGACGGTGATGGCGAACAAGCCACCGGTGCCGGCAGCAGATTTTTCCTTTTGATTGTAGTAGGGCTTGGTCAGGGCAAACTTGAACTGGCCCATGGCTTGGCGGAACCAGCCAAATTCCTGTTCCCACTCGGCCCGCTCTGCTTGGGGCGCTTCAGCAATCGTGGCAGTGATGGCTTCATCCAGCAAGGGGCCGACATCGACCGACTTGCCGTTGGCGCCGGTCGTGGCCGCCCGCAATTTCTTTTCGACCGAGCGCACGCCGCGGCGCAGGTGTTTGACGGTATGGCCGACTTTTTCAACCCGCTTGATCGTTGTGGCAAACGCATCGCCGACGCTGCACGCCAGGCCGGGGATGGCACTGTCCGGACAGACGGTGAAACAGTCACTGCAAGCCGTGCAGTTTTCAGGAATCCATTCCGGATGATTAAAGCGGATCTGGGTCATGTCGCGGAACACGCCAGTGCTGGCCGGGATCAAGCTCATCGCGTTGAACGGATCTGCGAGGTTGTCGTTTGGTTTTCCGCCCAGATAAAACGAACCGGTTTGCTCCCAGAAGCGATGGATATCGGTCTTCGGATCGTCACTGGCGGGGATGCGCTTCAGCATGACGGGCAGCGACGATTCCTGCTTCAGCTTGGGTTCTGTATCCTGGGAGATCTTCTTGTCGGTGATCTCTGTGATTTCATCATAGCCGCGCCGCACAACACGCAAGTTATCTTCAACAACGCGAGCGCCTTTGCTGCCAAATTTGTGTTCGATTTGTTCGCGGATCGCATTGAACAAGGTATCTTCGGTCAAGTTGGCCGATTCTTTCACCGGCGAACAGGCGAAGAAAGCGCCTTGGAACGCAATCCCCTGCATACGGAACTGCAATTCAACATCGGACGCTTCGTCGTGAGCAATATGGAAGGCATCGAGATAGAACACGCGAATGTCATTATCGATGATGAACTTTTGCTTGGTGGGCGGAATCGATCTCCAAACTTTCTCCGGTGAATCGAGGTCGCTTTGGATGATAAAGACCCCGCCTTTTTTGAGGCCCGCGAGCGGATTCGTATGACTGAACACGTTGGGGTCCGGCGACAGCACCACGTCGACGTAGTTGTATTCGCAGTTGATCCGGATCGGTTCCGGCGCGGCGGAAAGATAATAGGTCGTCGGCTGACCTTTCTTTTCTGACCCGTACTTCGGATTGGCTTTGATGTCGTAGCCGAGCAGGTCGTAAAGCGTCATCGCCAGGTTTTTGCCGGTCGTGATTGCGCCCCAGCCGCCGACAGAGTGCATGCGGACCGTGATCGCGCCCTTGGGCAACAAGTTGGGGTTTTCGCTGCCTTTGATGGCGAGATCCGCGACGTTCGGATAGCCTTCCAGCAACTGTTGTTGGAAGATTTCTTGCTTCGGAGTGAAGGCCTTCTCGTGAATGAAATCGATTGATAGATAGAAGAATTTGCGTCGGGCGCCGTCATCCAACATATTTTCGATCGCGCCAATCACACCTTCTGGCTGGAGGTCGCGACTGCCCATGCCGAAGCAACCCGAATACATCGGCGGCATGTCTTTGGGTTTGTTGTAGGTCGCATACTCGGGATAGGGCACGCCTCTCTTGCTACCGTTGGTGCCATTTTCGAGGCTCTTCATCATTGCCGTGCGAATTTCGCGGATCAGCGGTAAATCTTCCGACAAGGGTTGATCGGTCCGTTCCAGCACCGTCACGCCTTTGCGGCCTTGGACGATCTGGGTGATCAGGTCGCCGGGGAAGGGGCGGTACATGATCACATTGACCACGCCCACTTTGATGCCGCGCGAATCACGCAGGTAATCGGCCACCGCTTCGGCTGTGCCCATCAAGCTGCCCATACCAATAATGAGGTATTCCGCGTCGTCGCAACGATACGTGGCGACGCGCTTGTATTCGCGGCCGGTCAAGGCAGAGTATTCGGCCATGCACTGATCGGCAATCTCACGAATGTGATTGAAGAAGTAGGGCCGTTGCGCCGCAACCGACTGCATATAGGCGTCCTGATTTTGGACGCAGCCAGCCACCACCGGATTGTCGACATCCCAGAGGATCGGCACGCGCCGGCGTTTCTCTCCATAAAGAATCCGCTGGGCGGGCGTCGGTGTGTCGATGATGTCGTCGGGCCTGCCGAGGAATTCTTCGATCAAAGCGCGCTCAGGCACCATCATCGTTTCGATCAAGTGCGTCGTCAGAAAGCCGTCCTGGCCCACCGCGCCGGGCGTCAGAGACAATTCGGCAATTTTGCGCGCAATGATATTCAAGTCCGCCGCTTGCTGGGCATCCTTACCGAGGACCTGGAAGAAGCCCGTGTCATCCATCAAGTGATAGTCGTCGTGGCCCGCGTGGACGTTAAGCGTCGATTTAGTAATCGCGCGGCAGCCGATGTTGAGGATGTAGGGGAGGCGCTTGCCGACCGCCGGATAAAGTGATTCGTGCATGTAGGCGATGCCTTGGCCGGAGGAAAAGTTGCTGGCTCGCAGTCCGCTCATCGACATGCCGGCGGTGACCGCAGCCGCCGCGTGTTCACCTTCCGGTTCAATGAAGATCAGTGGGCGACCCGAGATGTTGATGTGGCCAGCGGCGGTCATTTCCGCCCAGTACTCGCCCATTTGCGTGGAGGGAGTAATTGGATAGGCGCCTGCGGCATCGCTGGATTCGCGCTCGCACATGATTACAGCGGTATTGCCATCCAAGGCATCCAGGGTTCCCGGGTATTTCGCGGTTTGCTTCTTATCGCTCATGGGTGTGTCCTCTTTTTATGTCCACCATCAGGGCAAATTTGCTCTTCGGGGGTTGCTTACGATTCCAATCCTACAGGTAAAGGGGTCTTGCGGATAATCTTTTTAGCAGCGCGACCTTTCATCACTTGCTGATTTTCCAGCCAGACAATCGCTCCGGTCGGGCAGCGCTCAATGATCTTGCGGGATGCCAAGTGATTTTTTGAATAATCGATCACCGGTAAATTTTCTTCCATCTTCATAAAGCCCGGTGGCGCATCCATCACGCAGCGGCCGCAGGCGTTGCACGCCACTTCGCATTCCGCCAGGGCTTGGTCGCCTTCCGCCAAACTCTTGCAGGCCACCCACAATTTGTGGCTGACCGGATGCAGTTCAAAGAGGTCGAGAGGACACGCAATCACACAATCATTGCAGGCCACACATTTGTCTTCGACGACGACGGGCAGGCCGTGCTCGCTCATATAGATCGCATCGAACGTACAGGAGACCTCGCAGTCGCCCAGACCCAGACAGCCCCAGGCGCAGGCCTTGCCGCCACCGCCCGTGGCGACGGCTGCGCGACAGCTCGGAATGCCCGCGTACCGGGCGCGCATCTTCGCCACATGCGTACCGCCCTGACAGGCCAAGCGCGCCACCACCTTTTCTTGTTGTCCTAGTTCCACGCCCATGAACGCGGCAATCTCGGCATTGCCTTCGGCGCTATTCACCGTGCACTTCGAGGGCAGCGCCTCGCCCTTCACAATCGCCTCTGCAAAAGGGCGACAGCCGGGATAGCCGCAGGCACCGCAATTCGCGTGCGGCAACATCTCTTCGACTTCATCAATACGGGGATCTTCATGGACATGCAGCTTGCGGACGGCAGCAGCAATCACCGTGGCCAATGCTATGCCCAAGGCCACCATAAACAGGACCGCCGGAACCACTCCTGTCAGCAGTTCCGTCAAGACACACCCTCAGCGATCCATGGCAATAAAAGGAAATCCATGGCGCACACTGTAGAGAGATCAGGAACAGTCATCAATCAGGGGATCGATCA
>SLBD01000045.1 GCA_007126515.1 Kiritimatiellia bacterium
GATCCGCAGCGCCGACTCGATCCCCGCGAAGTCGTGCCGGGTGCCCGCTCGGTCATCATGGTGGCCGTGGATTATTTTGTCGAAGAGCCGCCCGCCGATTTGTGGAATGATCCCTTGCGTGGCCGCGTGGCGCGATACGCCTGGGGGCCAGATTATCACGATGTTCTAACTCCGAAATTGCGCGAACTCGCCGATTGGCTGCGGGCCGAATCGGGCGACGAGGTCGCCACGCGCGCCTACGTCGATACCGGGCCTCTACTGGAACGAACCTGGGCTGCCCAAGCAGGCTTGGGTTTTATTGGTCGCAACAGCCTCTTGATCCGCCCCGGCTACGGCTCCTACTGTTTCCTTGGCGGCATCATTACCACCTTAGAGTTGCCGCCGGATCCGCCAGCCACAGCAGGGGGGGCGAAGCTCGGGCAGGGGAACTGCGGCCAATGCACGCGTTGTCTACAGATCTGTCCCACGCACGCATTTCCTGCGGAGTACATCGTCGACAGCACCCGTTGTATTTCGTATCTGACCATTGAATTAAAGGGCAGCATCCCCGAAGAGCTGCGACCCTTGATGCAGAATTGGATATATGGTTGTGATGCCTGCCAGCAAGTCTGTCCGTGGGTGAAGCGATACTCCCAGCCTCATCCCGACCGCTTTTTGGCCTTTGATGCCGATCGATTCGCCCCCTTTCTGCCCGAGCTGGTCACGATTGATCAGGAAACCTTTCGTCAACGATACCGCGGCACACCCTTGCAACGCACCAAGCGCCGCGGGGTACTGCGCAACGCCGCCGTCGCCTTAGGCAATGCCCGCGACCCTGCCACGCGACCCGCCTTGCGCCAAGCCGCCACCGACCCCGAACCTCTGATCGCCGAACACGCCGAATGGGCCCTGCTCCTGATTTCAGGATAAAGCGAGTGATATTGAGTGGTAGTGCGCCCGCCGCGCCCACACCATTGTTTTCTGCGTATCTGGGTCGTGAGCTTCGTCGACAAAGGTTTCGGCCCATGAAAATCCCGCTACGTTATTAACTGGATGTGATTGAGTTGCAGCGGTAACATTGGTTCAGTGAATGACCACAAGAAAAACGGCTCAATTACTTGGGCATATTGAATGCAGCTGATTTGATAATGCAACTTATGTACCTTCTCATTATGGAGGTGGCCAATGACTGCAACCAACTACATTAAGCCCTACGCAATCTTACTCATTTCAGCCTTCGTTATCTACATCCTGCTGACCATTGCCTATGGAATGATTATGATGCACTATCCGATACCTCCCAATCCAGATATCGACGCTATTAACAGGGCTTATACTATCAGCGCGCTTGTTTTTGCCGCGATGGGCATCTATGTACTCTATTACGTGTTCAAGGTGGTTATACAAATTTGGATTGAAGACAACTCTTCACGAGGGGCTTCTTTTTCCTGAAGAAAGAAAATGGGCGACCGTTTTTGATCGCACATTTCCACTAGCAAAACCCGTTACGCGTTATTCACCGGGAAAAATAACGGCGTCGATGACATGAATGACCCCGTTACTGGCCTCGATGTCGGTCGCGATAACTGATGCATTATCGACCATCACACCTTCATCGCTCACACTGATCGTGATTGATTGTCCCTGCACAGTTTCAGCGGAAGATAGCTCAACCACATCGGCGGCCATCACTTTACCTGCGATCACATGATAGGTGAGAATAGCTTGTAGCATTGCTTTGTTCTCGGGCATAAGGAGCGTCTCTACGGTTCCCGCCGGCAACTGGCTAAACGCTTCGTCAGTCGGCGCAAAAACCGTGAAGGGTCCCTCACCACGCAATACATCGACTAAATCGGCGGCTTGTACGGCGGCTACTAAAGTAGTAAACGACTCCGCCGCAATCGCGACATCTACAATGTCTTTCTGAGCTTCGTCTGACTGGTCATACCCGAAGGCGGTACTATTGGTAATGGCTGCAATGGCAAGGATGGTCATGAACTTTTTCATATGTTTTCTCCGTAGTTATGTTGATGTTTATTGTGTGCGCACATTGAGGAGTAGGAATAAACAAGCGATTCCTGACTACAAATCTGAAAAAAGCCGAAGCGGTCGCGTCGGGAATGCGCCAGCTCCGGTCGATCTGAGAGGAGCCGGGGTCGGACCACAGGTTCCTCAAGATTATCAACGACTTACGACAGCGGAAAGGCACAATTTGGGGGCTTAGAGGCGTTTTTTGCGAGCGGGGGAAGGGGGCAGTCCTTGCAAACTTGCAAAAGCATGTGTTCTGCAACTGTGCAAGGCCCCCTTCTTATTCGATAATAGCTTATAGGCTATTATTTGTTTTGCCTTGTGTGGCCGATTGCCTTGTTCTGTGCCGGTTTCCACTCAATGGAAGAAAAAATTGTGGGTTTTCCATTCAATGGAAACTTTTTCACCGTTTTTTCCACTCAATGGAAAATATTTGTGCCGTTTTTCCATTCAATGGAAACTTTTTGGCGTGATTTTCCATTCAATGGAAAGGGCTCGGCGCGGACAGAGGTGAGGGGCTGTTGTAATCGGAAAGGGGGGGGCAGGTTCCGCAGGGGTGCCCCATTATGTCTTGCGATTCAAAGTCACTGCCTGATACCGTCCGCTGTGCTGTGGTGGTACGGGATGAAAGAGGTCTGTTGTTTCACCCATCATAGAAGTGAAGACGTTGAGCCGATGAAAATTAAAAGAGAATATACGTGGGTCTGGGCAGGGTTTATCCTGCTGGCGTTGCTGGTGTTTCGGGAGGTGTTGCTGCCGGGCAATGCGCTGTTTACGACCGATGATAATCTGGGTGATCTGATGGCCCGTAAACAACAGTTGCCCTGGGGCTGGTGGCGGGGATGGAACGATAGCGCCTTGCTGGGGTTCGCATCCCCCTTATTCCTGAATGGTACCAATCTATTGCTTTGGCTGTTCCCTGCAACGACGTTCAACAACTGGATCAATGCGTTTGATCTGGTGGTTGGTTCGGGCTTTCTTTTTCTGTTCTTGCGCCGTCGCGGTTTGAACGGCTGGGCTGCAGGGTTGGGTTCGTTGGCGGCCTATTGGCTGGCGAGTAATTTTACGCTTACCTATGCTGGACACATTGGTAAGTTCGGCGTGCTGCTCTGGGTGCCGATCTATTTGTGTCTGGTGGATGAGGCCGCGAAGCGGCGGTCGCTTGCGTGGAGCCTACTGGCGGGCGCGGCGCTGGGCGCCATGTTTTTGGAGCAGGCGGACGTGGCCTTCTTTTTTGCGTTGGCTCTGGGGCCCTATGCGCTATTGGCGTGGTTCCGAAATCAGGGTCGTGATTGGCTGGGTGGCGTGAAATGGATTGCGCCCTTGTTGGTGATGACGTTGATGATTTCTGCGCATCCGTTGCTGAGTGGGTATCAGACTGCGGTTGAAGATGTGGCGGCCGTGCAATCGGAGGACACGCAAGCGCAATGGGAATTCATTACTCAATGGAGTTGGCCGCCCGGAGAGACCTTAGACTTTATTGCTCCCGGTTATTTTGGCTGGCGCAGTAATGATCCAACCGGATTCTACGTGGGCAAGATGGGGAGATCCGCTGGTTGGGAGGAGGCGGGGCAGGGCTTTGCTAATTTTAAATTGGAAAATCAATATCTGGGCGCAATCCCGTTAACCTTTGCCTTGTTGGCCGCCTTCTTGGCTGTGCGCTTTCGAGTGGATGCGAAGGCCCGGCTGGATGTCTGGTTTTGGACGATTGTGATGGCGCTGGCGCTCGTGTTGTCGTTTGGTAAGTATTTCCCTCTCTATCGCCTTTTCTATCAGCTACCGATTGTCTCATCGATTCGGAATCCGAACAAATTCCTGCAGCTGTTTCAATTGGCGTTGGGGATTTGTGCGGCCTATGGATTCCAGTTCTATTGGGACAAAGCCAAAGCGACCGGTCAACGGTCTTTGACGGTTGCTGGAGCCTTGCCCGTATTGGCGCCTGTGGCGGTGGTGGGATTGGGACTGCTGCTATGGGGCATTGGAACGCTGTCTGCGCGCGAGACACTGATCCACTATTTCCTCGATACGTGGGGACCGCTGACTGCGCAAATGGGGTGGAACCACGAGTGGGCGGTGGCGCTGGCCGACAATCGCATCTGGTCGCTCCTCCACGGGGGAATTATGGCCTTAATGGCCGCACTCTTCCTCTATGTATTGGCCACACAAGATCGGTGGTCACCCCGCCTCTCGCATTCCGCTGCCGCGGTTCTGCTGGGGCTGGTGGTGTTTGATGTCTTCTTCTTGGCTCGCCATTATGTGACAACCTTCCAGCCGGGCTCGATGCGGGATAACGAAGTGATTCGGATCCTGCAGTCGGCTCCAGATCAGCGGGTGGCGCTGACAACGCGGGCTGGATTCTACAATGAATGGCTGTCGATACAATTTCCATACCACGGAGTGGCCTCGATTGAGGTGGCGCAAATGCCGCGTATGCCGCAGCGATACCAGACCTATTTGCAACGGGTGGGCGGACATAGCGTGCGGCATTGGCAGTTGGGCGCTGTGCAATATGTGCTGGGCCCCGCGCAAGTCTGGGCGGAAATCTCGAATCACCCGGAATTCCGCCGCCGCTTCAATTTGGTCTACGCATATAATGTGGAGCGGGGAACAGGGCGAGTGCTGCCTGCGACTGAGGATCGGCCGGGCGAGCATGTGGTGATTGAACATACGGGGCCGCGCCAGCGCTATGCCTTGGTGCCACGATGGCGCGAAGTTGGAGATGAGGAGGCCTTGACGCGACTGGTTGCGGCTGATTTTGAACCGCTTCGCGAGGTGTTGATTGCCTCGGGCCAGGATCTGTCTGCCTTGCCGGAGTTGTCGGGCACGGAGAATGGCGGGCGTGTGGATCGGCGGGAGCGTCGCCCCGGATATGTGCGATTGCGCGTGGCTGCGGAGCAACCATCGATTCTGCGGATGGCTGACAAATTTGATCCGCATTGGCAGGCGGAATTGAATGGTAACCCAGTGCCTCTCTGGCGGATGGACTATATTGCCAAGGGGCTGTATGTCCCCTCCGGCATGCACGAGGTGGTCCTGACGTATCGTCCTCCGCAATTCACGTTTTGGCTGCAACTCGTGGGTATGTTGTTAGCAGCTGTAGTCGGGGGGTATTTGGCCTTCAAGCGATTCCAGTGCCGGCATGCGGGCGGAGACCAGCATGTCGATTGATGCGAATACGCAATTGCCCGAATTAAGTGTGGTGATTCCTACCGTGGGGCGGGAGACGCTGATTCCGACTGTGAAATCTCTCTTGGCTGCGGACGGGGCTGATCGCATGGAGGTGATTGTTGCCGGAGCGGTTGGGGACGGTCCAGTTGGCGCCGAGTTGAGGGAACTTTGCGCCGCTCATTCTGCAATCCGGCATTTGCCTGTGCAGTTCGAAAAAGGTGACTCGAGCGAGAAAAAGAACGCGGGTTGGCGAGCTGCGAGTGCCGATTATGTGGCGTTTTTGGACGATGATGTGGAAGTGGCATCGGATTGGCCGGTGCGGGTGTTGGAGGCGTTTGCGCAGCCGGGCACGACCTACATCAGCGGTCCGGGTTTGGTCCCGCCCCGCGTTGATTTATTCGCCAGGCTGGCTGGAATTGTTTTGGCTTCTCCGGCCACGGGGTATGTTGCGTGGCGGTATCGACATGGGGCATCCGCATTGGTCCCGGTAAAGTGGTCGAAGATCATTGGCTGCAATATGGCTTTTCGGAGGTTGCTCTTGGAGGAAATGAATGGGTTCGATCCTGGTTTCTGGCCTGGCGAGGAAATGATTGCGGCGTACCAAGCAGAACAGCGGGGGCACCAACTGAAATTCTATTCGCCCGCCTGGGTCTACCATTATCCGCGGCAGTCACTCGTCCGCTTTTGCCGCCAGATTATTGGATATGGTTCGACCCGAATTCGCCTCTTGCGGGCGGGCGTTGAATTTGAGCCGACCACGTTGATTCCAGCGGCAGGCGTATTCGCTTTGGTGATGGGCCTGATCGGCGCTTGTTTTTCCCGCGTGCTCGCCGTTGGCTTGCTGGGGGCTATGGCGTTGTACGCGCTGGCGGCTTTGGGCATTGGCATCTGGATGGCGCTGGAATCACGTCAGAGCCGCGATCTGTTGTGTGCGCTCCTTGTCCCCGTTGTGCATGTTTGCTATGGGATTGCTGGTTGGTGGGAGATCATCCGCCCCAATCATGATTTCAGCATTAGCCGTCGAGAGTAGAGCCTATGCCATCACATGAATCCGTTGCTCATCATATTTGGAAGTTCCTTTGTCGTTGGTTTGTCGGGGGCCTTGATGCCGGGGCCGGTGTTGACAGCGACGATTGGGGAAGTGATGAAACGCGGCTTCATTGCGGGGCCGTTGATTGTCTTGGGGCACGGCTTATTGGAATGCTTTGTACTGCTATTGTTCGTGACCGGAGCAGGAGATTGGCTGCTGTGGCCCACGGTTCGCGTGGGGGTGGCATGGCTGGGCGGCACTCTTTTGGTGTTGATGGGGGGGCAGATGATATGGACAGCGGCCGCTGCTGCCCGGCAAGCATTGGCTAGCTCATCACAGACCTCCATCCCCATACATGGGCCTGTGCTTGCTGGTATCACGACGACGCTCTCAAATCCGTATTTCTACATTTGGTGGGGGACAATCGGTCTGGGGTACGCGGCCTGGTCTCTGGAGTATGGGCGAGTGGGCTTGGTGGTGTTCTATGGCGGCCATATCTTGTCCGATCTGGCGTGGTATTCGCTGGTGGCATTGGCGACCGCATCGGGCAGACGCGTCTGTTCCCCTCGTGTCTATCGCTTCGTGTTGCGAACGTGTGGGGCGGTGCTGGTTTTGATTGGTTGGCTGTTTGTGCGGTCTGCGGGGTGAAGGGGCTAGAGCAATTAAAGTAATCCCGTAGCCGCCGTCGTTAGACGGTGGACGTTCTTGGCCCAGCGGATTGGCATCCACGTCCTAACGGACGCAGCTACACTTTAATTTAAAACGCCCTAATGCGTTCGTTCCACGATATACCGAGCGATGGCAAGCAGCGGTGTGGTGTCACCGGGAAGTCGGTCCAACGCGTCGCATGCTTCCGCGATTATCTGTTCGGCTCGCTGTCGGGCGGAGTCAAGGCCGTGTAAAGATACATAGGTCAGCTTGTTGTTTTTCCGATCGCTGCCTACCGGTTTGCCGATGGTTTCGGAGTCAGACGTTTCATCGAGAATGTCGTCGGTGATTTGGAAGGCGAGGCCGATATTGCAACCATACAGCGAACAGGCATCGAGCTCTTCGCTATTCGCTCGGGCGGCAATGGCACCCATGCGGGTGGCCGCACGGATCAACGCCGCCGTCTTATGGAGATGAATGAAATCCAGTAAAGCTGCGTTCGGTGTTTGCATGGGAGCAGCCAAGTCCTCGTATTGTCCCGCGATGACTCCGTGACTTCCCCCTGCTTGAGCGAGTTCCATTGAAAATTGTCCCGGTAGATAGGGAGGGGGGGCGGTACACTGAGCCAGCCATTCAAACGCCAACGTCAACAATGCATCGCCGACCAGAATGGCGTTGGCTTCCCCAAATTGGATATGAGCGGCTGGCTGGCCGCGTCGCATGTCATCATCGTCCATGGCAGGGAGGTCATCATGAACCAGCGTGGAGGAATGAAACACTTCTAACGCCAATCCCGGCATCAATGCGTCCTGACTATTCGGGTCGATGGCTCGAGCAGTAGCGAGGCAAAGAATAGGGCGGATCCGCTTGCCTTCTGAAAAGACGCAGTACCGCATAGCTTGGTGCAACACAGACGGACGCTCCGTGTCGGTTGGCATGTGCTCGTCCAAGGCACTTTCAACCACTCGCCGCTGCTCTGCCAGATATGCTTTCAAATCAAACATAGCCGCAGAATAAGAGAGAATGGCATCCGTAGCAAGATTGGACAGGCGCATTTTGGGATGCCCATCAGGTGCCTCAGATATCCGTTCAATGATATGCTTTTATGCGCATATGCGCATACATGAATCAAACTCTGTGGGCTTACTGGACAGGCAGGCTCGGTGCCGTTATCTTGAGCGCATCTGATGAGTTCAAAACCGTCACCTGTGATCCATTTAGAAGATGTCCATCGTACCTACGTGATGGGCAGGGAGTCTGTGCATGCGCTCGCCGGAGTGACGTTGTCATTCTTCGCCGGTGATTTTTGGGCGATTATGGGGGCCAGTGGATCGGGTAAGAGCACGCTGTTAAATCTCTTGGGTTGTCTGGATCGACCGTCCTCGGGGCAGTATCTGTTTGAAGACGAGGATGTGGGGAGCAAAGATGATGATGGTTTGAGCGAATTGCGTCTGCGCCGGATCGGATTTATTTTCCAGAGTTTCCATCTCATTCCTCAATTGTCGGTACGGGAAAATATTGAGCTGCCGTTGTACTATCAAGGTCTGCCCGCCCAGGAAAGTGCCCGCCAAGCGGAGGCATTGGCGGAACGGGTTGGGTTGCAGGATCGATTGTCTCATCGCCCCACGGAGCTGTCGGGAGGACAGCAACAACGAGTGGCGATTGCCCGTGCCTTGGCCAATCAGCCGCGTGTCTTGTTGGCCGATGAGCCAACTGGAAATCTGGATAGTCAGACCAGCGCCCAAATCATGGAATTTCTGGCTGAACTCAATCAGCAAGGGGTGACTATTGTGATGGTGACCCATGAGGACGATATCGCCGAATATGCGCATGCTCGCTTGCATATGCGAGATGGTTTGGTTGATCGCTTGGAGCAAGGTCATGCGTAGTTTTCGGGTTGTGCGAGATATTGAGTTGGGCTTGAAGAATTTGCGTTTGCATAAGCTCCGCTCATTTTTGACCATGCTGGGCGTGGTCTTTGGTGTGGCCAGTGTGATTGCCATGCTGGCGGTCGGTGAGGGAGCCAATCAAGAAGCGCTGGAACAAATTCGTCGTCTGGGCAGCAACGTGATCATCTTGCGTTCCGAGAAGCCTGTTGAGGAGACGACGGCGGCGCAGCGAGCCAGCTTCATGAGTGTCTATGGACTGACGTATGAAGATGAGTCTCGGATACGCGAAACGTTTTCGACTGTGACAAGGACTGTGCCGGCACGGATCATGCGACAAGAAGGTCGATCCGGTGCGCGTCGGATGGATTTACGCGTGGTAGGAACAACTCCCGATTGGTTTGATTTAGTCGATCGGCCCTTGTTGGCGGGGCGAGTCCTGAAACCTCGCGACATGGATTTGGCGGCCCCCGTGGTTGTGTTGTCAGAGTCGGTTGCTCGGCGATTGCTGGCTGCGGACGAAGCGACTGGTCAGAAGCTTCGGATTGGTCCGCAGGTATTTGAGGCGATTGGTGTTCTGGAAGGGGCTGGAGGCGGAGGTGGAGACCAGCGCTTGGATAGCGATGCTGATATCTACATTCCGTTGCACGTGTTTCGGGAGCGATTTGGCGAGATCCTTGTACAGCGGACAACCGGTGCGCGCCAGGTTGAGCTGGTGGAATTGCATCAAATTATTGTCGAAGTGGACCATATTTCGAACGTGGAGCAGACGGCTGCAGGGATTGAGGCAATGTTAAATCGATTTCATCCCCGCGGCGGGTACGCCATGGACATTCCGTTAGCGTTGCTGCGTCAGGCAGAAGCCACGCAGCGGACATTCAATATTGTGTTGGGATCGATTGCTGGTATCAGTCTCTTGGTGGGGGGGATTGGGATCATGAATATTATGTTGGCTTCAGTGACTGAGCGAACGCGCGAGATTGGGGTACGGCGCGCCATCGGGGCCCGTCGACATCAAATTATTCGCCAATTTCTGATTGAAACCATCGTTTTATCATCGGTTGGAGGCTTGATCGGTATCCTGATTGGGATATCTATTCCTCGACTGATCACTCGCTTTGCGGATATGCCGACGATTGTCACGACCTTTAGCTTAATCATGGCGGCGGGGATTAGTATGACGATTGGAATCGTCTTTGGCCTGTATCCAGCTATGCGGGCGGCGAATTTGGATCCGATCGAAGCCTTGCGCCACGAGTAGTATGTCTTACCTACCTCGTACGCTGCCCAAACCGCCATCGACTCCCAGGATTTGTCCGGTCACCCATCTATTTGCAGGGTCAATGAACCACTCGGCTGCAGATGCGACTTCATCCGCCTCACCAATGCGGCCGAGGGGATGCATCGCTGTAGATGCCTTCAGAGAGGCTTCATTTTCAGTGATCCGAGCGGTCATGGGCGTCCGTGTCAGCCCTGGAGAGACCACATTGAAGCGAATCTTTTTAGCTGCATAGGTAGCGGCAGCCGATAATGCCAGTCCATGCAGACCGGCTTTCGCTGCAGCAATCGCTTCATGGTTGGCCAGGCCAATACGAGCGGCCACGGTGGAAAAAAATACGACAGAGCCTCCCTCCGCAGGAAAGGCTTTGGCAACGGCTCGGACGATCGCAAAAGAAGAGGAAAGATTTACTTGCAGTGTTTCGTTCCATTCTTCATCGGTTGTCAGGTGCGCGGGTTTTAGTAGAATGGTGCCGAAGCAATTGGCCACGCCATCCACCCGACCGTAAGCCTCAACCGTTGATTGGACAGCTGCCGCGATAGAGGCCGGATCCTCAGGTAGAGCGTGTACCGATTTGCCGTCGACCGTGTCGGCAAGGTTTCCAAGCGCTTCTTCGTTCCTTCCCGCTAACATGAGCTTCGCTCCTCGCTTGGCAAGTCGTTGACTTAATGCTGAACCAATTCCTCCATTGGCTCCAAAAATTAAGAATGCGTGGTCGTCTAAAGATGCTTGCATGGCCTATCTCCCTCAGATTGAAATCGGTAGTTACTACAGGGAATGCGTCGTGCGAGAGCCGCTTTTACTGACAGGAAAGTTCCGCATCCCTGATTTCTTGCCGATTTCAAAGCGGCAGATTTGGCTGCACGTCGTCGACGGGAATCAAGGGGAATCCTTGCATAGCGCGTGCCCCCGCCAACCCTGCAATCATGGCGGCATTGTCGGTGCAATAGGCGAGGGGGGCGACATGGAGGTCGACTGACCGTCGCGTGCTGAGATCGTCCAATTTTTCGCGTAAGCGTAGGTTTTTGGCAACCCCGCCCACGCAGGCAACACGCTGGCAGCCTGTTTCCAACAGGGCGCGCTCAAGGCGGTCCAGTAATGCGTCAAATGCCGCTTCTTGATAGGAGGCGGCCAGATCGGGCCCTGCACCTTGTTGCTGCCAATTGGGACAATCTCGCAGGCGATAGAGGAGAGCGGTTTTGAGTCCGCTGAAGCTGAAACAAAGTTCACGGCTGTATCCGCCAAGGACGATCCCTCGGCCACCTTGTAAGCCACGGGGAAACGAGAAACGCTGCGGATCGCCGCTTTTCGCCAATCGCTCGATTTCTGGACCGCCGGGGTACCCCAGCCCGAGAAGCGTGGCCCCTTTGTCCAAGGCCTCTCCGACCGCGTCATCGATTGTTTGGCCGAGCACAGTCACTTGCTCAATGGACTGGCAATGGGCCAGCAGGGTGTTTCCGCCCGTGACCAGTAATACCAACCAGGGGCAGTCCGGTGATGCAAGCGGCAGCTCGGAGTTGAGGTGAATCGAGTAGAGGTGCCCGGCCAAATGATTGATGCCGGTGAGTGGGCATCCGGTTCGCATCGCCAACGCCTTGGCGGCTGTGATTCCGATCAAGAGGGAGCTCGCCAGGCCGGGACCTTGCGTGACGGCAATTTGATCGAGATCCGACCAACCGAGACCGGCTTGGTCCATAGCATCCTGGATGACAGGAGCCATGGCTTCCAGATGAGCCCGCGAAGCAATTTCGGGCACCACACCGCCATACGGACGATGACTGTCAATTTGACTGAGAACAACGTTGGAAAGCACTTCTCGTCCGTCTCGGACGACAGCTGCAGCGGTCTCATCGCAGGAAGATTCGATGCCCAGGACAATCATGTGCAGCTACAAGCTGGAGCGGTTGCTTAGCGATTCGCACGGCTTGCACGCCAACCGCCGGTCTGGCCCTCGTTGTTCGCTTCGAAAATCATCACCCCTTTGAGGACATCGATGGCCCGTTCCAGTTGGGTGTCCACGGCCTCGTCTAGATCCTCGTCTTCATCAAAATCAAGCGTGGCATTTTCGGGACGCGATCGACGAATGAGGATGCGCCGCCACTCTTCCGGCTCAATGCTGACCACAATATCGGGTTCGATTCCACGCTCATCGATTACTCGTTCGCTGGGAGTGTAGTAAAGGGCTGTTGTAATTCGTAGAGCCGATCCATCATCCAAGGGAAGGACACTCTGGACAGACCCTTTGCCAAACGTTTTTTCTCCCACGAGGATGGCCCGGCGATGGTCTTGTAGAGCGCCAGCGACAATTTCCGATGCGCTGGCGCTGCCTTCATTGATCAATACGACCATTGGAAAATCAAGCCGCGGATTGCGTTCCCGGGCCGTGTATCGTTGGCCGCGGCGGCCATCTCGGCCGCGTGTGTATACAATCAAGTTCCCTCTTGTCAGGAACTGCTGGGCCACTTCGATGGCCGAATTCAGAAGGCCGCCGGGATTGTTGCGCAAATCGAGGACCAAAGCCTCCATTCCTTGCTCTTCCAGATCAGCCAGGGCCGCGCGTAAATCGGTTGCGGTGGGATTGTTGAATTGGGTAATACGAACGTACCCAATGGAGCCGGATACGAGCTTGGCATCTTTGACGCTTTCAATGGCAATCACGGCTCGGGTGATTGTATGCTCTTGAATTTCAGAGGTTGCCGGACGGACAACTTTGATGGTCACATCTGTGTCGGGCGGTCCGCGGAGTTTACGGACGGCTTCTTGTAGGGATAATCCTTCTGTAGATTCTCCATCGATCTCAACGATATGATCGCCCGAGAGCAAGCCCGCTCGGGATCCGGGCGTGTTTTCCATTGGGGCCACGATTGTGAGGATGTTGTTGCGCATGCTGATGACGATGCCTAAGCCACCGAAATGCCCCGATGTGTCGTCCTGCATGTCGCTGAACATGTCTGGATTCAAAAAGTCGCTGTGAGAATCCAGCGATTGCAGCATTCCTCGCAGAGCGCCATGTATGAGATCCCGATATTCGGTCTGGTCCGCATTCACATAGTTGCGACGAATTTGTTCAAGAGCCGTCGTGAATAGGGTCATCTGCTCATAAATGGAGTCCGTTTCCTCGGCGGTCGCTTCCTCTGAATACAGCCGCGCCCCCACTACGAGGTTCCCCACCAGTAGCGCGATTAGGAATATCCAACTTATATTGCGTCCAAACCCACGTGTTGACATCTTGCACTCCCGCATCTGAATCATTGACCTTGCCATGTATTCCCTTGTTCAGGGACGCTGGACGATAGCCCACAAATCAATTCTTTGCAACCCGATTGGGAACAAGCTACAGTAGAGAGCATGACCGATAAAAAAGTGTATTCAAATCGAGCAGAAGACGCCGCCGCAAGCGAGGTGGGGTCGATTTATCGTATGTCGACAGACCGGCGTAGAGGCGCATACCCGCCCCGGACTCCCGGCTCAAGTAGTCGGGCGAGCCGGAAGCCGGCTCGTCAATCGAATGTGGGGCACTCCATCTTAATTTCGCATGTCCGGACGTTTGCGTTGGTTGCCGTCTTTATGGGCGGGTTGCTTGGATTAGCCGTGTACGTGACGGGACAGGCATGGCAGCGCCACATTGCGCGAGCTCGTGATTCACGCGCTGAGTCTCGACCCGCTCCCCGCGAGACAGCGGCGGCATCGGAAGCAGGAGTTGTGGTAGACGAAGCCAGC
Source organism: Kiritimatiellia bacterium (assembly GCA_007126515.1). Lineage (GTDB taxonomy): Bacteria > Verrucomicrobiota > Kiritimatiellia > SLAD01 > SLAD01 > SLAD01. The sequence continues at coordinate 13,739 of SLBD01000045.1, forward strand.
GGCGTGCGAATTCCTCGGGCCCGAGCGGAATTGGACACCGATGCCATGCGCCGAGCCATGGTGATGCAGGCGAGAGCGGAGGCTTTACAGAAAGACGGTGAGCTTGAGCAGGCGATTGAGACCTATCGGGAAGCGTTGCGCATTTGGCCGCATTTGAGTCAAGTATGGCCGCGGAAGGGACAAATTTATTTGGAGTTAGGGCGCTACATTCAAGCCGAGCAAGCGTTCGAACGTGCCGTAGAAACAGATCCCGCGAATGTTGAGCTTCTCAATGACTTGGGCGTTGCCGTTCTTTATCAAAATCGCATTCACCCGGCTTTGGCCTTATTCGAGGCGGTATTGGATTTGGATGAGGAGTTTGCTCCGGCTCATTTTAATCGAGCGCTGGCTTTTCTGGTTCTGGATGAATATGAGTCCGCCCAGCAAGAAATTATTGCGTACTTGCAGTTGCGGCCAGATGACCCTGTAGCCTTGAAGGAAAAAGCCTATTTACAGGCTGCTCAGATGAACTATGACGAAGCCCGCGCCACGCTGCAAAAGGCATTAGAGCACGCGCCGGAATGGGCGGCCTTGTATATTGACGCTGCTGCGGTTGCTGCGTTGCAAGGGGATATTGAATCTGCCATCAGCTACTTGGATGCAGCAGAAGAGTGGGTGGGGCCAGATGTGATTACTCGCATTTACCAACAGCCGGCCTTTCGTTCTGTCCGGCTTTCGGAGGCAGGGTTGGATTTTCGGGAGTTGCTGGATGCACGGGATCGATCCCGTGCGCCGGATGAAGATGCCATTGCCGCGGCATTGTTGGGTAGCGCTCCAATGCCATCTTTAAACCATCAAGGTGTGATACTGCCTGAGGAGCCAGCCGCATTGAATGCACGCCCGGACCCAGCCGTGTCCGACCCAGAATCTGATCTTCAACCGCCTGCCGTGGAGATCGAAGACCCCCTTGCAGAAGCGAGTCCCACCGAGGAGGATGTCCTTCGCGATGAAGAATGATATCTATGCATCAAGAGGGAAAGGGGGGCGATCATTGAGTTCCGAGACGGTGGGGGCTGCCAATCCTCCCGTTGAAAATGTCTGGGTACGATCTTTGCGTCGGCAGCGGATTGTGAATGGGCTCTTGCTGCTTTTGGTTTTTGTGGTCGCGGCATTACTGGTGTATATCGGATTCCAGCAATCAGTGCACAGCGAGCTTGAACATGGGTTTCAGGATCAAGTGGCCGTGCGATCAGGACCTCGAGATGCCCCAGATGCGAGAGGAATTCAGATTCGGCCCTTGGCGGCTTTGCCCGGCGAGGATGCGCAGACGGGTCTGATGCTGGATGCTTTGCGGGCGGGAGAGGGATTTGACCTGGCCGGAAATGATCTTCCCTTCCATATGGATTGGGTCAAACAGGCCACGTGGCATTTGCTGCAAGCTGAGGAAGCCCGTAGAGATGAAGACTGGTCGCGTGCTTTGGCTGAATTCGAGCGTGTCAGTCAGATGTTCCCACGAATGGCCGGCGTCCACGGCTCCAAAGGGTTGATTGAAATGCAGGTAGGAGATTATCAGGCTGCCGTGGCCTCCTTCACGGCTGCGATCCATGTAGAGGGAGCGTCCGCCCCGCTATTGAACAATCAGGCAGTGGCTTTGATCAGGCTGAATCGTTATGAGCAAGCCATCGAGATGCTGGAGCGCGCCACACTCGCTGATCCCGAGTACACACCCGCTGCTTACAACCTGGCAGTGGCTCACGCTCGGGTAGGAAATTCGGAACAAGCCTTGGCCCGTTTCCGGGCGTATTTGCGACGTGCTCCGAATGATTTGGATGGGACGTTGGCCTTTTCCGCCTTGCTGATCGATGCGGGCGATTGGGTTGGAGCACGAGAGTTGCTGTCAATCGCAGATCGGATGGCACCAGCGACACCGCCGATTCTCTTCCGACTGGCTCAAGCGCATGCCCAAACAGGACAATTGAGAGATGCGTTGGCCACCTTGGATCGCGCTTTGAATCGAGCCGATGCTCGACAAGCGGTTCAATGGATCGGCCGACGTGAGTTTGATCCGCTCCGCGACCAACCTGAATTCCAACGCCTGCTCGAGACGCTGGGCGATTAATCAGGAAGAATGCCCCGGATATAAAGCGGGCTGCTGGTCAATTCAATCTGCTGCCATTGGGGGGGCTGAACGACGGTTCCGTCTGCGGTTTCGATGCGATCCCAGCTTCCGGGAATCTCCATGTGGACAGGATCGGGGTGAGCGTAGGCGATCCACAGCCGCTCGCCATCCGTACGTTCGAACTCAAAGGCAAAAGTGCCTGTGGAACTAGTTCGCAATTGGATAAAGCGACTCTCCATGATCGTCCGCAGTAACTGTTGCAGCATGGCAAACGCAGGACGCGCTCGCCAATCAGCTCCACTGCGATCATCGATGAGACCGAATCCGTGCGCCACCAGTCGCCACCAATACACTTGGTCCACATGACCTGAACACAATGTCTGCAGGTAATATCGCACCATGTAGTGGCCATATACGTCCTCGGTGACACTGGGATTATTATATCGGGGACCTGGCACCACATAGGGCGAGCCAACGGGAGAGTACTCGCCTGTATCCAGTAACGGCCAATTGACCTCGGAGATGATCAGTCGATCACTGCAATTCGGTGACGTAACGGCTAGAGCCTTGGCCAGCGCCGCTTTATCGACGGTGCTGAAGCCGGACTGCTGATTTTCAGGAGCGCCCCGGCGATCCACATATAAGTGATGTGACAAGGCATCAAACGACAAGACATCTCGTACCCTGTACAGAGCGCCTGCGACATATTGATATTCAAAATCAATTGCAGCCGGTCCCATTAATTTGATGGGGGATCGCTCGCCGGCAAAGGCTTGAAACGGTTCGCACAGGGCAGCGTACTCGTCCAGCGTCCAGACACCCCATTTGACGCGGTTAATCGTGTGGCCGACTTCCACCCAGTCCACAACCCCTTGCAAAGAACCCAGCACACCGGCCACAAACGCCTGCCAACGAGCGGGGTCCAGCACGGCCCGCCGATCTTGAACCATGGCGATCGAAATCGGATATCCCGCTGAATGAAGCATGTGAATGATATCGATGAGATAATTCCACTCTTGCTCGGTTTCGTGATGATAGAAGCGGATGAGCAGAGGGCACGTACCCAGTTTTTGTAACCAAGCCCATTCCCGTTCCCATGTGGCAGGGCGAGGATGGATGGTCATGCCTATGCGATTTTGCATGGCAAGCGTCGATGCAAACGATGTTGTCTGTAGGTGCCGATAGTGGCGATGCGCAGGTGCAATCATCCGGGCTGTGGCGGCGGCAATTCGCACGGCATTGCTCCGTGGATAGAGCTGCTTCTTCTCACGTCGCATCAAGGTGCTGACCGCTTGTCCAGACCGCTCGTCCCAAATCCAGAGATCTTGGGTGGGCGGATAGACTCGTTTTGGATCTTTGCCTTCTTGACGTTGTCGATGCGTGCGGATGGGGTGTCGCCAAGCGCGAGAAGCGGTATGCCGGGCAAACCGACGGCGGTAGCGATCTTCGTATTCATTAAACTCGTCCGGCACCGGCGTGTCGCCAAAATACATGGCCTTGAAGACGCGCAAGAAGTCTGAGGGTAAATGAATGCGCGATAGATCACGTGCGCGCTGATCGAGAGACAGGGTGGGGGCGAATCGCATCCGGTTGAGGTCAATGAACATGACATCCCCCCACGCAGAGGGCCCGTGGCGACGCAACATGATGTTCTGATTGCCCAAATCGCCGTGCAAGGCACCGGCCTCATGCAGCCGGGCAATGGCAGTGGCCACAGACTGCATCAGATTCATGACGAGTTCGCAAATCGGTTCGTGGTTGTATAAATGAATCAGTTCCCGGCGAAATGAACTGAGATTGTCTTCATGGAGGGAGATAAAAAAACTCTCTTCCAGCCGAGTCCCTTGCCAACGTTCCAGGCAGGCAACGGGGCGAGGTGTGCCGAGACCATGACGCAGTAAATGGCACGCGGCGAGAAACGAGCGTTTGGCCTTGCTGCCGCGGCGTTGATCTACCTGATCTTTCCAGCCCGACTGTGGACCAAATGCTTTGACGACGAGATCATGATTGGCATGTTGCAGGCGAAGGACTCGGTGCCGACCTTCCTTGAGAACGACGGCACTCGCGGAATCGGGCGGATAACCAGACAACCATTCTCGCACTTCTTGGTTTTGGGAAAACTCTGCTGCAATCCAGCCGCTGTATGCGCCCACATGGATGGCTTCCACGGATGGATCAGTCGGGGGCAGGGTGTGCAGGTTCGATTGCGTCATGCCGAGGCTCGCAACTGTTGCAGTTGTTGATAGAACGCCACGACTTTTTCAGCTTGGTGGACGCGACAAAAACGCTGCTTGGCATCGGTTGCTGCTGCCTCCCGCATACGTTGTCGCCGTTCGGGAGACATGTCCAGCAGCTTCGATAAACCACTGGCCAGACCGTTGCCACTGAATTCGGTCACAAATCCTGTTTCACCATTGCGAATCAGTTTGCGAATCAGGCCAAGATCCGTTGCCACCACGGGAACACCACTGGCGAGGGCCTCGCGTACGGTGCGGCAGGATTGATCGGTGCCATGCCGGGGATAGACCAGCGCATCCATGGTGCGATAGGCTCGCACCAAGTCATCATTGCGACAATAGCCAGCCAGAATGACTCGATCTCCCAGTCCGAGCTCGCGAACCGGTTTGTGAACGAATTCACCGATCTTGCCTCGTCCGCAAATCATCAATCGTAATTGTGGATAGCGCGGGGCCAATTGAGCCAACGCATCGAATACAAGGTCCAAGCGTCGCCGCTTGCCGATCGCAGTCACCATTCCCACAACAAACGCATCGTCCGGAATCTGAATAGCATCGAGTGGCCCCCATTCGGGGTGTCCGGTGAATTCTTCAATATCAATGCCGGGGACAATCGTTGCCACTCGACCCGATGCTGAACTGAAGCCGCCTGTTTCGCGCAGTTGGTTCGATTCGCGCAGCACAATCACACCATCGGTGTGCGGACGACATCCCCAGCGATAGCGACAGGGCCACTCTGGACCTGCGGGCTCATACAAGGTGCGCACGAGAATGGGTTTAGGATCAGATGATCGAATCGCTAGAGCCGCTAATAGATGAGCGTTTGGCAAATGACAGTGGATGACATCGGGTTGAAACTCATTCAGATAGTTTCGTAAACGGGGCAGATCGCGAAGTGCTGACGCAATCCCTGTGTGTTTCAGTAGCTCCAAGTGATCGTCAAAGACAAGGCCCTTGCGGGCGGCGCGTCCCTGAATGATGTTTTCCGGAGTCTCTCCTTGGTTGCGTCCACACAAATAGCAAACGTCGTGACCCAGTGCTTGTTGACCCAAGGCCAAATCTGCAGCGGGCTCGACTCGTTCCGTCCAGCGGAAGTTGCTAACGATATGCACAATCCGCATAAGGCTTACTCCAACCACGGGATTTTGCGGCGAATCTCTTCAGGGATCGCCGCCGGTGCGGTCATCACGGCACCCCGCAGGGCCTCATGGGCGGGGGAGGGGAAGACATCCGGTAAACGGGCAACAAATTCACGCAAGATCGCTTGAGCAAATGTCTTGTTGGCGCGGACATGTCCGGCAACCAAGTCGGCTGTGACGGGGCCTTCTTCCACGTGCCAGCAGTCATAGTCAGTGATGAGGGCCAAGGAGGTGTAGGGCAGCTCTGCTTCCCGAGCCAGTCGCGTTTCGGGCATGGAGGTCATGCCAATCACTTCAAATCCTTGGCGACGATAGAATTCAGATTCGGCTCGAGTCGAAAATGCTGGCCCTTCCATGTTTACATAGGTGCCCCGGCCATGCACATGTCGATCACCAAACTCCGGATTCGAATCGCGTACATCCGTCGCGACTTCCACAAGCAATGAGTGCATGAAAGGACAGACAGGATCGCTCAGAGAGATATGAGCGGCCACACCATTGCCGAAAAAGGTGTGTTGCGGCGAACTGCGCATGCGATCGAAATACTGGTCCGGCATCAGGACATCACGCGGTTTGATGGCCTCGGACAAACTGCCCACCGCGCTGACAGATAGAATGGCATCAACCCCACACTGTTTGAGGGCAAACACATTAGCCCGATGATTGACTTCAGAGGGAAGCAGTTGATGATTGCGTCCATGTCGGGGCAAGAAGTAGACCGTCTTGCCATCGAGAGTCCCCCGTAAAAAATCGTCGGATGTGGGACCCCACGGTGTATCTACAGGAACCCAGGTCGCGTCCTGCAAGGCATCCCACTCATAAAGTCCGCTCCCACCAATAATTCCGATACTCATTTGTCTCCTTTTGGGTCGGCTGTCCGCTCAAAGCGGATGCCAAAGAATAATGCGTGCAACACAGGTGTGAATACCAAACCGACCACCGTGGCTGTTAGCAATCCAAAAATCATTACATTTGCCATCGGAGCCCACAAGGCCCCGCCCATCACGGCTAATGGCAAGAGACCAATAATAGCCGTAAATGCCATCAAGAGAATCGGCCGCAAGCGTTTGGTTGCTGCCGTGACAATCGCGTCGGCGGGCGATTTCCCTTCGCGTTGTTCAATGTTGATTCGATCCAGCAAGAGGATGGCATTGTTGACAATAATCCCGGCCAAACTGATCAGTCCCAGCATGGCCATGAAGCCGAACGGCGTGCGAGTCAGTAACATGCCCGGTGTGATCCCGACCATCATCGGCAGAATGGACAGCAAAATCAGTAACGTCGTTCGGAGCGAATTGAATTGGACCAGCAAGACCAAGAACAGCAAAGCTCCTGCTACAGGGACACCTGCCAGAATTGACGCTTGCGCCTTGTCACTTTCTTCATCTTCGCCACCGATCTCAATTTCGTAGCCGAGGGGCCAGTCATTGGATTGCCGCATGGCGAGGAGTTGAGGTTCGATGTCGGCCAGGGCATCGCTGGCAAAGCGACCGGTGACATCGGCCTCGATCGTCATCGTCCGAGTTTGATTGCGGCGGCGAATGTTGCTGGGCTGCCAGTCCAGTCGGGCCGATGCCACTTGCAATAAAGGCACATTCAATCCCGTTGCGTAGGAGAAAACGTGCAAGTCTTCAAGCGAACTGAGGTCATCCCGCCATTCGGATTGGGATCGCATGATAATTGGGATCAAGTCCCCTTCAGCCCGGAACTCGGTGACGGGGATGCCGGACATTTGAGTCAGCAGGGATAAAGAAATGTCCTTGCTTGTAAAACCGGCCCGCTTGGCTTGTTCCTGACGAACATCCACCACCATTTTCTGGGTCCACTCGCCCCAGTTGTCATGGATGTTGAAAACGCCGGGGATGGTAGTCAAAAGGGCCCGGATTTTGTCCGCCAAACTGTACAATTGAGGAATATCCTCCCCGCGGATGCGGATTTGGATCGGGGACCCGACCGGCGGTCCCATTTCCAGGGCTTCGACACGAGCGCGGACCTCGGGCTGGCGCTGATCCAGTTCAGTCCGCAACCAGGGAATCAAGTGGTCCACATCTCGGATCGATCGCGTATGAATCAGCAATATGGCATATGCCGGATTGGTTTGTTCGGGAGCCAGCGATAGATACCAGCGGGGCCCACCCGAACCGATCATTGAGCCGACGGAAACAATCTCCTCGCGCTCCAGAAGAAGTTCTTCCACTTCCCGGGCGCGGGCGGCGGTGACTTCAATATCGGTGCCCGCAGGCAGATCCAGATGCACAAGAAACATCTCCCGTTCCATGGGCGGAAAGAAAATCGTCGGAACAAAACCGAACGCCCAAATCGCGATGCCGGTAGCCGCAGCCACGCCAAGTGTGACACGGCCGCGATGCTGGAGGGAGGTCAATAGAAGTCGTCGATAGAACGTCATCCCCTTCGAATCCTTGGCAGACTGGCTGGACTGTTTGGCAGGGCGTTGCATGACGTAACTGAGCAAGGGGGTGAAGGTCAGCGATAAGATCCATGAGCCGAGTAACGCGATTGCGACCACGATAAAGAGGGAACGAGTAAATTCGCCAACCATCGACTGGGCGGTAGCAATCGGCATGAAGGCGAAGATGGTGGTCAATTGAGAAGCCAGCAAGGGGAACGCCAATTCCTTCACGGCTCCTGTCGCTGCGCTGAGCCGATCTTCACCTTCGGTCATGCGCACCAGAATGTTTTCGCTCATGACAATGCCATTGGACACAAGTAGGCCAAGGGCGATGATCAAGGCGGCAATGGACACCTTTTGCAATTCCACCCCGAACCACGGCATCAGCGCCACGGAAAGCAAGACGGCCATCGGCAGAATGGCGCCAGCGATAAGGCCCGTTCGCAGTCCCGTGAAGATCAGCATGATGATGAAAACAAATAAGACGGCTGTCCCTAGATTGAAGGTGAAATCACGAATCGATTGCTCAACAAAGTCCGGCTGGATGTAGACTTCTTCTAGCTCCATGCCGATTGGCAGATCGGGCACGATGTCGCGGACGGTTTCACGAATCGATTGGCCGAGATGAATGATGTTATCGCCGGAGACCATGCTGATTGCGATCCAAATGGCGTTTTCACCATTGAACCGGGCCATGGGCGCAGCGGGTTCGACATAGCCACGCCGGATTTCGGCGATGTCGCCCAACAGCACGGCATCCTCCTGCCCAGGAAGTCGGATCGAGGTGTGGCGCAGATCGTCGATTGATCGAAATTCGCCGGTCGGCTCAATAATGATCCGCTGGCCTGCCACCTTGGCATCTCCGCCGGGTTGGATGGCATTTTGGGCGCGCAGCATTTGGGCCAGTGTAAACGGACTGATCCCCAGCGCGGCCAGACGAGGATTGGAGATTTCGATGTACATGCGTTCTTCTTGAATGCCGTGCAGTTCAACACGGGCCACGGCCGGAATTTGCCGCATCCGGTCCCGGATGCGCTCGGCCTCCTCCTTCAGCTCGGATGGGGTGAAATCATTTCCGTTTAAGGCCAACAGGATCCCGAACACATCGCCGAAGTCATCGTGTACCACGGGAGGGCGCACGCCATCGGGCAACTCGTCGGCTGCATCGCTGACCTTGTTGCGCAGGCGTTGCCAGACCGGTTGCAGATCGCGGACATGGTCTTGAATGCGAACACTGATGATGGAGACGCTGTTACGAGACTGTGATTCGACCCGCTCGAGATCGTCCAACTCCCGGATGTAAGTTTCAAGCACATCGGTGACAAGTGTTTCGACGCGATCGGGGGATGCCCCCGGAAAAATCGTCACGATGACAGCATCTCGAATGGTAAATTCCGGATCTTCGAGTCGCGGCATCGTCTGGAAGGTCGAAATCCCAGCCAGTACGATCATCAAAAACAAGATGATCGTGACACGATTATTGCGGATACACACTTCGAGAAGATTCATGGCAGCAGCCTCACCCGCTGCCCCTCGCTGAGGCGGTTGGCGCCACGTGTGACAATGACTTCTCCTGTTTCGAGTCCCGAAATGACTTCAATCCGATCACCCACCAACGACCCGGTCTCAATGGACCGACGTTCCACCTCTTCTGTTGCTGGTTCCACGACCCACGCAAAGCGCTGCCCTCCTGTAGCGCCAGTGACAGCCGCAAGCGGGATCGTCATTCCTTGCGACTCATCGCCAAACTCCACTCGCGCTTCGCCTGCTTGTCCGGACCGAATGGTTGCGGGTGGTTCTTCAATGCGGATTTGCACAGGAATCGCAGCGAGACCGGTTAGGCCCGCGCCAATTTCGGAAACGTGGCCGACAAATTCTTGGCCGGGAAATGCTTCCAGCGTCACGGTCGCGGATTGACCAATTTGTAAATCGCCCGCCAGTAACTCTGCGACGGTCACCTCTAGGACGATGCCGCGGTCCGCCCGCAAGATTGCCACGGGTTGGCCCGGGCCGACAAACTGGAACAAATTGGCGGGTACCGAAATAATGGTGCCGGAATGCGGGGAGTGCCGAGTCCCGTGCTGCAGTTGAGTGCGAGCTTGATTCAATGCTGCGCCGGCGCTGTCCAATTGGGCTTCCGCCGAATCGCGGGCAGCACGGGCCCGATCGAATTCGCTGCGACTGGCAGTGTTGGCTTCAAAGAGGGCCTGTATCCGATTGAATTCTGCTGTGGCCTGTCGCACTTGAGATTCTGCCAGCGCTTGTTGGGCTTCGAGCCGTCTGACGTTGAGTTCCAAATCCTCGGGATCGAGGCGGGCGATCACTTGACCGGTCTCGACTGTGTCTCCTGCTTGAACCAGCAACTCGGCAATTTCCCCACCGACGCGAAAACTAATGGGCGTTTCGACTTCGCCACGTGTGACACCCGCAAAGGTGCGGACGCGGCCGGTAACAGGTTCGCCGACCGTTTCGGTGATGACGGGGCGTACCGGTTGTTCGATACCTTCGTCACGCGACCGACAACTCGTGATCAGCGAGACTGCCATCAATAGAATGAGAGTTGAGATCATGTGTTTCATGGTTGGGTCTCCAAGAAGGTGTGAACATCATCCGCTAATTGTTGGCGGTCGGCAGGGGATTGTAACCAGGCAAACCAAGCGATCGAGCGTTGGAAACGAGTCAGGTCCTGCAAATATTGATTCACGGCCAGCACGGCTGCTTGATCGGCCGCAAAGGCGCGGCCTTGCACATCCAGCAACTCCAGAATACCTGCCGTACCTTGTTGGTAGCGCTCTTGGATGAGCGTCATTGAATCTCGCGCTGCGCGGGCCCGGGTGCGACTGAGGCGGATGGCTGGCTGTGATGCCATGACTTGCTGATAGGCTGCGATGACACCCAATTGGATTTGCTGCGCCGCTTCCTCGCGGATCGCCTGCAGTTGCATGAGGTCGGCTCGCTCACGAGCCGCTTCAGCTCGGCGCAAGCCGCCGTCAAACAGGGGAATATCGAGGACCAGCGCCACGCTCCATTCGTTGTCAGGGGGTGGGGTGGCCTGGAAGGGAATGCCGGCGGCACGGAATCCTGCCGCAAGGTCGGGTCCCTCCGTACGTCGATCCAATACATGGTCGTATGTGGCTTGAACGCCCACGGTCGGGACATATCGCGATCGGCGTGTTGCGTTGGCTTGAATGGTCTGCGCTTCCAGTGCGGCATCGAGCGCCTGCAATTGCGGCGCGGTTTGCAGAGCCATCTGTTCCCAAAAGGTCCCCAAGGCAGCGATGGTCTGAAAATCGCCACGAGCAAAGGCAAGCTCATCATCCAGGAAATAGGTTTGCAGGTCATCCAGCTCGACCGCCTCAAGATGCCATTCTCGATCTGCTGGCAGGCCCATGGCTTGGTTGAGAGCGGCCCGCGCGGCGTTCAGTTGGGCTTGGGCAGCCAGTAATTCGCTGAGTTGGCGGGCTTCCTCTGCCTCCCAGCGCCAGACATCTTCTGGGCCGGTTTGGCCAACATCGACTCGTAACCGAGCGAACTCAAGGTTATCGCGGATGCGGTCCAGCTCATCGGTGGCAACTCGCACCAAAGCGGCTGCAGACAGGGCATCGAAAAAACGCAGCGACACGTGCTGGACCACATCGAGTCGCTGACTTTCCGCCTCCCAGCGACTGCGCTCTGCCAGCATGCCGGCGGCGCGCAATTGACTGAAGACGCGATCGTGAAAGAGGATCTGGCGAGCTGTCGCACCTGCGCTGAGGCGCGAACGTGGTTGTAAGCCGAACGAGGCAGCGGCGCGGTCTTGATCGATTTCTGCATACAGGGCCTGGCCCTCGATTTGCGGCCAGAGAACTGCGCGAGCTTGACGCTGGTCTGCCACAGCAGCCAGTCGTTGGGCGGCCGCCGCAGCAATGCGAGTGTTTAAGGACAATCCGATGTGAAGCGCATCGATCAAGCTGAGTGGTTCTCCCTCAGGGCCACGGGCATCGTCTTCAATCAGCGAGGTTTGCAACATGATGCCCAACGTTTGCCGATACCCCGTACGCCGGACGGTGTCTTCGTTAAAAATGAGGTGCTCAGGGACATTAAATTCGCGGGGCAACGTTTCTGCCAAACGACCGTCAGCTAAAGCCAAAAGATTCAGGGCAATGCGTCGCGCCAGTCGAGTCTGCGCCAGAGGAGTAATTCCCGACAACGCGCCATGCTGGACATCCAGTTCGCCTAGCAGCGAGAAGCTGAGCACGCCTCGTTCTGCCAACCCGTCAAAAAGATGAGTGCGGGCATCCGCATTCATCCGTAACAGGGGGGTGATGTATAGCACCTGCGCATCTGAGGGAATCCCCTTCAGCGCGGCTTCGGGATCATCATCCACTGGAATCAAGTGCACGGGGATGTCCAGATGAGCGGCCAGTTGTTCGGAGAGCGGTTGCACACCCTCCAGATGCTCGGCGAGAAGACGGTCAATGGCGATCCAGAGAGTGTCAAAGTCGAACAGGTCCCGCATCTTCGCCACATCGCGCGTGACGCGCTCACGACTGATGACGAAAGAAAAGTTTTCTTTGGTCTCAAAATGGCTCAGAGCTGAGTCTTGGGGGAACCCCGCTACGACAGGCTTGGATAGAGAAAGGTCCGGTGCCGCTGCGGCTTGAGCCATCAACATGCCCGCTGCGAGGATGAGATCGAGGTCATCCTCTGTGAGCGCCTCTGACAAAATGTCCGTGATGCGCTCGATTTCCCAGTTGGCATTGAAACGCGGATCGCGGACAAATTCAACAGGGGATTCGGCTAATTCAGTGACTTCCTGTTCGACCAGATCCACGAGCTCCTCGAAGTACCAGCTCGGCCCATCGAAAAGCACACCCACACGAGTCGTCGCGGGGGGGGGACCCCCTTCGCCATAAGCCAGGCAGGGGATCAAGAGAAGACTCATGCTCCAGAGTCGATGCAACTGTCTCATATTGATTCTCCGCTGATGGATTCGTACCCTGTACAGCCAGAGACGATCTTAGTTGTCGCCGCTGCCGTTGTACAGTTCTTCGCCGCTGTCGGCGTGAACAATCCGATAGTGCTCAACGTGCATGTTGTGATCCGACACAAAAGCGAACTGAGCAGAGAATTTATGCTCTAAATCCACGAGCATGTCTTCGTCCTCGGATCGTAAGCGCTCCAGCACGGACGGGTTGATGGTGATCCGTAGGTTGATAGGATCCCCCTTCTTGTGAGATCGCATCACTTGACCCAGCCGCCGCTGAATTTCGACGCTCATACTGAGCGCTGATTTGACTTTGCCGCGCCCTTTGCAGTAGGGGCAGTCACTGAATGTAGCGGATCGAATACTCTCCTCGGCTCGCTGCCGCGTCATTTCAATGAGGCCTAACTCAGAGACAGGTAGCACATTCGTGCGGGCTTTGTCGCTGCGGACGGCTTCTTTGAGGGTGCGGTAAACGGTGTTTTGATGGCGGCGAGATTTCATGTCGATGAAGTCGATCACCACCAGCCCGCCGATGTTGCGGAGTCGCAATTGCCGGGCCACTTCCTCGGCGGCCTCAATGTTGACTTCAACAATCGCTTCTTCCTGGGTTTTGCCACCTTTATGCCGGCCCGTGTTCACATCGATGGCGACGAGTGCCTCGGTTTCATCAAAGATCAAGTAGCCACCGGATTTGAGCCAAACTTTGCGCTGAAAGGCGCTTTCCAATTGTCGCTCCACATCGAAATGCTCGAAAATGGGAGCGCGACCGTCATAGAGTTTGATTTTGTTTCGAGCGCGGCGCGACAGTTTCGCCACGAGTTCCTTGATGTGATTGTACTGGTCTTTGTCGTCAATGACGATACGATCAATGTCCTCGGTCAAGGAATCCCGCACGACTCGTTCCACGAGGTCGGGTTCCTTGTACAGGCGGCACGGCGCTGGCAATTCTTTGATCCCTTGATCGATCTCCGCCCATGTTTGGACGAGCGTTCGCGTGTCGCGGACAAAACTGGTGGCCCGCGCGCCAGCGCCTGCGGTGCGGACGATCAGGCCCAGGTCTTCGGGAGCTGGCAGGCGGCTCAGCACCTTTTTCAGGCGGTCGCGTTCTTTGGCATCATCAATTTTCTTCGATACGCCTTTCAGCCGGCTGCCGGGCATCATCACCAAGTAGCGTCCCGGTATGCTGAGGTTGGCGGTCACGCGCGGGCCTTTGGTGCCGATCGCGCCTTTGGTCACTTGGACCACAATTTCGGAGCCCACCGGGAACAATTTGGCCATTTCGCCAGCCGCATACTTCTTTTTCCGACCCCCGCGAGCGCGAGATACGCCTTCCTCGGCCTCCAGCCGGGCGGCATCTTCTGGGATCATATCCCAATAATGAATAAAGGCATTCTTCTTCATGCCAATATCCACAAAGGCGGCCTGTAACGAATCTTCGACATTTTGAATCTTGCCTTTGAAAATGCTGCCGACAATTCGGTCTTCGCTTTCCCGCTCTACATAGAAGCCTTCCAGCCGTCCCTCTTCCATGACGGCCACTCGAGTTTCCAATCCCTCTTCATTGATGACAATTTCCTTTTTGTCCGCCTTCTTTGATCTGAAGACTTTTAGATACTCCAACATGTTCTTTCCTCCTTCAACGGCGGATCCGCCGTATTGATATACTTTGTAAAATGCCGAATCCCAGCATCATGCTGACCATAAATGAACCGCCATAACTCATCAGCGGCAGGGGTAACCCAGTAATCGGCATCAGGCCGATCGTCATGGCGGTGTTGACGAAGACATGAAAGAAAATCATGCCCGTGATCCCCACCGCCATCAGGCGTCCCATTTTGTCCGGGGCAACTAGCGCCGCGCGGGTGCCGCAGAGAAGAATGATCCCATACAGCGTCAGAACCGCAGTGGCTCCAACAAATCCTTTTTCTTCGGCAATCACCGAATAGATAAAATCTGTTGGGGCTACAGTACGTGGCAGAAACCCCAGAATGTTTTGTGTTCCTTGCAGATAACCTTTTCCAGTGAGACCACCCGACCCCACGGCAATTTGCGATTGAATCTTGTTCCATCCCGCGCCAAAGGGATCGCGACTGGAATCCAGAAAGACAAGAATCCGTTCCTTTTGATAGTTGCCGAGGCCCAGCCACCCGATGGGGGCCAGCATCAAGCCAATCAAAAAGAGGACCAAAATGAATTTCATCCGAATGCCACCGGCAAACAGAATAAATAACGTGATGGGCAGCAAGGTTGCGGCTGTGCCCAGATCCGGCTGCCTGGCAATGAGTAGAAAGGGGCCCCCAGCGATGATCAGCGCGGTTACCAGACTGGCGAGGCTGCTCATATCTCGATCCGGTCGGGCCCAATAGCGCGAGACGGCGAGGATGACGGCAATCTTGGCTAACTCGGCTGGCTGCAATTGAATATTAAAGACATTCAACCAACGGGTCGCTCCATGAACTTGGTGTCCAATGAAGAGAACGAGAATGAGTAACACCAAAACAACGCTGTAGATCCACCACGCGTATTCGGCCAATCGCCGGTAATCCGTCATCGCCAACGTCACATAGCCTGCGATGCCGACAAGCGCCCAGATGATTTGTCGCTGATACATTTTGCCCACGGGCATGTCGGCGCGCTGAAATGATGCGCTATAGATAAAGAGGATGCCGATCACCATGAGGGCCAGGATTGCGCCGGTCAAGAGCCAGTCTGAGCGTCGAAGATGCCAACGTATGGTTGCCCACTTCATGATGACTCTTCTCCTGCGAGCAATTCCTGAAAGATTTGGCCAATCTTCGGAGCGGCCGTCTGACCGCCCGATACGCCGTCCTGCACGATCAGAGCAATGGCATAGCGCGGTTGGTCATAGGGCGCAAAAGCAATCATCCAGGCATGTGTGCGGCCTGCATCGCGAGGACCAAATTGAGCCGTGCCGGTCTTGCCTGCATAGATCAGGCCGGGCACACGTCCGAGCCGGGCAGTGCCACGGTCACCCATCACAGCATCTCGCATCCCACCCCTTACAGTACTGAGCGTTTCGGCTGTCCATGGCATGATCAGCGGAGGTTCCGGCGGGATAGAGGTGAAGGAACCCTCACCAAACGGACGGATGCCACTCACTAAGCGAGGTGAAAACACCGTGCCGCCACTGGCCAGTGTGGCGGCCACGACCGCCATTTGCAGCGGGGTGACGGTAATCGGTCCTTGGCCGATGGACAGATTGACAGTATCGCCGTCGCGCCAGGCATCGTTGAAGACTCGCCGCTTCCACGCATCGTTGGGAAGCACGCCACTGACTTCATGATCCAGCGTAATGCCCGTGCGGCGACCCAGGCCCATCGTCGATGCCATGTGATAAATCGAGTCATACCCCATCACCAGCGACAGTCGGTAGTAATAGACGTTGCACGATCGTTCCAGCGATTGACGCATGTTCAGCGGACCGTGTCCCTGCCGGGCCCAACATCGGAAGGAAGCACGACCTAAATGAAAGATACCCGAGCAGTCATAGATGGTTTGGGGGCTGACGACGCGATTTTCCAAGGCCGCCACGGCCACGACCGGCTTAAAGATACTGCCGGGAGCAAAGGCTCCGGCGACCGCCCGGTTGAGCAGGGGATTACGTTCGTCGCCGGACAGCAATCGCCATTCTTCTGTGGTAATGGCGGGGATGAAATTATTGGGATCAAACCCGGGGGCACTGGCGATGGCAAGGATGTCGCCGCTGCGCGGATCCATAACAACGGCCGCGCTGGGCTCATCGCCGAGAGCGGCTTCAACCGTTGCTTGGACGTGGTGATTGATGGTCAGCCGAATATCTTGCCCGGCACCTGCCTCGCGGACAGCGATGTCTCCGTGTCGATATCCGACTGCATCGACACGGACCAAACGCGCGCCAGCTGTGGCTCGCATTTCGGCATCAAAACGACGCTCCAGTCCGGCCCGTCCCTCCATCTCTGGCATGTAATAGTGGAAGGGTTCAATATCGTCGTGGACCAAGTCGGCCCGTCCCACATATCCCAGCGTGTGTGCCGCAAGTGCGCCTTGCGGGTAAACCCGCACGGCTTCGGTGTAAATGTCGATGCCGGGTCGCCCCGCCACTTGCTCGGCCCAGCGGGCGAGCGTGGTTTCGTCGACATCGCGCCAAGCAACCAGGGGCATCGGTAGTCGTCTACGGATATGAGATTGAATCGCCTCCCGCGTCAGCTCCCGTTCCACGCCCAAGGTCTCCGACAGCTCGTCCAGCATGTCCTCGAGGTGGTTGATGGTCCGCGTCCACGTCCCGGGTTGCCGCACTTCTTCCAGAAAGATGACAATATTGAAGCTCGGCCGATTGTCAGCCAAGACCTGGCCTTGGGTGTCAAAGATGCGTCCGCGCATACCCGGAATGCGAACCCGGCGGACACTTTGACGCAACTCATCCCGCTGATATTGGTGACCATGCCGGACCTGGATGCGCCAGAGCATCAAGGAAATAAATCCCAGAGCCACACACATCATCAACGCCAGCACGCGGATGCGGATGTATTCTCGATCTAGCGAATTTCTTGCCATGGGGAATCCGTCGATTCCACCAATCCCATCATCCGATCCAAGTGCGCACAGCCGCGAAAGAGAATCGGTGTGGCAACAGCGCCCAGCAGGGCGCTACCTGCAACTCGATGAAGTGCCTGGGAGGCACGCAAGTCGATGAGATTAGTAGAGGTTAACAAAATGTACAAAATTAGAGTGCTACCGACGGCCATGAGGATGCCGAATAGCATATGAGTCAATAGTTCATGCACAAAAACGAGCTCCTTGCATTTGGAGATCAACACTCCCATGACCCCAAACGCAACGGGTGAATATCCAAAAGGAATCAAGCCCATGCCATCCTGGATCAATCCTGCCAGGATGGCCACGGTGATCAGATCGCGCCGATCCCTTGCCAATGCGTAATATACCACAATTGCGGCCAAAGCGGGAATGTTCGCTTGGCCCAGACGCGGAAAGCTGGGGATGACCGCCTGTAGCAAAGCCGCCAGGATGGTCAAGGATAGCATAACGAGAGCGTTCATGGCTGGCGACCTCCGTTGGGGCCGCGCAGCAGGAGATCTACGGGATCATGTGATTCAGCCACGACAAATCCATAGTTGAACCGGCCCAAATCGGCAGCCGGCACAAGCTCGGCCCTTTGGTAGAGTCCCGTATCGTCGCGTTGCACAGTTTCGACATAGCCGATCAAGATGCCGCGCGGAAAAATCCCGCCCAGCCCCGCAGTCAACACTTCATCGCCCATACGGATTTCTGTGTCCTTGTTAATGAAGCGCATCGTCAACAGCGGCACTCCCTGCAGCGAGAGCCCGCCACCGGAGACAATCCCATGCGAGCCCGAACGCGGTAGCCATGCTGACACCTGACTCATGGAGTCGGAGATTAGTTTGATATCGGCTGTGCCTATCGACGCATTGAGCGTTCGCCCGACCAGACCGTCGGGAGTGACGACGGCCATACCCGCTTCAACTCCATGCCCAATCCCTTTGCCGATCCGCACCGTTTGCCACCAGCCGCTGATATCTCGACCAATAATTTCAGCAGGAATCAATGTGCGATCGGGGCGTTGCATAAAATCCAGTTGCTCGCGTAACTCGGCATTTTCTTGTTCCAAGCCTTCCAAGTAGCGGATTTCGCTGCGCAGCTTGGTGAGCTCTTCCTGCATGTGTTGATTGGCCACAGCCATTTCGCCTAATGTGCGGACGGCATCGACCCATTGGCGACTGCCCTGAGTGATTCGAGTCACGACTTCTTGCAAGGGAGCCAGAAATTCTCGAATCGCAGCCTTGCCACGTTCTTCGATGGGGGAGGGCAAATTAAGCACCAGCACCAATGCTGCGCCCAATAGCAACCAAACAATAATTGACCGTTCTCTCACCGTACGTTTCCATTCCCACGAGGAGAGGGAAGGGTCAAGGTCGTGTCCACCACCCGCATTGCGAGACCTTTTGTGTGTCGCAGGGCCGGTGGCCGCGAATCAAGCGAGCAGTGGTTAAGCTGCTTTGTCAGATCCTGCCATCTTGCGCAGGAAATTCAATTCGTGCAGTACAACGCCGGTGCCTTCAGCCACAGCGCTGAGGGGGTCATCGGCCACATGGACCGGCAAGCCCGTCTGTTCGGCAATCAGCTTATCCAGCCCGCTCAACAGAGCGCCACCGCCAGCCACAATCAATCCGCGATCGACCAAGTCGGCGGATAGTTCAGGCGGGCACCGTTCCAAGGTGATCCGGACGGCCTCGACAATGGTTGAGACTGGTTCTTGCAGAGCTTCGCGAATTTCTTCTGAAGTGATCGTCAGGGTTTTCGGCAAACCCGCCACCAAATCACGACCTTTAACTTCCATGAAGGTTTCTTCTCCCATGGGATAGGCCGATCCGATGGTCATTTTCACCTCTTCGGCCGTACGCTCGCCAATCATCAAATTGTAGACCCGTTTCATGTGCTGCACGATCGCTTCATCCATTTCATCTCCGCCCACTCGCACGCTTCGACTGAAGACAATGCCAGCCAGCGAGATCAGGGCCACTTCCGTAGTGCCGCCCCCGATATCCACGACCATATTCCCTGCCGGTTCCTGAACCGGCAATCCCACTCCAATAGCCGCAGCCATTGGCTCCTCAATTAAATAGACTTCTCTCGCCCCCGCGTGGGTGGCAGAATCTTTTACCGCACGTTTTTCCACTTCCGTGATGCCGCTGGGAACTGCGATAATCACCCGCGGCCGTACCATCGCCCGTCGGTTATGAACTTTGCGGATAAAATAGCGCAGCATCGCTTCAGTGATTTCAAAGTCGGCGATCACGCCTGACTTCAGGGGGCGAATGGCAACGATACTGCCCGGGGTCCGGCCCAGCATGCGCTTGGCCTCTTCGCCCACGGCCAAGACTCGGTTGCTGCCGGCCTGAATCGCCACCACCGAGGGTTCCCGCAAAACAATACCTCGATCACGGACATACACCAACGTGTTGGCGGTCCCGAGATCAATGCCAATATCATTTGAAAACATGCCAAGAAAGCGGCCGAACATATGCGATCCTCAAAAATAGATAGACTGTGAAAACGGGATGGTCAGTAATTTGTGGGTATTGGTCAAGATAAATTGATGCAGATGTTATCGCTTGACGTACCTGATCGGAAATGATTTTCTTGACCGTTGTTTTACGAGTGTGTGTATGAAGATTGCTGTAGGCGCAGATCATGGTGGTTTTGACATGAAACAACGGTTAGTCCCGTTGATTCAGTCGCTGGGTCACATGGTTGTCGATTGCGGTACGGATTCCAAAGCCGCTGTGGATTATCCCGTGTTTGCGCATGCGGTGGCCAGTAAAGTGGCCAGTGGCGAATGCGATCTGGGGGTAGTCGTCGACGGCGCCGGCATCGGTTCGGCAATGGCGGCTAATAAGGTCAAGGGCATCCGCGCCGCCGCCTGTTACAACGAAGCCTTGGCCCGGAACAGTCGCGAGCACAATGGAGCCAATGTCCTGACGCTGGGGGTCGGGCAAAATTCACTGGCGGATGCGCAGGCGATCATCACCACATTCATTAACACAAAATGCACCGAACCGCGTCATCAGCGTCGTGTGCAATTGATTATGGATATTGAAAAAGGCCGACTGACGCAGTCGGGACAAACGACAAGCAACCAACCTTCAACACGGGGGACTGACGTGGATTTATCTCCTCAGGACATCGAACGAATTGCCAATCGGGTGAAAGAGCTGATGACCGGCTCAACCGCCACTTCGGGAACAGCTCAGCATATGGATGCTGACCAGTTGGCACAAATGATTGATCACACCATCTTGAGACCCGATGCCACCCGGGCAGATGTCGAAAAACTCTGCCGCGAGGCGATCGAACACAATTTCTTCTCCGTGTGCGTCAATTCGACATGGGTCCCCATCGTGCGCGATATGCTTCGCGGTTCGTCCGTCAAGGTGTGTGCTGTGGTGGGCTTTCCGCTGGGAGCGATGCCGCCCTCGATCAAGGCCATGGAAACCCGCAAGGCGATCCGCGAAGGGGCCAACGAAATCGATATGGTCATCAATGTCGGCGCCTTAAAGAGTGGCGATACCAAGTTGGTGTTGGAAGATATCCGCGCCGTGGTCGAAGCCTGTAAAGATGGCCGTGCCTTGTCCAAGGTGATTCTTGAGAACAGCCTGCTCACCGATGATGAAAAAGTCTTGGCGTGCGAACTCAGCATGCAGGCGCGCGCCGATTATGTGAAAACCTCGACCGGTTTTAGCACCGGCGGCGCGACGGCAGAAGATATTGCCTTGATGGCGCGAACAGTCGCTCCCAAGAAATTGGGTGTGAAAGCGTCGGGCGGTGTGCGCACGTATGCCGATGCGATGAAAATGATTGCTGCGGGGGCAACCCGTGTTGGAGCAAGTAGTAGTATTAAAATAGTCGAAGAAGCCCGATCCAAGTAAGATGGGCAGGAAGGAGACATCCAGTGGCTGAATTACGTACGTATGTGTTTTTGGATAGCCTGCAACCCCAGTTTGCCTCGTTTTTTGCGACAGTTTCGCAGGGCTATCTGCCGATTGCCGGACAGGCATCCCTGTTTATTGAAATTGCCCCCGGTATGGATATCAACCGGATGACGGATATTGCCTTGAAGGCAACCAACGTCACCCCGGGTATGCAAATCGTTGAGCGAACGTTTGGCATGCTGGAGTTGCACTCCGACTCACAGGCCGATGTCCGCGCGGCGGGCGAGGCGATCCTCAACGAATTGGGATTGAAAGAGGAAGACCGCGTCAAACCGGCTGTCACAACCAGCCAAGTGATTCGGCATCTCTCCGATTATCACACGCAATTAATCAACCGGATGCGACACGGCAACATGATTTTGCCTGGCCAGACGCTGTACGTCATGGAATGTGCACCGGCGGGGTATGCCGCCATCGCTGCCAATGAAGCGGAAAAAGCGGCGAACATCAACATCCTGGAAGTGCGCACCGTGGGAGCCTTCGGTCGCATCTATCTGGGCGGTGAAGAGCGAGATATCGAAGTTGGCTACCAAGCTGCTGAGGCCGCCATTCAGGCGATCACAGGGAAAGTGGCCAGTAAGAAGTAGAGGTAAAACAGGTCGGTTTTAACGGTAACCAGAAAACATCAAACAGAGAGGTATAACATGGCTGATGCATTAGGAATGATTGAAGCGCGCTCGTTTCCCGCCACTGTCGAGGCGGCGGACGCAATGGTCAAAGCGGCCAAAGTCGAATTGGTTTCATATGAAAAGACAGGTGGGGGCTACACCTCCGTGATCGTCCGTGGCGATGTCGCGGCCGTCAAAGCCGCTTGCGATGCCGGCCAGATTGCGGCCAGCCGCGTCGGCGAAGTGGTTGCGGTTCACGTCATTGCCCGTCCGCATGCGAATGTGGATGCTGTGTTGCCGCTCGGCCGTGCCGAAGCCAAATCCGCAAAGAAATAATCGTCGACCCAAAAGCTGTCCGAGCCGGATACATACCGGTTCGGACAGCCTGGGACGGTTGTCTCGGCGGCTCAGTCGCTGGTGCAACCGATTAGAGAAGGAGAGGCGCATATGAATATGGGCAAAGTCGTAGGTAGCGTTGTGGCCACCCGCAAAGAATCCTCTCTCGACGGGCTGCGCTTCATGCTGGTTCGACATGTCGATCATGAAGGCAAGGAGTCCGGCGGCAGTGTGGTTGCCGTGGATGCCGTGGGAGCGGGTCCGGGAGAATTGGTGCTCGTAGCTACGGGCAGTTCGGCGCGACAAACCTTGGCCACCGACAAACGGCCCTGCGATGCCGTCATTATGGCGATCGTGGATAGCTGGGATGTGGATGGCAAGGAGAAGTACAAGAAGTAGGTGGGGATTTCACTCATGGCAACATTATCTGACCGAGACATTGAAGCAATTGCCCAGAAAATCGTCGCCGATATCCAAGTCGGTCGACCGGCAGTGATTCCAGGCACAAGCCCCGCTGGGAGCAGCGGCATGCCTGCGGCCGGGATGGGAATTTTTGACACGGTCGATGAGGCGGTGACAGCGGCACGGGCATCATTTACCGTTTTCTCTGCATTGCCACTGGATCATCGCAATCGCATCATTGCCAACATTCGTGCCGTCATGCGCGAGCACAAGACCGCGTTGGCCAAATCGGCGCACGAAGAAACAGGGCTGGGACGATTTGAAGACAAAATTGTCAAGAACGAGCTCGTCATCGAAAAAACGCTCGGTACAGAAGCCCTTTATCCAGATGCTCGCACCGGTGACCACGGATTGACCCTAACAGAGCCGGCGCCCTATGGCGTCATTGGCGCGATTACGCCGTGTACCAATCCCACCTCTACCATTATTAATAATTCCATCGGCATGCTGGCGGCTGGCAACGCGGTTGTCTTTAATGTCCATCCCACCTCAAAACGCTGTTCGATGGAGACCATTGTCCTCCTCAATAAAGCCATCACTGGGGCAGGGGGACCTCCCAATGTTGTCGTCGGCGTTGGCAATCCAACCATTGAAAGCGCTCAAGAGTTAATGAAGCATCCGGGTATCCGGATTCTGGTCGTGACCGGTGGCGGGGGTGTCGTGAAGGCGGCCATGGCCAGCGGCAAGCGGGCCATCTGTGCCGGTCCCGGTAATCCACCCGTCGTCGTGGATGAAACCGCTAACATCGATCAGGCCGGACGTGACATCGTTCTCGGCGCATCGACCGACAACAACATCATCTGCGCTGACGAAAAAGAAGTCGTGGTCGTGGATTCCGTTGCCGATGGATTGCTGAAGTCCATGGTGCAAAACGGGGCTGCGTTGATTGATAAAAGTAAGCTCGCAGCCTTGGAGCAAGTCATCTTCACGAAGATGGCCGGTCCGCGCGGTCATGCTGAAATCAACCGCAAATGGATTGGCAAGAATGCCGATTTGATCCTCCGCGAGATGGGTATGAGCGTACCCAGCACCATCCGCTTGGGTGTGATCGAAGTGGATGTTGATCATCCGCTGATGTGGACGGAGCAAATGATGCCGATTCTGCCCGTGGCCCGTGTTCGGGATGCCGATTCCGCCATCAATTTGGGCTTGGAAATGGAAGGCAAATGCTATCACACCGCCATCATGCATTCGATGCATCTGGGCCGCTTAAGCCGCATGGCGCGAGAATGCAATTGCAGCATTTTCGTCAAGAACGGTCGCTCGCAGGCAGGGTTAGGCCTCGGAGGAGAGGGACATACCTCGTTCACCATTGCCAGTCCGACCGGTGAAGGCATGACCAATCCAGTCAGCTTTTCCCGCTGGCGGCGTTGCACGTTGGTGGATCACTTCCGCATCGTGTGATGAAGCGCTACCCGGCCATAGCGACGCTTGAATTTCGGGACATCACCGTCGGTATGCATGCCACGGATGCCCTGCTCAAGAAAGCTCCCATCTCTTTATTGAAATGCGGAGTCATCAGCCAAGGCCGATATCTCTCCTTGATCGCTGGCAGCACAGCCTCGGTTCAAGAATCGTATGAGGAGGGATTGTTTTGGGGCAAGGATGGTGTCATCGACCATGTCTTTCTTCCCGATGTGGCCGACCCGCTCTATGAGGCCGTGTTTGGCCATCGAGCAGCCTGTCAGGGGGGAGCCATCGGCATCATCGAAACGCAGACCTCTTCTTGCAACATTCTCGCAACCGAACGCATGCTGAAAGGCACGCCGGTCACCTTGGTCGAACTTCGCATCGCCGATAGTCTGCTGCATGGCAAGGGAGTCAGTATCGTCAGCGGCGAACTGTACGATGTCGAAGCAGCGGTCGAAATGGCCGTCGATTTTCTTGCCGCCAAACAACGGCCTGTCCTGCACAAGGTCATCACGCAAACGCATGAAGCACTCGCAGCGCAGATCGAGTGGAATACCTCGTTCGGCGACGCCGCCTCCACCAACTTACATGGAGAACTTCCCTAACATGAAACTAGGCAAAGTGATTGGACGCGTTGTTCCCTGTTCGGTGTATGAGGGGCTGGAATCAGTGCCTTTGTTGTGGGTGCAACCAGTGGATAAAGAACTCAAGCCCAAAGGCAAAGCGCTGGTGTGCGCCGATGCCACACGGATGGCGGGCCCCGACGAACTCGTCTATTTCGAAGGGGGCCGCGAAGCGGCGATGACGTTGGATCCTGCGTTTGTGCCTGTGGATCAAGCGGTTGTCGGCATCGTGGACGGCATGGATACCGGAGGTGCCAAATGATCACCGGGATTGTCAGCGGAAATCTATTCTCCACCATCAATCATCCATTCTATGACGGCAAGAAACTGCTGTTTGTCGACAAGATCGACGTCGATGGCACGCGCACAGGGGATACCTTGATTGCTATCGATAGCGGCGTAGCCGCCGGTGTTGGCGACACGGTGTTGATTCTGGATGAAGGGACCGGAGCTCGCCAAGTGGTGGGAGATGCTACCGCGCCGCTGCGCGCCATCATTGTCGGGATCGTGGACCGGATGGATGTGGA
>SLBD01000119.1 GCA_007126515.1 Kiritimatiellia bacterium
ATGACATCTTCACTCAATGCGTTCGGGCTATTCTTCGGCCGACGGGATCGATCCTGAAGACCTCCCAGACCTTGTTCTTTGAATCGTGCAACCCACTTGTAACCAGTCTTTCGGCTGACTCCGTATTCCCGGCACAAATCACCAAAATCAACAGCTCCGCTCAACGACTTCAATACAAACTCCTGTCTCAAATTCACAGCCTCAGCCTCTCTCCATGGCATGGTCAAACTCCTCTCTTTGACCACACTCTATAACCGCTGAGTGTTACCTATGTCTTGAAACTCTCGTGTTACCTATGTCCTGAAACCGCACCCACCGTGCCCGGCTACAGGCGGAGGCTGGGAAGGAAAGGCGATTCTCTGTGTCTCTGTGGGCTCTGTGGTGAAGAGAAATTTGGTTTCATTGAACCACGGATTGCGCGGATTACACGGATGGAGAGCGGCTCGCTGAGGGTTGCGGTTTCCATTGAGTGGGAAAAACCGGGAAAAAGTTTCCATTGAATGGAAAATCGGCGCGATACTTTTCCATTGAGTGGAAAACATGAACAGGCAAATAATAGCTTATAAGCTATAGCCAACAGATTGAGAAAAGTCATTAATAGCTTATAGGCTATTATGGTTACAGATGGATACTGGGGTGTTTTGTTTGTTTTGTTTACCACAGAGAGCTCTGAGGCACAGAGGAATGTCGGCGCGAAGGTCTGACGACCCTTCGCGCCCTACAATTGAGGAATTTTTCTCTATGTGGTCTTTGTGTTCTTTGTGGTTAATAAAGTGGCGGTGAAGTGTGGAGATGGTCGAGCTGGCGCTCGGCGGTCCCAAGGGTGAGGTCTTTCGACACCGTTATTTTTGCCGGGCCCACCGTGGGAGGCTGGGAAGGAAAGGCGATTCTCTGTGTCTCTGTGGGCTCTGTGGTGAACGGATGTTAGCGTTATTTGAACCACGGATGGCGCGGATTATAAGGATGAGGAGCGGCTCAATGAGGGTTGCAGTTTCGATTGATGTGGAAAACAGTTTCAACTCTCAGAACAAGTCATTCACTCAGCAATTTTTCATCCATCTGATACAGGGCATCGAGGAAGTGCATCTGTAAAGAGCCTGGGCCCGGGGATTTTGAAGCAGCAACTTCGCCCGCGACTCCCATCACAGTCATGGCATGGGCGGCGGCAAGTAACAGATCGGATTGCACGGCTGCAAATGCGCCAATCAAGGCCGAGGCCGTACAGCCCAACCCCGTTACCCGCGCCATCATCGCATGGCCCTGCCGAATCTCGATGCGTTGACACCCATCGGTCACCACATCGACTTCTCCGCTGACGGTGACCACACAATCAAATGCTCGTGCCAGTTGATCTGCAGCCTCGCGAGCCGCGTCGGTGGAGGACGCGCTGTCTACGCCTTTGGTTTGCACATTGGCCTGGGTCAGGGACATGATTTCCGAGGCATTTCCACGAATGATCGAGGGTGCATTCGCTTGCAGAAGTCGTTGGCAGCTCTCCGTCCGATAGGGTGTCGCTCCCGCGCCCACCGGATCAAACACAATCGGGACATGCTGCGCTCGCGCTGTCTTCATTGCCAGCTCCATGGCATCCACCCACTGGGGGCTGAGTGTACCCATATTAATCACCAACGCCCCACCCACTAATTTAGCCAAACGAACCATGGCTTCCACTTCCTCGACGGCATGCGCCATGACAGGCGACGCTCCCAACGCCAGAAGGGCATTGGCGGTATTGTTCATAACCACATAATTGGTGATGTTATGAACCAGCGGCGACTTCTCCCGAATCAACGACACATCTGCGGCAACAACGTTCGTATCCAGCATAACTCTCACTCCTTTTTTTATCCTGACCCAAAGTATGCGACCTTGCGCAAGGTCAGATGTGAAGTCAAGCGGTAGCATGACACGTCCAGTGCTGAGCAGCGCATATTCATATAATTGCGCAACCCCTTGGGAAGAATGACGAAATACCCAAATACCCAAGCACAAAAGAAGCTCGAAGCCCGAATGCGAGAAAATCAAAATCTCACGATAGGTCGTGCAACATGCTGGTGTGAAAGATGATGTAAAGATTAGGCCGACAGTTGATCGCCCCGATGGATGAAGCGAGTTCAGATTTCGTGCTTCGGTTTTCATTCGGGTTTGGGTATTTCGTCATTCGTCATTGATCGGCAACAGATTATGACTCTTCATGAATCAGCCCTGAGGGCTGAGGCTCATCTTTTCATTTATTAGCTTGTGGATTGCCCAGACACAGGGAATTCTCTGGATATGAGTTTACTTACACCTCTTTATTCGGAACATCTTGCCTCACAAGCGCGGATGGTTGAATTTGCTGGCTGGCAGATGCCGATACAGTACACAGGCATCATTGCGGAGCATCTACACTGCCGTGCGCGTACTGCGATCTTCGACACGAGTCACATGGGCGAATTCATCGTCAGCGGGCCTACGGCAGTGAGCGATCTGGACCGCCTTCTCACTCTGGATGTTGCTTCGATGGATATTGGCCAGTGTCGGTACGGCTACTTATTGCAGGAAGATGGCGGAGTGTTGGACGATCTGACGTGTTACCGGCAAGACAATGACTGTTTCCTCTTAGTGGTCAACGCAGCGCCATTGCAACAGGATGCCGACTGGATCCAGGCGCATTTGTCATCATCAACCGAATTCGATGATCAATCGGCGAATACGGCCAAGATCGATATTCAAGGGCCCGAATCACGCCAAGCGTTGGCTAAGGCGATGGGTTATGCGGTGCCGAACCTGAAATTCTTTAGAGCCTGCGAATGGTCTGTGGGTGATATCTCCTGTTGGCTCAGTCGGACTGGATATACGGGCGAGTGGGGCTATGAATTGTATCTGCCGAGTGATCATGCACCTGATGTCTGGCAACGGTTGTTGACTACGACGGGCGTTTTACCGGCGGGATTGGGAGCTCGGGATACGCTTCGTCTAGAAGTCGGTTACCCGCTGTATGGGCAGGAATTGCAACAGGATCGAACTCCAGTCGCCGCTGTGGGATCATCCTTTATGAACCTCGACAAATCGTTCATCGGACGCACAGCCGTGCAACGCGAATTAGAGGATGGCCCAGTGGAGCAATTGGTTGGACTGATTCTGGAAGGAAAGAGAGCCGCGCGAGCGGGTGACAAAGTCGTCGTGGGCGATATCGAAGTCGGCATCGTGACCAGCGGTTCTTTCGCTCCCAGCATCGGCGCCGCTGTGGCGATGGCCTATGTGACCGCGGATGTCGCCGCCAATCGTCCCCCCGTGGAATGCATCAGCCGCACCAGCCGACTGCCAGCAACGATCCAGTCCCTGCCCTTTTACCGAGACGGCACAGCCCGTAAAAAATAAGCCCTGCTTCTAGAGCAATTGAAACCATTCCGTGGCCGCTTGAGGGGGTCACACTTCGATACGTGTGGGACTCTTCTGCCCTTTTGGCCAATTGGAGAAATTTGCCTAAGAATGAAACCTGATTGAGGTTTGGTCGAATTCCCTCAGCCATTTGGGCCGATGCTCGGGAGGCGCGGCGAACTGCATCGGGGCCTGTTGCGTCGGATGAGCCAATGAAATGGCGTCGGCCCACAGTTCGATGGCTCCACCCTCTGGTTGCCGAACGGCGCCATACTTCGTATCGCCGCGCAAGGGGTGCCCAATCGCTGCCATCTGCACGCGAATTTGATGAGGCCTGCCAGTCACTAACTGGATGCGAATCAACGCATCACGTCCATTCTGCCCTGCAACGTCATAGTCGAGCACAGCCTCTTTGGCCAGTGGTGTTGAGCCATCGACAATGGCGACGGTGTTGCTGTTTCGGTCTTTGAGTAACCAATGCACGAGTCGCCCCCTCTTTTGCTCTGGAACTCCTTGCACTGCGGCCAAATAGATCTTGCCGAATTGCCGTGCCCGAATCTGTGAAGACAATCGCGAGGCGGATTTTGAGGTTTTGGCAAATACCATTACTCCTCCCACAGGACGATCGAGCCGATGTACCAAGCCCAAGAAGACGTTGCCGGGCTTTTTGTGGCGGAGTTTCAGATCTGCTTTGAGCACCGTAAGCATATCCAGATCGCCGGAACGATCGGCTTGCACGGGGATGCCTTCGGGTTTTACAACAACGAGCAGATGATTATCTTCGTACAGAACGGGTATTGCTGTCGGCTTCATGCGTGCGCGATCCAGCGCCCATAGGAGCCGCAGGGCAACACCATGTCCGAACTCGACATCGGCAATCCGACTTCTCCCGCTTCCACGCACCCTCCGAATCGCGGCACCACCAGCGTCTTCAACATATTGGCAGCCACAGAGGGTGAAAATCCGGTTGTATACGAGTTGACGAGAAAGAACAGGGGGTTGTCCGACAGCAAGTCCGCACAATGACGAATCAAATCATATAATGCATCTTCCAACTTCCACAACTCTCCGGTCGGACCACGACCATACGTCGGCGGGTCCATGACGATGGCATCATATTGATTCCCTCGGCGCTGTTCTCTCTGAATAAACTTTAGGACATCGTCCGTAATAAAACGGACGGGGCGTTTTCCGAGACCGGACAAATGCAGGTTCTCCCGCGCACGCGTCACCATCCGCTTTGCAGCGTCGACATGACATACTTCAGCGCCCGCTGCCGCCAAGGCCACTGTGGCTCCTCCGGTATAGGCAAATAGATTCAAGACTCGAATGCGGTGCGGGGCTGAAGTCACTTGATCTCGCATCCAGTCCCAATTCACCGCCTGCTCGGGAAAGAGACCGGTGTGCTTGAAGCCTGTCGGCTCGATGCAGAACGTCAACTCACCGTAGCTGACATTCCATTGGCGCGGCAGTTCTCGCCGCTTCTGCCATTTGCCCCCTCCACTGGAGCTACGCTGATAGACGGCATCGGCACGCTTCCAAAAGCCACGATCTTTGGCCGGCGGCCAAATTGCCTGGGGATCTGGCCGCTGCAACACGATTTTGCCCCATCGTTCTAGCTTTTCGCCGTTCCCGGCATCTAGCAGCTCATACTCTGTCCATCGATTCGCAATGATCATGGGGTTGATGCTATCACGGGTGTCAATTGGAGCGACCGTGAATCCTGCATGGGCCATTGACCGAACGGGGCGATACCTGTATTCTTTGGCGTGTGGTAGAAAACAAATGTCAGCATAGGAGAATCCAGATGAAAGCTCGCAATTTGATCTTCGCCGTCGCCGTTACAGTGACTCTATTCATTGGCCAACAGACCTCATTTTCGCAGGAAAGTGACATGCTTCGGATCCGCCGTTTGGAGGCCGACACGGTCCGTGCGCCACAGTATCAGGTTCGCGCCGGTCAGGCACCGCGGCGTACACGGGAATGGCTTCAAGTCCGAACTGAGTTCCAAACGTCGCCCGAATGGATCGATGAGATGACGTTCACATATCATATTGTCCTTCGCAACCGTCGACCTGCCGAAGGGGAACCAGAATTTCGTCTCTTCCGCGGGGAAAGCAGCTATATCAATATTGCCCGCACACGCGATGGCCAAAGCACCGTATTCCTTCACCCCAGTACGGTCGAGCGGTTTGGAGAAATGGTTCAGGTGGGCGTGGTGATCACCTCGGGCGGACGTGTAGTCGCGATGGAAAGCAATCCCACTCGCGAGGGGCGCTGGTGGGAACAGTTAACTCCGCAAACCGGCATGGTGTTGAATCGGCGAGACACACCGTTTGCCATGGTGAACTTCGATGATTTTGAGGCCGTTCCTGCTGCATCGAGATAGTGCGCTTACGGACGCACAGTTTCTCAACATACGGGAATCGGGGGAGAATGTGTGAAAGAGGACGATCCACCTCTCTTACGAGTTCGAGATCTGACCGTTGATTTCCGCACCAAGGAGCAGTGCATTCGAGCTGTTGATCAGGTCTCTTTTGATCTGAATCGCGGCGAGATTTTAGGTCTGGTGGGCGAATCCGGCAGTGGCAAGACAGTCACCGGTATGAGTCTGTTGCGCCTGTTGCCCTGCCCTCCCGGCAATATTGTTGCCGGGACGGCTGAATTTGAAGGCCGCGACCTGCTGACATTGCCCCTGCCTGAATTACGAC
Source organism: Kiritimatiellia bacterium (assembly GCA_007126515.1). Taxonomy (GTDB): domain Bacteria; phylum Verrucomicrobiota; class Kiritimatiellia; order SLAD01; family SLAD01; genus SLAD01. Next base: position 6,075 of record SLBD01000119.1, read on the forward strand.
GAATTCGCGGCCGGCAAATTGGTGTCATTTTCCAAGAACCGATGACCGCGCTCAGCCCGCTGCATCCCGTCGGCAAACAACTGGTGGAAGCGCAACGGATCCATCATCCGAAGCGATCGGCCAAAGAAGCATGGGCGTTCGCCACGGAATGGCTAGATAAGGTGGGAATCCCCCGTCCTGCCGAGCGGATGCAGGATTATCCCTACCAATTTTCAGGCGGGATGCGGCAGCGGGTGATGATTGCCATGACGTTGATCCTTGACCCGAAATTGATTATTGCCGACGAACCCACGACGGCATTGGATGTCACGATTCAAGCGCAAATCTTTGAGCTGATCCTGCAAATGAAGCGGCGCGAAACGGCTCTTTTGTTTATTACGCATGACATGGGCGTGATATGGGAACTATGCGATCGTGTATTGGTGATGAAAGATGCGCGACTGGTTGAATCGGGTACTGCCGAAGACCTCTATGCACGACCGCAGCAACCGTATACCCAAGCGCTCCTGAAAGCAGTACCGCGTCTCACAGATACTCCCCGTGAAAAAGTCCGCGTCTCGTCGACGGCAGAAAACGAGGCAGCACCAACGACCACGACACCACCGCTGATTTCCGTGCAGGGATTAAAAACGTGGTTTCCTGTACGACGAGGTATCTGGGCTCGAACGGTGGGTCACATTAAGGCCGTAGACGGAGTTAGTTTCACTATTCCATCGCAATCTACGTTCGGTCTTGTCGGCGAATCTGGCAGCGGCAAAACGACCGTGGGACGCTCCATCTTGCGACTGGATCCATTAATGGAAGGGACGATTCAATATCGCGATCAACCGATTTCTGAGTTTCCGTCGCACCGCCTGCGACCTTTGCGTCGACATTTACAAATGATCTTTCAGGACCCGTTTTCCTCGCTCAATCCTCGCCTCGGCGTGCTGGACATTCTCACGGAAGGGCCGGCCCTGTACGGATTAGTGCCGGGTTCAGCCGAGGAGTTGGCGGCCCACTGGCTGACGGAGGTCGGACTGAGTCCCGACATGATGAATCGCTATCCGCATGAATTTTCTGGCGGGCAGCGACAACGGATTTGCATTGCCCGGGCCATGGCAATGGAACCGGACTTTATTGTCTGTGATGAAGCCGTGAGCGCTTTGGATGTGACGGTACAAGCTCAGATCATCGATTTGCTTATGCGACTGCAGGAAAAGTATCACCTTTCCTATTTATTCATTTCTCATGACCTCAGTGTGGTAAAACGAATCGCGGACCGTGTTGCAGTGATGCAGCAAGGGCGGATTGTCGAATGCGGAACGGCAACCGAGGTGATTGATCATCCGCAAACGGATTACACACGCAAGTTAATAGCTGCCGTGCCAGTGCCCGGTGATCTAACGCGCCGCAAGCGGTAATTGCTTTTGCTAGGGTTAAACGGGCCGCAAGCATTTGGGCAGGGAACGCTTGGGTCGCTTGCCGTCGGCGCAAAAATCCGCAGCCATCGCGACTCGAACGGTTTCTCGATCATGACGCAATTCGACGGTCAGATAGCCAAAAAGTGCGGCACAGAGATCATGCAAATCGATGCTATGGGTGCGGCCAAAACCGGCAAACAGCCAATCGCTGAGGTGCATGAATGCCACAAACGAAGAGCGGTGCCCCTGCAAGATGATGGGTACTGTGCGAGGAAATAACCCGTGGTTCGCCAAGCGATCCCAGTAGGCTGCAAATTGCGTTATCCGCTGCAGCTCTTGATTGGTGAGTAGCGAACTTGATTGCAAGGCGTACGGCGGATTCGTATCAAAATGCAAGCCCCACGGCTGGATATGTCGATCCAAGTTGGCCCCCGGCAAATTCTTCAGGATCCCGACTTGAATCTCATGAGGCCGATGCGCCAGCAACCGGTCAAAACCCGCCGCAATCGAATCCAGATCTTCCCCAGGCAGTCCCACGATCAGATCGGCATGGACTTCTGCTTGGGCAGTATCCAGCAAAAACCGCAAGGCCGCTTCTGTGTGGCGAATGCCAGGTCGCTGCACGCGCTGGGAGACACTCTCATTAAAACTTTGAATGCCCAATTCGATGTGAAGCGCTCCGGCGGGCCAAGCACACAGTGCTTTTTGCAAATCCTCGCGATAAATAGATTGCGGAGTGAATTCCAAATGGACGCGGAGACCTTGATCTGCCCAGGGGCGTAACGTGTCCAGTATGTGCGCGCCGCGACCTGGGCGGGCATTGAAGGTTCGGTCCACAAAGCGCAAGGTTCGGACACCTCGCTCTGCCAATCGACAGCACGCTGCCAGTGTCGTGTCCAATGGAAATTCGCGTATGCCCGCCTCACATCCTGACACACAAAAGTCGCAACGAAATGGACAGCCACGAGTCGTTTCGACGTAAATGTGTCGAGACTGCAAATCTGCATCTGAATAATAATCATAGGGCAATCGCAATCCGGCCAAATCGGGGGGCGGACCCTGTATAATCTTATGATCAGGCCGAATGCCTGCCAACAACCGACGGGCCCAGACGGCAAACAACTCTTCGGCCTCGCCGACAATGACCGCGTCAACCGCTGCATACTCGGGAAATGCTTCCGGGTCGGCAGATACTTCAGGACCGCCCAATACAATTACTAGAGCGGGATCAGCCGAACGAACGGCGCGAATCAGCTCGGCCATCTTTTGGGTATTCCAGATATAGACGCCTAAAGCCAGCACGCGAGGCTGATATTCCAGAATTCGAGCCGCAGCTCTCGCAACTGGCACCCGCATGTAGAATTCAAGCACCGTTGTGGAAGGGGGATCGGGATGCAGATTGGCTAGCAACCAGCGTAAGCCCAACGAGGCATGAGTGAACCGGGCATTATAGGTCGCCAGCACCACATCGGCGGGTTGGCAAGCGGTTATGACACAGGGTTCCTCCATCTCGCCTACACGCTACCCTGCCCCACACCAAAACATCAAGCGTTGCCATTCTTTGATCAATACAGTATCACGCTTTCAAGAACTGGTATCACTATGTCGCGCTTACGAATTACAGGACTAACCCCGCTGCGAGGAACATTGATTCCCTCCGGCAACAAGAACGCGGCCTTACCGATGTTGGCCGCCTGCTTGTTGACGGATCAGACCATTACCCTCCGCAATGTGCCAATGATCGAAGATGTTCGGGTGATGCTCGATCTGCTGGCCAGCCTCGGCGTGGACGTGAGCCCGTTGGCTGATCACTCCGTCACGTTGCGAGCCAAGTCGTTGTCGACGCGGGAACTCACTCCTGAATTATGTCGTCGCGTCCGGGGGGCGATCTTGTTTGCCGGACCTTTGGCAGCGAGATTGGGAGAGGTCATCCTGCCCCCGCCCGGAGGAGATGTGATCGGGCGACGGCGGGTGGATACTCATTTTGCCGGGCTACAACAGCTTGGCATTCATATCCAGGCATCGGACCACTATCACCTCCGCCGAAAATCCCTGCGTGGCGCCGACATTTTGCTTGATGAGGCCAGCGTCACGGCAACAGAGAATGTGATGATGGCTGCTGCACTCGCAGATGGCACCACTCGAATCGACAATGCCGCTTGCGAGCCCCACGTCCAGGATCTCGGACGAATGTTGGTAGAGATGGGAGCGCGTATTGAAGGCTTGGGAACGAATCGTTTAATCATTACAGGCGTTGATGCTCTGCATGGCTGCGAATATGAGATTCAACCCGACCACATAGAAATTGGCAGCTTTGCGGCTGTGGCTGCGGTCACGGGCGGTGAGATTCGGATACCATGTGGAACAACCATGACGACACATTTGGGTATGACAGAGAGAGTCTTCAAGCGACTGGGGGTGAATTGGCTCTGGGAGGGAACAGACCTAGTTGTGGATGGTCACACTGCTTTGCAGATAGAGAGTGATCTAGGTGCTGCAATTCCCAAAGTTGAAGATGGGCCCTGGCCGGCTTTCCCCTCTGATTTAATGAGTGTGGCACTGGTTGTCGCGACTCAAGCCCATGGGACGATTTTATTTTTCGAAAAGATGTTTGAAAGCCGCATGTTTTTTGTCGATCAACTGATCAGCATGGGAGCGCGCATCGTTCAATGCGACCCTCACAGAGTCTTGATTTCAGGACCCGCGCCACTGCATGGTTTTCGAATGGCCACACCGGATATTCGCGCGGGAATGGCCTTGGTGATCGCCGCTTTATCGGCAAAAGGCGAAAGTGTAATCGAAAATGCCGATATTATTGATCGCGGCTATGAGAGCATCGAAGAAAGATTGCTCGCTTTGGGAGCGAATGTGAAGAGAGAAAACCACTCCTAAACCAATTTTGCTGTTGATGGTCATCGGGGTTGGGGTATCCTGACTACCAATAGAGAAAACGTCATAACACCCACGCACATTTTCCTGTGATCAGCAAAGGCTCAAAAGCGTGGACAAGAAAACATTTACTTATACACCCAATAACATAGTAGAGGAGCAGCAATGAGCGCAGAACATACAGAGAAACGTGGATGGTTAGCGCGGTGGCGCGCCCCAAAACGGCAAGAACGACAAATTGCTACGTTGCAAGAAGGGTTTAACGAGTTGGTTGGCCTGACGCGATCGATTCGTGAGCACATGGAACAACAGGCCCTGACACAGACTACCTTGGTCTCCATGCTCGAGCATATGCCCGGTGCCGTCGAAGGCCTCAAAGGCGTCGGCGAAGCGACCAAAGCACAAACCGAAACCTTGCAGCTACTCCGCCAACAGCTCGAATCTGCGGCCCGCAATGAAGGCCTGATGGTCGACAGCATGGACAACTTCAACAAGACGCTGAAGTTAATGGATGATATGAGTCAGCAGACCTCTCAAACGGTCACAACCATGGCCGACCGAACCCGAGATTCTGAGGACATGCTTCGGAATCTTCTTGAGCGCTCGGAACGGCGCTTGATTGCCATGATTGTCACGTTGATGATCGTGACGCTGGGCGTTCTCGGTGTGGGCCTTTACATCGGACTGGGTCAGCGTTCCGATGCGCCCCTGCCTCCCCCGGCGATCCCTGTTGAAGAACCCGTGGAACTTGATGCGGAAGACGAGGTGGGAGCTTTTGAGCGAAACAAGAGCATTGCCGACTTAACAGACGGCACCGATGAGGAAGAAGCGGTGCCTGTGACGGACGACGATGAGGACATCGCTGAAGCGCCTGATGAAGAGATTGAAGACGCGGCGGACGAGTTCCCGATCGACGAAGATGAATTGCCAGTCGAGGAAGTCGTTGTTGATGAGGATCTGGCAGAAGAGATTGAGGCCGGACTGGTTGAATCCCTTGAAGAGGCTGACCTCGAAGTCGATGAAGTCGAAATCATCGTTGAAGATGACGAGGGCATGCAGGAGGAATCAGAGGAAGAATCTGCATCGGATGCTGACGAGACTGACGCGGCGGAGCGCGAATAATCCGTGGCCCGAATTCTCGGCATCGATTATGGCGAGCGGCGGATTGGTGTGGCGATTAGCGACACCACTGGAACCATCGCAACTCCATTGCAAACGATAGATGGAACTGCACCCCAACAGGCGGCTCGCGCTATTGCAGAAATAGCGCGCGACCGGGAGGTGGAGCGGATTATTGTTGGGCTCCCCATGCGGATGGACGGAAGTAGCGGTCCGTCGGCGGAGAACGCCAAGGCCTTTGGCGAACGATTGCTGAAAGCAGGTTCGTGCCCTGTCGAATATTGGGACGAGCGATTCAGTTCCCGGACAGCAGAGCAAGCCTTGATCGAGGGCGGGGCGCGGCGACAAAAACGCAAACAAGTGATCGACAAGTTGGCGGCGCAAATTATTCTGCAGCATTATCTCGATTCTCGCAGCCCTGCCGGCCTTGTATGAGCAGTCAAACGCGCTATCGCATGGACCTGGCGTATGACGGAACGAATTTTGCCGGGTGGCAAGTTCAACCGGATCAATGCACCATCCAAGGCGAACTAGAGCGCGTATGGGCGAAATTGGCGGGTCAACCTATTCGGGTGGAAGCCAGTGGCCGCACGGACACGGGCGTTCATGCCCGGGGCCAAGTGGCTCATGTTGATTGGCCCCTCCCCCCTTGGTTGGACCGAAAACTGGCCTTGGCCTTGAATGCGTTACTCCCCTCCTCCATTCGAGTGCTTTCACTGCGGAGAGTCCCGGACACGTTTCATGCCCGCTTTAGTGCCACGGGCAAGGAGTACCGCTACTTCATCGACAATGGTCCCGTTCGTCACCCCATTGAGCGACTGTACAGCACTTGGATTCGGGATCGGCTAGATATTGCAGCCATGCAGTTGGCAGCCGCTCAGTTAATCGGTGAGCACGATTTTGCAGCGTTCACAGCCAACCCCAATCGTGAAGTGGATGGGACTGTGCGAAACTTGCGAATGCTGTCTGTGCGGCGTACCGGTCACCAAGTCGTGATTCGAGCCGCCAGCAATGGATTTCTGTACAAGATGGTGAGAAGTTTGGCTGGTTTCCTGATTCGCGTTGGCCGAAACGAAGTGAATCCGGAACAAGCAACTGAAATTCTCGCTTCTAAAGTCCGAACCGCCCGTGTACCAACGGCTCCTCCAGAAGGGTTATTCCTTTGGAAAGTCCAGTATGCGAACGATCAGCGCTGCCGATAGATGGCAAACAGCACGTACGAAACACAGAACAAGCCAAACATCACCAACAGCAGCCAAAATCCAAGCTGACCAAGCCAGACCGGCCCATTTGCTGTTCTCGCAATCATAATTAAGAGCAGAGCAGTTAACCCGCAGGCATAACTGATCATGCGAATCGCAAAATGCAGCTTACGGATCATACAGCATCGGCCTCAGGCCAGATTTTCAACCCGGCATGCTTAAACGGTGTTGCCTTTGATCCATTCAGGCGAATTAGAATCGCCGTCATATGCTCGATCGCGCGGGCACTAACCGCCAAGCCGCAATTGTACACATTTACGCCCAGTTTCTCCACCAGGGGCGTCGCTTTGTCTTTCGCTTCCTTGCTATTGCCACACATGAGCACATCGCAATTGATTGGCAAATCCACTTTATCGAGGACATACGCGGAGATGTTATGAATGGCACCGACCACAGGGATGTCTTCACCCAAGATGCGCACAGCTTGCTCGGTTGCGGAGCCTTCAGGTGGCGGATCATATTTCTTTGCATTTCCCTCCGCCAAAGGCACAACAACATCAACGAGAATTTTCCCCACCAGCGCATCTTTTAACGAGGTCAACGTCGGCTCATGACCAGCGAATGGAGTCGCCAACACAACAAACTCGTCCGCCTCGGCAACCGCAGCGGCATTGCTCATGCCAACGATTTTGCCAGGTGCATCACCCAAACGTTCTTGCAATTCTTCCCCAATACGCTGTCCCCGTTCGTGATCGCGAGAACCAACCACAACGTCCATACCTGCCAATGCCCAACGTAGTGCTAACCCACGGCCTTGGGGCCCCGTACCGCCCAATAATGCAATCTTCATCTATATCTCCTTGGAATTAAGCCCAGGTTCCTGCCATGAGCCCATGTAAATCAGTATTCTTATTAAATGCCTTGATGCCTTCACTGCCCGGCCCGAAGGCGGCCAATTCAACATGATCGGATGTATGCTGTCCACCAACCCACCCGATATCCGTCTCGTTGGCAAGAATTTGCCCCAACAACGCATTGCGATTCGAGAAACGGTGATAGGGAGCGTCATATTGCCCTCGCAAGGCATCATGCAACAGGCGAGCCCGGGCTCGGGATATGCCAATTTTGGTCACTTCTCCCACCACTTCCCAAATCTTGCCAAGCGAGGAATCCTCATTAAGCCTCCTGAAAATCGCGCTATGCGTACCCCGAAACTGGCTCAGTACAGAAAATCGATCGTGGCCCCCGTTCCATCCCGAGTTTAGCCCCGGATTTGCATTGCCATGGTCGGTGGTCACAATCACTAAGGTATCGTCTCTGGACTCAGCAAAATCCATGGCCGCGCCGACCGCATCGTCAAACGCAATTTGATCGAAAATCAATCCGCCCACATCATTCGAATGAGCGGCATGATCAACGCGGGCTCCTTCGATCTGCACGACAAATCCATTGGAATTTCGATTCAAGACGTGCAAAGCCGACTGTGTCATTTCTTTGAGGCTTGGGACCTTGGCTTTCAGATCGGCATCATTCAGTCGATCCAATTCATAGGGAACGTGTTGATGCGTAAATAAACCGAGCACTTTGTCTTTCCCGTTATGCGCAGCGGCTTTCATTTTTTCAGTCGTATCAACAAAGGCGTAGCCTTCCTGCTTGGCCCGTTCAATCAGATCGACATCATCAGAGCGATGCTCCGCATCAAAGAAGCGGACCCCGCCACCCAGCATCACATCCACCTCTCGCTCCAGATATTGGACGGCGATATCTTCCTCCTGCCAGCGGCCAGGAATATTCGCGATAAAACCTGCGGGAGTCGCATGCGTGACGGTCGCTGTTGTGACAACGCCAGCGGATTTCCCGGCTTTCTTGGCAGAGACTAAGATGGGTTCGTAGTGTTCTCCATTCGGCCCCACATTGACCGAGTCGTTATTCACTCGATGCCCCCCCCCCCAGGCGGACGAAGCCGCTGCGGAGTCGGTGACGATATTATTCAAAGAAGCTGTTTCCATCAGCCCCCGATAGACTTTTCCGGTTTCGTAGAGCTGCATCCAATGCGAGGGTCGGCCATCGCGCCAGCGGAGATATTGATCCGCCATGCTAAGCGTTCCTGAACTCATGCCGTCCGAAACCAGGAAGATGATATTTCGAGCCTTTTTGCC
>SLBD01000064.1 GCA_007126515.1 Kiritimatiellia bacterium
ATCGATCCTGCGGACCCTTCTGAACGGTTCGCCCCCCCCACGGTAGACCCTATAACCGTCTAACGACGACGGCTACGGAATCATCTGGACAGTCTTAAAGCGCATTGCCTACTTAAGTAGGCAATAAAGGTTTTTGTTGTTTTTCGTTTTGTATTCCATTGACGTAGACGTGAGGCATCTCTATTTTGGAGTAGAACATGCGTGGAGTCACTGATCGTAAACGAAAGCAACTTTGCGGAAGTTCGAAAAGTTTTCGGGATTTGTCATGAAGTAAAATGACCGATGACCTCTCCCTGGGGGAGAGTGAAGAAGGGGGGGATACAGAACATGGCAGTAAAAAAGAAAGCAGCGAAGAAAGCTCCGGCGAAAAAAGCGGCGAAGAAGGCAGTAAAGAAAGTTGCCAAGAAAGCGCCCGCTAAGAAGGCGGTGAAGAAAGCTGTGAAGAAAGCTCCTGCGAAAAAAGCAGTGAAGAAAAAAGCTCCGGCGAAAAAGGCGGTGAAAAAAGTCGCGAAAAAAGCACCGGCAAAGAAAGCGGTGAAGAAAGCGGCCAAGAAGGCACCGGCAAAAAAGGCAGCTAAGAAAGCTCCGGCCAAAAAGGCGGTGAAGAAGGCAGCCAAAAAAGCGCCAGCGAAAAAAGCCAAGAAGAAATAACCCATAGCCGGCTAATGGCAGCCAGTGGTTGCTACATAGCTGTCTAGACAAAGAATGGCAGTCGCCACGAGACCTGATAGAAGGTGGCGACTGCCATTTTGTTTGGGGTCAAGCACGCAGCACCCGCGCCATCAACCCCGTACCCCAATAACGTGCCTGCTTGGATCCTCCGCGTCAATGGTGTTCATGTAAAGATCTCTTGACCCACTATATCTAGTGGTTTAGCCTTACTATTGCCCTATTTATGGGCGGTAGCTCGGGTTTGGAAGTTTGACTGGGCTGTAAAGTTGCCAAGGAGAGTAGTTCATGCGATGTCCTAAATGCACGCATCAGGAAGACAAAGTCGTAGATACGCGCGCAGTCCGCAATGGCGAAGCCATTCGTCGTAGACGAGTATGTTTGAAGTGCGGACACCGTTTCACAACATACGAAGAAGTTGTTAAGGCTCATTTGCGGGTTGTGAAGCGAGATGGGCGACATGAGGAGCTGGACCGGAATAAGTTGCTGGGCGGTGTCCTCAGAGCTTGTGAAAAGCGCCCCGTCAGTGCCACGGATATTGAAATTATGGTCAGCCGCATTCTGAATGAATTGGAAGCGGAATATGAACGAGAACTACCCAGCACCGCGATTGGCATGAAAGTGATGGAGGCATTGGAGAAAATGGATGAAGTGGCGTACATTCGTTTTGCCTCGGTGTATCGACGATTCAAGGATGTAAATCAATTCTTGAGCGAGGTTGAGGGATTGATCGGACGGGAATAACGTGTGAATTGGACAGCGCCAGAACCTTTAAGTGAGATGCACACTGAACAAATGCTCCAGGAGTACTTGTTGCAATCGGCTCAGGCTGTTGTGGGGCGAGAACAAAGGTGTGATCCTGATGTTGTTCGCGAAGCGGCCCGTAGTGTGGCAGTCCATTGTGCCAATCAAATACGGTTGGGGATCGACACTCGACAATTGCATGTATTGTTTTCTCGGGCTCTTTGGAGTGTGGGCGAGACAACGGCGGCACAGCGAATGCTGGAACTGGGCGTGGAATCACGAAGAATTCGATCGACGTTGATGGCTTTGTTGGACGCTCGGGCGTTGGCTCCGGAGCTTTGGCCCTTGGTGGGAAGTGGCACCATTCGATATCACGAATCATGGTTGGCTGTGGATTCAGAAAGCGTTTGGTGTTTGGATACGACGCAGATTCCAGGTTGGGCGGATGAAACCGAGTTGGCTCAGTCATTGGCCATTCAAAGGATACTGAAAGAAGTAGCGCCTGTCTGGGATCGAACTGCGGGACGCGGATGTCTGGCGTCCCGAGGCGAAGTCGGCTGTGGTTCTGTGGGATGGCAAATCGATGTGCTGCGGGCTTGGCTTCAAAAATGCGCTTCCCGACGCGGTTGGAGTGCCATTCCTCGCGTGATTCAGCTAGAGATATCTGCTTGAATCAATGATGTGCACTCTTTGTTGAGAAAGGAACCAGCCAATGAAGCCGCATGTTGCCGTATATGACACGAAACCATACGACCGAGTCTCCTTACTTTCGGCGCCACAAGCCGACGCAATTGATTGGAGTTTTCACTCGTTTCGTCTCGAGGAGGCAACTGCAACATCGGCAACGGGTGCCATTGCTGCCTGTATATTTGTAAACGATCAGGCGGATCGAGAGTCAATTACCCAATTGGCTGAATGCGGGGTGAAACATATCGCCTTACGGTGCGCTGGCTACAACAATGTCGATGTGGAAGCTGCGGCTGAGTTGGGTGTACAGATTACTCGCGTTCCAAGTTACTCTCCCCATGCCGTGGCCGAACACACTCTGGCGCTGCTACTGACGCTGAATCGTAGAATCCATCGAGCCTTCAATCGCGTGCGAGAACTGAATTTCTCGCTGAATGGCTTGGTGGGATTCGATTTGCATGGCAAGACAGCGGGTGTGGTCGGTACGGGGCGAACTGGAGCGTTGGTGGCGCAAATTCTGCGCGGATTTGGGATGCATGTTCTCGCGTACGACCCCATGCCGAATCCGGAATGGGCGGCTCGTCACGACATTCATTATACGGAGTTAAAAGATGTGTTTGGCGAAGCAGATGTTTTGTCGTTACATGTCCCGTTGTTGCCGGAAACAAAGCACATCGTCAATGAGGAGTCGTTGGCATGGATGAAACGCGGTGCTATCCTGTTAAATGTAAGCCGAGGTGCGCTTGTCGAGACAACGGCTTTAATTCAAGCGTTGAAGTCAGGTGCTTTGGGCGGGGTCGCTTTGGATGTGTATGAGGAGGAAGAGGGGATCTTTTTTGAGGATCTCTCCAATGAATTGTTGCAGGATGATGAGTTGGCTCGACTGCTGACATTTCCTAATGTGCTGATTACCTCGCATCAAGCATTTCTCACACGGGAGGCATTGGCCGAAATTGCCCGAGTGACAACGGAGAATGTCGTGAATCTGTCACAGGGGCAACGACCTTTGCCAGGCACGGAGTTAGCTCCGTCTTGAGCGTCGGGAAAGTGAATTGAGTGAACAGGAACCATTGATGAAACAGTATATATGGCGAGGAATCGCGTGGATGGGAATCAGTGTTTTGCTTGGGTGCGCGACACCTTCGGTACGCCCACCAGAGCGACAAGTTGAGCAGGAAGATGAGGATGTGCCACCGGATCGTGTGGAAATGATTGAGGCAGATCGATTAGCGGACATTACCGAAAAGTTGGTTGTCGGAATCCTTGCCAATCCTGCTCTGACAGGCGAGCGGCCATTACCCATCCTGATGCTGGGAGAGGTGGTCAATGAGACGCCGGCCGAATTAGATGCAGACGCTTTTATTGGGCAGTTCCGCACTCTGATGGCCCGGGCCGGTCGGGTTATGTTTGTCAATGAACAACGTCGCCAGGGCTTATGGGAGAGTTATGCCTCTAGCAACGGCGCTCTGAATCTAGATGAGCAGATCGGCATTGGACAGCAGTTGGGAGCGCAACTTCTATTGACTGCCACTTTGGAACATCTGGGGGAACTAGATGTAGAAAGTGGGCTCCAACCCTACAAAATGCGTCTGGTGTTGACCGATCTTGCTTCGGGGCAACCAGCTTGGAAGACTCATCAACGCTTTTATCAGGAACCAAGCGAACCTCTGGAAGAGTGGTGATGCCGTCTATTCGATGTCAGGTATTATTGCCCGAAATTTACCAACGAATGTACACCAACCTGCTGAGTAGGAGCGGGCCAGTTGGTAATTCCGATCGCTGAGAAATCAATGGGCGTTGAGCGGGCGGGAGCTGCCGCGCGCCGCATCTCTGCAGGAGCCGATGGGGTAAACGTCAAAGAACCAAGCTCTGCATGTCCTGCCGTTCTCGCCCCCTGATCTGGAGAACTCACGAATTGCAGGCCAATCAAAGCAAGGAAAACTGCGGCTAATCCCAACCGCAGGAGAGGCGTGGCACCATCCCAGCGCCAATCAAAAAATGGATAGGATTCTTCAGAATCGACAGATCGAAGTTGTCTGAGCACAGAGCTGCGGCATCGGGATGCCACATCAGGACCAGGACGTTCATATTGCTTCAGAGACAGAAGAGAAACTAAGCGGTGTGTTTGCTGCCATTCGGCTTGAATATCAGGGTGTTTTTGCAAAGCGTCTTGCAAATCTGGCGGCAAGGTGTCTGATGGACGATACTCTGCCAGCCGTTGAACGAGTTTCTTTTTTTGCCTGTTCATGAAGTGTACTCCGACAATTCTGCCTGCAATTGCTGTCTAGCGTAAAACAATCTTGATCTTACTGTTCCAGATGAACACCCCATCATCTTCCCTATCTCTTCATGCGGTACGCCCTGAATATCGTGCAAAACTACGACCGCTCTGTGTTTCTCAGACAACGTCTGTAGAGCGGCGTTCAATTTTTCCTGCATCTCTGAAAGCGATGTGTCGCGAAAGGGAGTATCCCGTGATGACAGCTCGACATAAGCAGGATCCGATTCGATGGATAAGTCTAAGTCGTTAAGGCTGAGGGCACTGCGATTTCTGCGCTGTTTTACATAATTGATGGTTCGATTTACGGCAATCCGATAGATCCACGTGTAAAAGGACGATTTTCCTTGGAATCGGTCTAAAACCTTGTACCCCTTCAAAAAAACTTCCTGAACAAGGTCTTCAGCATCCTGCTGATTGCTGGTCATGTTATAGATCAGCCCGTAGATTTTACCTTGATGCCGCCGCATTAATTCATCATACGCAGGCAAATCACCGCCCTGAGCTCGTTTGACAAGCTCTTTATCATTCAACTCGGCTAATCCGCCTGTTGTTTCTTCTGAAGATTCTTTGCTCATGATCACGTGATTCCAGAGTACAGGCTGTACTCTGTGAGGCGCAGGGATGCAAGATGAATCGCTCTTCGGATGCGTGAAATCCGCTAGCTTTCGAAATAGGTGTACCCTCGCAGCCCTGTTTCGTAAGCGGCGACAATTTCTCGCCGTTCTTGAGGCGAAATGCGTCCAGCTCGCACAGCCCGCTCGGCATGTTTGCGCATCCGGTCCAGCAAGTCAGATGGATTATACTCCACGTAACTGAGGACATCAGCCACTGTGTCTCCCGGAATCTCGCGGTCATATTCAATCAAGCCATCGTCATCGATGTGGACGCTGACGACATGAGTATCACCTAGCAAGTTGTGAAGGTCTCCAAGCGTTTCCTGATACGCGCCGATTAAGAAAACTCCCATGTAATATTCTTCATCCGTCAGTACATGAACAGGCAAGGTATTCTTGACGTCATGTAGATCGATAAATTTGCCTATTTTGCCGTCACAGTCGCAGGTGATATCGGCAATGGTTGCCTGCCGAGTGGGAGCCTCATTGAGGCGATGAATCGGAATCACGGGGAACAGTTGCTCAATGGCCCACGAATCCGGCAGCGACTGGAAGACGCTAAAGTTGGCGTGATAAACATCGGCAATCGCCGAGGACAGCCCGGATAATTCGTCCGGTACATATTTTCGCCCCTTCACTTCGGCGGCAACGCGATTGACAATGTGCCAAAAGATGCGCTCAGCCAAGGCCCGCTCCCGCAAGGTGACAACTCCGTGTTCGAAGGCGGATCGGACCTCGTCGCGGTAATATACCGCATCATGATAACATTCCTGCACGTTTTTTGCTGTCAACGACTGATTGGTATACATCAGATTCTTGAGCGACTCACTGGCATTCTCGGGCAATGAATCCGGTAATCCATGCGATTCAAATCGGCTGACATCCAAAATGTTGAAAAGCAGTACCGAATGGTGTGCTACAGTCGCCCGCCCCGATTCGCTGATTAGCGTAGGGTGGGGGACACCGGCTTGGTCGGTTAAAAACATCACGGTTTCGACCACATCAGCTGCATACTCGTCTATGGTGTAATTGCTGCTGCTGGAGAAATTCGTGTGAGACCCATCGTAGTCGACGGCCAATCCGCCCCCCACGTTGAGAATGCCCATGCGTGCGCCCTCCTGTACAAGGTTGACGTAGAAACGACTCCCTTCGGAAACGGCCGCGCGGATGTTACGAATATTGGGAATCTGCGATCCCAAATGGAAATGCAACAACTCCAGGCAATCGAGCATTTCGCGCTCGCGCAGCAGATCGACGATGTCGATGACGTGCGATGCGTTCAAGCCGAACATGCTGCGATCGCCACCGGAATCGGTCCAGTGCCCTTCCGCTCGTGTTGCCAGTTTGGCCCGGACTCCCAGACGCGGACGCATGTTCATGCGCGCCGCCCGCTCCAAGATCAGATTCACTTCACCGGGCATCTCGATGACCAATATCGTTTGGATACCCAATTTCTGAGCGTAGAGAGCTAAATCGATGAATTCTTCGTCTTTGTACCCATTGCAAACCACATAGGCTTCTGGATCATCCATGTAGGCAAGTGCGGCTGCTAATTCTGCTTTGCTGCCGCACTCGAGGCCGTGATGCAAGGGGCGCCCGTAGCGGACAATTTCTTCAATCACCTGCTGCTGTTGATTGACCTTAATCGGGTAGACCCCTCGATAAGCTCCTTTGTACTTGGCTTCACTAATCGCCCTGTCAAAACTGGAGTGTAAGAGTCGAATCCGATCGGCAAGAATGTTGCCGAAACGAATCAGCACGGGCATAGCTAAGCCGCGATCCTTAAGCCCCGCCACAATATCCATGAGGCTAATTTGGTTTGAGCTGGCGCTGCCCTGAGGGCGCAGCACAACCTCCCCATTCTCGCCCGCATCAAAATAGCCTCCACCCCATTCCCGGATTCCATACAATTCACGAGCCCTATCGGTCGTCCAGCGTGTCAAGGCTTCGGTCTTCATGGCGATTAAGAGCGGAGTTGGGTGATGTGCTGAGTTTCAAATTCCGAGATATTCGGCTCATATTCCAAGGTCAAGGCAATGTCATCCAATCCTCGCAACAAATGCTCTTTGACTGATGGAGTGATTTCAAAGTGGTAGCCAACTTCTTCGTCCATGTGCAAAACAACCCGTTGCTCTTCGAGGTTGATGCTGGCTTCCAATCCTTTGAATCGATCTGCGAATTCAAAGATTTGATCGACTTCGGGCTCCGATAACTCGATCGTCAAGATCCCATTTTTGACGCAGTTGTTACGGAAAATATCAGCAAAACCAGGCACAGTGCCGCCGTTACGATCCTGCCAGGGGGCAATCACGGCACGAAAGCCATACTGGGCCACCGCCCACACGGCGTGCTCGCGGCTGGATCCACAGCCGAAGTTGTTTCGAGTCACCAAAATTGAAGCACCTTGAAAATGCGGCTGATTCAATTCAAATTCCGGATTCGGCTTTCCGTCATCGCCATAGCGCCAGTCAAAAAACAAGCTTTCACCAAAGCCCGTTCGCTTGATTGATTTCAGAAATTGCTTCGGAATGATTTGGTCCGTATCCACGTTGGCGCGATCCAACGTGCCTATGATGCCACGATGCGTTGAAAAAGGTTCCATAATATTTCTCGCTTTCCTCTAAAATGGTCGTTGCGTCCGCCCTTGAACGGATTAAGGTTCCCAGGTGCGGATGTCGACAAAATGGCCTTCCAATAAAGCGGCCGCAGCCATTTCCGGGCTAACCAGATGCGTGCGTCCGCCTTTGCCTTGCCGTCCTTCAAAATTCCGGTTGGAGGTGGATGCACAGCGCTCGCCCGGAGTCAATTGATCAGGATTCATGCCGAGACACATGCTGCAGCCAGCATGACGCCATTCTGCACCTGCATCCGTAAAGATCTTGTCAATTCCTTCCGCTTCCGCTTGTTTCCGTACTTGCTGTGAGCCAGGAACAACGATGACTTTGACAGAATCCGCTTTGCGGCGGCCTTTGATAATCGAGGCAACCTTGCGCAAGTCTTCAATCCGTGAGTTGGTGCAGCTACCGATGAACACGGTATCCAGAGGAATCTCGGTCATCGGTGTACCGGGAGTCAGGCCCATGTAGCCCAACGCTTGTTCCACATCACGTACACTGTGCCCCGGTACGGAATGCGGATCCGGCACGCAATCGGTTACATCCACGACCATGCCTGGATTGGTTCCCCAAGTGACTTGCGGCGCAATTTTGTCGGCTTCAATCGTCAAGGTCCGGTCAAATTTTGCATCTGCATCACTCGGTAACCCGCGCCAGTATTCAATGGCTTGCTCCAACGCTTCCCCTTGCGGGGCAAAGGGCCGGTCGCCAGTAGCGACATACTCAATGGTTGTGTCGTCGGGCGCGATCATCCCAGCTCGAGCACCGCCTTCGATGCTCATGTTACAGATGGTCATCCGAGCTTCCATGGACAAAGCCCGCACGGCCTCACCCGCGTATTCAATCACGTAACCGGTGCCGCCTGCAGTACCGATCAAGCCAATTAATTTAAGGATCATATCCTTGGATGTAACCCCTTTTTGCAAGCGTCCTGTGTATTCCACCAAGAACGTCTTGGGAGTTGATTGCCGCAACGTTTGCGTAGCCAACACATGCTCGACTTCTGAGGTGCCGATCCCGAAGGCCAACGTTCCAAACGCCCCATGTGTCGACGTGTGCGAATCCCCGCAGACGATGGTCAGGCCGGGAACCGTAATTCCCATCTCAGGGCCAATAATATGGACAATTCCTTGATGCTCACTTTGCAGGTCGAACAAATTGATGCCGAACTCTTTGCAGTTATTCCGCAACGCTTCGACCTGGGCCGCTGAAATCGGGTCGCGAATCGTCATTCGATCAACTGTCGTGGTCGGAACATTGTGGTCCATGGTGGCAAAAGATAGATCCGGCCGACGGACGCTACGTTTGGCCAAACGCAGGCCCTCGAAGGCTTGCGGACTCGTAACTTCATGTACCAAGTGACGATCAATATAGAGCAGGACGGTGCCGTCTGGCATGGTCTTGACGACATGTTGATCCCAAATTTTTTCAAATAATGTTTTACCCGCCATCACAAATCCCCTTTATTGGTTCGGAAAAGAAGTGAGAATATAGGTGGAACAAGCCATAAACGCAACCTCTAACCCATGAAAGGGGAAACGTCGTGATCAAACATATTGTGATCTGGAAATTGAAGCCGGAACCCGGTGTTACCGGTCAGGAAGTCAATGCCAAGCGCCTGAAAAAAGAGATTGAGGCTCTCCGCGATTCGATTTCAGAAATCAAACATATCGAAGTCGGGATTAATATCGCTGCATCCGATCAAGCGGGCGATTTGGTTCTGTACTCAGAGTTCGATTCGCTCACTGACTTGGATATTTACCAGAATCATCCCGATCACCAAAAAGTGGTCGAACTTGTCCGTGAGTTGACAATCGAACGCCGAGTGGTGGATTACGAGTACTAATCAAACATTCGCATACTGATTGCGCCGTACGATCTGATATCCCCGAATCAATTCAGCGATTCCAATCTGTAGCGAGACATCGGGCTTGTATCCGGTGGCTTCAATCTTTTCGTTGCTGACAATATAGTTGCGTTGATCCGGATCCTTGCCGATGTCCGATTCGACAATGTGAAATTCTGGGACCTGTTCCTTAATGGCCTCACAGAGTTCCAGCTTCGATAGATTAGCGTCGCTGAGCCCGACATTGTAAGGCTCGCCTGCCATCGTCTCGAAGTTCTCGATCCCGTGGACAAAGGCTTTCGCAACATCGCGGACATGAATGTAATTGCGCTTGAAATGGGCTTCGAAAAGCACAATGAACCGGTCTGTTACCGCTCGATAGGTGAAGTCATTGACCAGCAGGTCGAGTCGCATACGGGGGCTGATCCCAAAAGCCGTCGCCAGCCGAAACGTGATCGCTCGTCCAGAATCCAGCAAAACGTTCTCGATCTCGGCTTTCAGTCGTCCATAGAGCGAAATCGGGCGTAGCGGCGTTGACTCGGTGCAGAACATGCCCGTTTCGCCGATTCCGTATCCACTATTCGTGGTGGGAAAGAGAATTCGTTGGGAGTCAGAGCTTTGATCCACTATCATCCGAATCGCATCGTAATTGATGGTTTGAGCCTCCACGGGGCGCTGGGCACACAGTGGAGCGCCCACTAGACAGGCAAGGGGAATGATGACATCGGCCTTCGCAACTAACGGAGCCACAATAGCCTCATCGCGGACATCGCCACGGACGATTTGGAGTTTGTCATTGCAGATGCAGTCCAAGAGACTGGACTGCCCGAAACAGAAGTTGTCCAGTACCGTGACCTGATGCCCTTGCTGTAAAAGAGTGGGGACGAGAACAGAACCAATGTAACCGGCCCCGCCGGTAACCAATATGTGAAGTGGATTTGATTTCATGCCCGCAGAGCATACAGATTTGCGAACATGCGTCAAAGACAATAGGGGACTACCAGCGAGGTGAGTTCTGCTCGGAGGAGACCGCTCGCAAGCCGGTGAGCTGTTCAGCCATGCGGCGCTGTTCCTGTAAGGATTCGATCACCAGCGCATTGTGCAAGGCCGATCCTCGGCGGACATAATCCCGGACCGATGCTGGCAAGCGCTGGACATCAAATCCTGCTTGTTCCACCCGGCCCAGACCGCCGTTATAGCAGGCCAACAATAAGGAGCGCTCATCGGATTGCCAGCGATCTTGATTGTCCCGCAAGAACGCTTGCAGAAAAGCCAGATAATGACGACCCACTTGACGATTGAGCTCTGGGTCAAAGGCGCGATCAAAAGGTATCTCTCTGCCAAACATGTTCGACGTCATGTCTGCCCACGTCTCCGGCATGATTTGCATCAATCCGCGCTCGCCCGCTGCTCCAACGCGTCGAGGGTGTCCTCCAGACTCGATCTGGATAATTGCATCCACCAGTAAATCGCCCAGCAAATCCAAGGAGAGGTTCCAGGCTTCCTCATATTCGGCCGAGAGCTCCTCCATTCGATCTGCCAGCAGCTCAAGCACAGTCGGGCTTTGCTGAAGCGTTCGGTTCTTCAGCCAAATCGATGTATGAACAAGCACCACCAGCGCCACGGCCAATAATAGAAAGAGCACCCGTGTGCGTTTGAGATTATGAAAGAAACGATTCATTGTAGATAAACAATTGATCTGAAGGGATACAGTACGCCATGCCTTGATATCTGTAAAGCGAGGGGGCTGGAGGTTTTCGGACTTCGTTCTTGGGGCCCGATATGATATGCCCAAGTACAGTTCTCATGGTTAATGAGTGTGCATGATGAATTCGCGTAAAACAGCCTGGACGTTGGGACACCTTGTGGATGTGGAGTATTTCCTCAGGGAGCGTCCGCTTTCTTCTGCGCAAACTGCTCGCTGGTATGCCGAGCATGTCCAAGGCACCCGTTCGGACCGCGACGATGCCCACCGTATTTTTAGTTGGGTGGAGAAATGTCGAGAGGAGCATCCCGACTCGCCGGGTCGCTGGTTAACTCGAGTCAGCGAAGTGCTGTATGCAATCGGCTTGGTTTTCTTGTTTGTATCCGGTGTTGGGGTCGCACGAAGGATTCTTCAATTCGACGGATTCGTTCCCATCAACGCATTTTTTGCGTTGGGCGTTCTCGCGGCAGTGCCACTCTTGCTGAGCGTCGGCGCATTGATGTCCGGAGTCGGTGCCATGCTTTGGAGAGGCGCTCCAGGTTCGGAGTGGGGCAAGCAGGCTCGCAAGCGACTCCTGCTGCATATCGTGGTCCCCGTGGTGGAGCGGATCCATCGTGGCCCTGAGTGGACGCGTTCGGTGCGGCGCTGGGCGGACACCCTCTGGTCTCGGAGCGGTTTGTATGCGAAAGCGATAGGCTGGACCGGATTTTTGGGGCTGCAACTGTGTGGGTTGGTTTTCGGTCTGGGCCTGTTTTCCGGGACTCTATTCAAAGGGGCGGTCGATGATTTAAGTTTTGGATGGACAACCACCTCACAGGCCATCACGGCGGAACGCGTGGAGGCGGGGGTGCAGGCCGTAGCCATTCCGTGGAGCTGGCTGCCTGGCGAGTGGATGGTGCCAACGTTTGATCAAGTGACTGAATCCCGATATTTTAAAAAAGAAGGGGTCTTCGGTTTAGAGGCCAGTGCGCTGCAGTCATGGTTTCCGTTTATCTGCGCTGCAATCATGGTGTACAGCATCCTTCCGCGACTGCTATTGGTGCTCGTCGGTTGGGTCGGTTTACGTCGGGCGTTTGCTCGCCTATCATTTCAGGACGCTGACAGTCAGGGTGTGCTGCGCCACATGCGAGGTCAACGTTTACAGGTGTCCGGTTCCGCAGAAGAGACGAACCCAGAAATCCCGCCCCTGACGTCTGCGCCACACGGCCCCATAGCCGGAGTGCATGCGTTGGTTCATGATGATGTGATGGCTTCGATTTCCGTGTCGGAGGTGGAGGAGCAGTTGCAAAAACACATCGGACAACCTGTGACTTGCAAAACCATCTCTCTGGATGTCAACGAGGATCGGGGAACCCTGCAGCGTTTAGATGAAGTGACTCGAGAGACTGCGATTGTGCTGGTCATGGAAGGCTGGCGTCCATGTCTGGAACAAACCAAAGATATGATTCGCGCCATTCGCCAGCAAGTCGGTGAGCAGCGGTTGATTCAAATCGCATTAGTCGGAAAACCGATAAATCAATCCTCGGTTCTGTCGGCCGAGTTATTCAATTCGTGGAAGGCGAGCTTATCTGAATTGAGGGACCCGTTCCTTGAACCTGTCAATTTGTGTCCTGCCCATGCATGAACATCTCATCAAAGTGGCCGTAGTCGGCCATCCCAGCGAGGGGAAATCGTCGGTGATCGCCACGTTGGCGGAGCGTGATGACATTCGCATCAGCGCTCGTAGCCCGGAAACTCGAGAATGTCATTCGTATGATATTCAAGTGGGCAATCAAACCTTGTTGGAATTGATCGACACGCCGGGATTCCAGCGCCCGCGCGAAGCGTGTGCTGAATTCAAGCTCTATGAAGAGCGTATTGGGACAGACAATATCGCCGCCACTTTTCTTGCCGAACATGGCCAAGACCCGAGATTCGATGCGGAGCGCAAGATTCTGACACCGCTGGCCGAGGGGGCTGGATTGATTTATGTGGTCGATGCCTCGCGCCCCATTAGCAAAGATGATCGTCATGAAGTTGAAATACTGCGTCTCACGGGACGGCCCCGATTGGCCGTGATCAATGCCAAGGCGGACGAGTCGACGCACATGGATGCGTGGTACGCTTTGCTGAACTCGACCTTCAATCTCGTGCGACCCTTTAATGCCCATCGAGCCTCATTTGCAGAACGCATGGACTTGCTGAGGGCGCTGGGACAACTAGAAAAATCATGGCAGACCGATATCGATGCCATCATCGCCGCGTTTCAAGTCGACTGGCAGGCCCGCATGGACGAATGTGCCGAAGCAATTCTGGATTGCATCGAGGCCATTGTGCTCTTACGCGTTGCCAAGACCTGCAACGCAGATGATCGCCGCGAAAAGGAACGGGTCGCACAACAGGTTGCCGATTCTTATCGCGAAAAATGTGCCAAGCGAGAGCGGGAATGTCACCAGGCCATTCGACGGGCCTTCAAACATCAGCTATTCGATCCTGCTCCCGTTACCGAGTTGCAGCACGGGTTGCTTGATGAGGAAACCTGGCGATTGTTGGGCTTGAATTCACGTCAATTGCGGCGCGCCTTGATGATGACGGGTGCCGCCTTGGGCTTGACGGCCGATGTTGCCTTGGCGGGCGTGAGTTTGGGTGTGGGAACCGGGACTGGCGCTGCTGCAGGCTACCTGATGGGACGCTATGCCATGCAACCTCTCTCCATGCTGCGCGCTCATACTCGCAAGGATTCGTGGTTGTCGCGATCCATGCGTCGGGAGATTTATTTAGGGCCGGCGCGGAATCTACAAATCGTATTTGTGTTACTGGACCGAGCCCTGGGCTGTGCCCATTTGGCTCGCAATTGGACCCATGCCCGCCGCGATCACGAGTCCATCATGGTCACGCGACCCACTGCCGCCACAAAGGAATGGAGCCAGGTCGATCGCGATGCGATTAGTCGCTATCATGTGGCCATATTGAAGGGCAGCAGCGAGCAAGTCTACGAACGCCGCACCGCAGTTCGTGAGCTGTTGGTGAAGTTGCTGGCATCCTAAAAAAAGGGCGCTCCCGAAAGAGCGCCCTTTTTCTATTGCTATCTTTTGACTTAGCCCTTGATCGCCGCTTGCGCTGCCGCCAGACGGGCAATCGGTACCCGGTACGGAGAGCAGCTGACGTAGTCGAGTCCGACTTTGGCGCAGAACTTGACGCTGGCGGGATCGCCACCGTGTTCGCCGCAGATGCCGCACTTCAAGCCCGGCTTGCTGTCACGTCCTTTACGCACACCCATCTCGACCAGTTGGCCGACACCCGAAACGTCGATGGATTGGAACGGATCATGGGGCAGAATCTTCTCAGCCAAGTAATCGGGCAAGAAGGTGCCAATGTCATCCCGGCTATATCCAAACGTCATTTGGGTCAAGTCGTTGGTTCCGAAGCTGAAGAAGTCGGCTGATTCAGCCACTTCATCGGCTGTCAGAGCCGCTCGCGGGATTTCGATCATCGTACCCACCAAGTATTTCAGCTTGGCCTTGCGCGACTTGATGATGCCATC
>SLBD01000157.1 GCA_007126515.1 Kiritimatiellia bacterium
GGCAGTGGGTGCTGATGAGCAGGCCAGGATGGTTCGTGCCAGCGTCGAGGCGGCATGGTCAGGGCATCCTGCCTTGCGGTGGTTGGATGCAGTGGAGGAACAGCGAAATGTGGATTGATTCACATGCTCATTTGGACACGTTTTGTGCCGCTGACGAATGGGACATCATTCGTCAGCGGATGCAAGAGGCCGGGGTAACGGATCTGGTCGCTATCGGCGGCACCGTCGCGGCGAATCAGTTGGCTGTTGAGATGGCGGCCGCCGATCCGCATGTCCACGCCGTGATCGGATACGATCGCGATGAGGCGGGGCAATCGCCGGATCTCGACTCGCTCCGTGCCAGCGTTGTCCGTGGCGGGATTGTTGGTATTGGCGAAACCGGTTTGGACTATCATTACAGTCCGGAATCAGCACCACAGCAATGCGAATTGCTGACAGCCATGTTGGATATCGCCGTGGATGCAGCCTTGCCCGTGGTGATTCATACGCGAGATGCTGAATCCGACACCGAACGTCTGTTGGCAGACTATGTTGCCCGATGGACCGGCGCCAGCGGAGTGCCAGGAGTGATCCACTGCTTCACCGGCGATTCCCATTTCGCTCGGCGGATGTTGGATCTAGGATTCATGTTGAGCTTCAGCGGCATCGTGACCTTCAAAAACGCGGACTCTCTCCGTGAAGCGTTGCGGATTGTCCCAGACGATCGGTTGCTGATTGAAACCGATGCCCCGTACCTGGCACCCGTTCCCAAGCGCGGCAAACGCAATGAGCCTGCTTATGTGCGATATGTCGGCGAGGGCATCGCCGCGATCTTGCAGCGTCCCGTGGAAGAGATTGCCGCAATTACATCCGAGAATGCGAGGCGGTTGTTTGGCTTCACCTAACCTCCTTTTCTATGGACACCTGCGGGGAGAATCGATACAAAGCGGGGCAGTGTGTTAGGACAGAGTAACGCTGCTGTAGAAAGGGAGTTCCATGGAATTTGATCGAGAAAGCGGAATTTTGCTGCATCCCACATCCTTGCCGGGATCGTATGGGGTAGGGGAAATTGGTCCCGAGGCCAGGACCTTTGTGGATTCCTTAGCCCGTATGGGGCAACGCTTATGGCAAATCCTCCCCCACGGTCCGACCAGCTATGGCGATTCTCCCTACCAGTCCTTGTCGACCTTTGCAGGAAATCATCTGTTGATTAGTTTCGATGATCTAGTCGCCGACGGCCTCCTGAGTGAAGAACGCCTGAAGAAGTTCCCGCAATTCCCCGCCGAATTTGTCGATTACGGTCCCGTCATTGAGGCCCGCATGGACGTGTTGCATTCCGTCTGTCGCACCTTTGATCGGCGGGCATCAACGGCAATCAAGCAGGAGTATGATTTATTCTGCGAACGAGAACAGTTTTGGTTGGATGATTATGCCTTGTTTTTCGCACTCAAAGACGCGCATGACCTGCGCCCCTGGACAGAATGGGAGCCAGAGTTGGGATTGCGCGTGCCGGAGGTCATGGAGCAGGCCCGCCGTAAGCATGCAACGCAGATTCGGCATACCAAAATTATGCAGTATCTCTTTGATCGCCAATGGCAAGCCTTGCGGAAATACGCCCACTCCAAGCGGGTTCGCTTGATCGGCGATATTCCCATCTTTGTGGCTCACGACAGCGCCGATGTCTGGGCCAATCCCGATCTTTATTATCTCGACGGAACCGGACAGCCAATTGTCATTGCCGGTGTCCCCCCGGACTACTTCAGCGCCACAGGACAGCGTTGGGGGAATCCTTTGTATCGTTGGGACATCCATCAGCATACGAACTATGACTGGTGGATTCGCCGCATCAAGAAGATCTTTGAAATGGTGGACATTGTCCGGATTGATCACTTCCGTGGCTTCGAAGCCTACTGGGAAATCCCGGCGCACGAGCCCACCGCGATGAATGGTCGCTGGGTGGAAGGGCCCAAGGACTCGATTTTCGACGCCATGATCAAGCAGATCGGCAATCTGCCCATCATTGCTGAAGATCTGGGCATCATCACAGAGGGTGTCGAAGCCTTGCGGGATAAATATCATTTCCCCGGCATGCGGATCCTGCAATTTGCCTTCGGAACCGATGCCAAGGCCGCAGACTACCGACCAGAAAGCTACCCCAGCAATTGTGTGGTCTATACGGGCACACACGACAACGACACCACGGTCGGCTGGTTCTGGAGCAATGCCGGTGAAAACAGCACCCGAACTCAAGAGGAAATTGAGGAGGAACGGCGCACCATCCTGGCCTATGTCGGCACCGATGGCAGCCAGATCCACTGGGATATGATCGCCTTGGCCGCAAAATCCAACGCGGCCACAGCCATCTATCCCTTGCAGGACGTGCTCGGTTTGGGAACGGAAGCTCGCATGAACGTTCCGGGGGTGGAAGGTGGAAATTGGCGCTGGCGCTTCCAGTGGGAGCAATTGTCACCCGACATCCAGCAGCGCCTCTATGACATTTGCCATTGGTCCGACCGATTGCGCTAAATTTCCATGAATATCCATGACTCCTGCCGCGTCTAATCCTGTGAACGCGGACGGGGAACCGATTCCGGTTCCTCTTCTGGTTCAGAAAGCGCGGAGTGGCGATGAAGCCGCTTTTGGGGAGTTGATGCAAGCGTACTATCCACGAGTCTATGGGATGTTGTTGGGGATGGTCCGGAATCCGGACGATGCCCGCGATCTGTCGCAACAGGTGTGGGTCAAGGTCTGGAAAAAATTGGACACCTTTAAAGGGGATGCCGACTTTTACACCTGGCTGTATCGAGTGGCACACTTTTCGGCATTGGACGCGATCCGCAAGCAAAAGCGCCGCCGCGAAGTCGATTTGCTTGATGCCTTGGAACCCAATCGTGATGCAGACGTCGCCGTACCGCCCAGTCTGACATCGCGGCCGGACGATCAGGCCCGCGCCACAGAAATTGATGTGGCTTTTCAAACGGCCTTGGAACAATTGTCACCCGAACACCGGACGGCGTTGATGCTGCGCGAAGTCGAGGGATTGTCCTACGATGAAATCGCCCGGATCACAAAGTCGCGCCGGGGCACCATTATGTCCCGAATCTTTTATGCCCGGAAAAGCATGCAGCAATTATTGAAGGAGTATCGATGAACCGGCGTACAGCAGAGCGTTGGATGAGTATGGCGATGGATGGCGAATTGTCGCCCCGTTGTCAAGAGCGCTTGGATGCGTATTTGAAAGCGCATCCAGATGTTCAGCAAATCCGTGACGAGTGGGGACATCTCGGAGCGCAACTGCGACAGTTACCCGTCACTCCACCGCAAACACCGGCTGCCGCTTGGCAAGATGTTCAGCGCGCGATTCGAGTGGGGCAGTCGGAACATACAAGCGATTCAGTCCCGACACGTCACTTCGCGCTCGGCTGGGCAAGTGCAACTGTGGCCGTCATCCTCATGCTTGCGGGAGCGGGGGTCTGGTTGGTAGGCTTGGGCAATCGAGGGATGCCTGGGCCCATCGCGTTGGCGGATCGAACGCAGGTGGAATGGATTGAGACCGATGTGCCAGACGCAATGTCAATGGTGTACGAAGATGAAACAACTGGGCTGACCGTCATTTGGGTAATGATGGCGGATCCAGATCAGGAGAATGACTATGCGGGGTAAAGGACATAGATCACGAATCGTAGCCGTCGTGTGTGGCTTGCTCTGGACCTGTGTGTTCTGGGCAGGACCCTCTCTGGCTTCTGAGCGGGCGACCGTCGAGGCGATCTTGGCGCGAGCCTCGCACCAGCCTGGGCGCGCCGATCGTCGCTTGGCCGCCGTCGAAAGCCAGCTGCGCCAAGTCTTTCAATTCCAGAGCTACGAAGTGCTCGGGATTCAGCGGCAAAACTTCGCAATCACCCAGCAGGTCCGATTGGATTTGGGCCATGGCTACGCAGTCAACGTCCATAGCCAACCCGGCAACGGTCGAATTCGGGCTCAAATTGA
>SLBD01000115.1 GCA_007126515.1 Kiritimatiellia bacterium
CCGAGGCGAGATTCGGAACAGGAAGTCAAAATGAAAAAAGTGCTGAACCGGAAATGAGCAGGGGGCGATGTTCTCGATGCACGCGGTCAGTAGCCGTTTCTCTCGTTCGCGTAGGGAGAGTAAGGATTATTCCCAGGAGACAATGTCTTGCGATGTGTCGGAGCGGCGGTCGGGGCCGGAGGACCAGATGGCGACGCTGGTGGCGAGTAAATTTGGATAGGCGCTGCGGATCATGGTGACGACCTCATTCATGTCGGTATCAATGGCAATTTGATATTGCATCCCCCAAGGATCGACAAATGCGCCATCCGCATTGATTCCCGATCGTCGAAAACCACTCCGACCCACCTCCAAAAATACGATCCGATGAGGATTCCCTTGATGATTTTCATTCCCCGGCCCCGCTACGCCCCGCAGCATATGGATGACCTCGGCATTGCTCCGTTCATCGCCATAGCGAACATCGTTGATGGTTCCCATGCGTGCGGTCGGCCAGCGGCCGTATTCGGCGAAGAATCGGTCCGATGCCCGCAATAAGGCGCGAATATCAGCTTCGGCCATGCGCTGCAACCGGGCGGCTTGTAGCCCTAACAGTAGGGGCACAATCATGGAAAGTAAGATCGTGGCTACGCCGGAAAGGATGTACTTCTCGGCGGGAGATAAAGGCAGGCGTGGCGGTCGCTGCTCCTCCGACGGCAATTCGTCGTTTTGTTCAGAGGCGTATGTCACGATATTCGGGGCTGCTATTTTCGAGAATCAACTCGACTAAGTCTTCTCCGGACTTGAGCTGCATGCTGCCATCTCGGGCGCGATCGAATACGCGGATGGAATTGCGTCGGCCATTGGGCCGAATGATGACTACGGTCGGGCCTTCCCATAAGTGAAATTGTTCGGCAATCTGGCGCGTTTCCAATTCTGCGGGCAGATTCAATTCGACTCGGATATAGTGTTCCAGCAAACGCTGAACATTGATGTTCCGCATGCCGCGACGCTCCCACCACGTACATAATCCACGCGCCCCCGGTGGCCGTTGATGCGAGATGTACAGAAAGATGTCCGCCCCGGTTTCCTTTTGGACTGCGAGGGCCCGCTCCCAGCCCCGAGACTGTCGAAGGAATTCGCGCGGGATGCGGACTTGCTCGACCGCCTCTTCTTCCTCCACCTGCTGCCGACCATACAATTGATCTGCTCCCGGCGGCGGCCATTGTTGGGCCAGTGCCCAACTCGTAACCAGCAAGAATAGGCCAAACAGAATCGCGCGAGTCTTCATACAGATACCCCTTGGTTATCGGATTCGTCTTTGACGGTGTAGCCACTATCCTGTCGCTGAAAATTAACCTCGTTCTTCTTCAAATACAACTGATAGACGTCATCTGCCGTCAAGCCGAGGACTTGTGCAAGGGAGACGACAAAATGAATCATATCCACCACTTCAACTCGGGCATTCTGTTTATCGAATGTCTGATATTTGGCCCACCATTTCCACGGCACGCTATCGGTGAGTTCCGCGAGCTCCTGAGACAAGGCCCGACAGTAGTTCAATGTCCAAGTTTGCTGTTCTGATTCACTCATCTGATCGGGATGCACGCCAATGCGCGCGTTTAAGGCCTTCTGCATCCGAAAGATTTCTCGCAACATGTCCGTTTCACTCATACGTCTCCTTGATGAATATGGCTCGATATCTGAATAATCGCTGTCTTGTGAGGATAAGACAGGCCCGCAGACTCGGCAAGAAAAAGGGTAAACGCAAGGGATCATACTTCGATAAGTATGATCCCCTGTGAATGGCAGTGCAAAGCGGACTAAATCGGTTCTGGAACTTGAAGGCGAAGGCGTAGATCGATGCGGCGGCGCTCGCCTCCTCTTACACGCGGGCGCATGACAATGACGCCGCGTTGCTCTTCGAAATCCTCGGTAATCCGTACAAGCGACCATCCCAATGTTGCTGGGGGACGCTCACGGATTTCAACTGCAACAGGAGCGTCACGATGGTTCCAAATGCCCAACTCAAACAGTTCCTCTTGTTGATTGTCGGCGCGAATGGTGCGGCCAAAGCTGCGTCGCATGCCCGTGACCGCGTCGGTCGGCCCCAATGCAACACGAATTTCCTGTCCCGGCAAGGTGTGTGGCAAAAAACCGTCGCGTTGCAAGGTTCGTCGAGCAATTCCTTGATAGACTGACACGGGACCGGGCGGCAACGAAACGCCTAATCCAGTGCCCGCTGAATTGGGGAAGGTAAGGAATTGTTCAAGTGGATGAAAGGTGCCTAATCGGCTCAAGGGAATATGCGCAGATTCCATGACATAAAGTCGAGTAGCGGGAATCCGGGGCGCATCCGCAAAAACCACATCAGTCCGAGATCGCCTGGGCAAGGTGACAGGTCGCGGTAGTCGATAGAAATTACGCGCTCGAGGTGACACTTCGGGACGATGCCAAATCTCGGCAAGAGGACCTTCAATGGTCATCAAAAACCCGGGCCAACGTAAAGGGCGTCTCGCAATCCGCGGATCGCCGCCGGTGACGGCGAGGGTCGCTTGTTCAAAATCGCGGTCGCTGTCATTTTCGAACCGCAGGAAGCCCTTTAGGCCAACAGCCATTTGCTCATTTGGATCATCGAGTCTTCCCCGCAAAGATACCTGGTAATCGGCCGACCAACGGATGCCCTTCATTCGGTAGTGGATGTCGAAGACCTGCATCCCCGATACTGGAAATCGGATCCGACATACGACGGCTCGATTCAAATCCTCTTGAGTCGTCCCGATGGGCCGATGCGGTCCTGCCAAGATATGGCCCTGAGGCGTAATCCACAGGGCCTCGGAATCCGCGAGATCCACATGAGATGCCGTTGACTGGCTGGCGCGCGACCAATTTAAGAGCTCGACGGGAATGCGGCGCGTGCGAATGGCAAGCGATGACAAATCGGCGGTGTCGGGAATATCCTGAAGGATGAGTTCCTGCTCTCCTGCCCGCACTTCGATCCGGCGAACCTCTCGCACAGAGGTCCATTCCTCTCCCACGACCAAAGTTGTCTGAATCACTTCCGCAGCACCCAGCTGGGCCAGGCCAAGAAGCAGGGCAGCCAGAATTTTTATCGCCCGACCTTCGCTGGCAGCGATGCGGGATGCATGGGCACGGCGCATATCTTCTACCAGCTATAGCGGACAGTATAATGAATGGTGCGCCGACCACCCGGACGCAGGACGGGTCGGAATTCGATCGTCTGTTCGCCCACTAATTCAAACTCTGCATCTGCACGAACAATTTCAAAGTCATGCCAGCGATAGAGATGTTCCACGACGCGAATTTCCGCGGCTTCGTCGGAGTTGTTTTCAAGCGAGATGCGGAACGATTCTTCGTAGACTCGCATCGGCGTTACTTCGACATATCCGGTACGCTCGCGTTCGCCGACCAACCCGGGGGCAGGGCCGAGTCGAACGTGCCCCACGCCGTCGACGGGCGTGGAAAGCAATTGATCTTCTCCGACAAAATCCACCACACCCTCTGCCTTGCGCTGATACAATCGGAAACGCCCTGGCGGCAAGGCCACTCCAAGTCCTTCGGCTGTTTCGTTAATGAATTGGAGATGCGCATCAACAATTGGATGCGACTCAGTGCCATAATTCCAATCATTACGACGGAATCGTTGAAAGCGATCAAAACGGACTCCGTCATAAACGAAAAATCGTTCAACGGAAAGTCGGTCAGCTTGGACGTAGCGGATGAAAACATGATCATCGGGAGCCAGCGTGACCATTTCTGGCAGGTTGTAAATGCTGATCGGAACCGGTCCCGAAACGGCTTCTTCAGCTGTGGGCGCATCGGCTCCGTAGGCATAGCGCATGGGTGGGGAGGTCGTGCTTTCGCGCCGCGCTCCCGATGCCGCTGTGCGCTGACGTTCGTTGTGTGCCAAGCCACTTTCGGTCGTGATGAGACGGACTTGGGCATTCGAAAATGTGCCCAGCGAGGTGTTCCGCAGCCCAATTCGGCCACCGAAATACGCCGTACGGCCATCTTCTTGGACAATCACATCGTATTGCGCCATCCACTCTAAACCGTCCAATTGATAGGACAGCCGAATGTTTTGCGGGCCTTCGGATTCTGCTTCCACCGTCCAGATCAATTCTGGTTGGAGGGCAATTCGGTAAGCAGGCTCAGGCAAGACCACGTGTTCGATGTCGGCTGCATTCAGAAACAATTGCACCCCGTCGCCAGTGGCGATGACAAGAAAGGCAGTTTGGCGGTTGGCTCCCGATTCCCATCCCGAGGCATGCAGCAAGGTGCCAGTTTCTGTTCCCGAGCGCGTTCTCACCTCAATGGTTTGTCCCATGTAGCGCCGTAACAATGTGGCCGCGGAAGCGGTGTCATGACGGAACCGCTGCTCCAGCACATCCAAGCCCGCGGTGGTGCCCAATGGAATGAATGATAACGTTGCCGGATCAATTCCGGCAGGAAGTCCCGTAAATCGCAAGCGATTTAGGCCCGAGCCGG
Organism: Kiritimatiellia bacterium; assembly: GCA_007126515.1. GTDB lineage: Bacteria > Verrucomicrobiota > Kiritimatiellia > SLAD01 > SLAD01 > SLAD01. The sequence continues at coordinate 4,489 of SLBD01000115.1, forward strand.
TGTTGATTCGACGCACCTCGTTGACTAAGCCGAAGCCGAGGTCATACAAACTTAAGACAGTGCCATGCGGGGAGGAGGCATCCGACTCAGCACTCTGTGTGACCGCTCCGGGGAGGAGGATCACTCCAACCAACATCCAGAATAAGTTGCGATTCATACGTCTTGCTGCCTTCCGTTTTCGCTTTGACTGGCCGCATTGTCGATGGATGATTCCGGCTCTGTGGTTACTCCCACCGAAACGATGCAGATATCGTCATTCACGGGCGCATCGCCGACAAACTCCTGCACGGCAGTCATTAGTTGATCAACAATGTGTCGATCCGATTTGTAGATGCATTGACGGATCACATACCTGACTCGATCCATACCAAACTCTTCTCCAGCGGCATTGGTTGCTTCGTACAACCCATCCGTAAAAAAGATAAATGAATCTCCATCAATCAGCCGGACTTTGCCACCGGTATACGTCTCATCCGGAATAATGCCCAACGCCGCCCCATGGGGAGACGGAGCATTTAATCGGCTGATTTGACCCGTACTTCGATGAATGTGGAGTGGCGCTGGATGTCCAGCGGTCGAAAACGTCGCCATGCGCGAAGTGGTGTCGGGGACGAAATAGAATCCAGAAGCGAACAGGGGCTGAGGCAGCGTCTTCATGATTTCACACAATTCGCGGTTGACCTCGGTGACATAGTGCCGGGCATTGCGTCCTTGGGACCGAAGATCGCGTAGCAATGTTCGCAGAATTGCCGTGATCAAGGCACTGCGGGCGCCATGGCCCATCACATCTGCAATAAAGACACCAACCGTGTCAGGAGCCAAAGGAATTAAATCAAAAAAATCGCCGCCCAAAGCCAGCGCGGCATCGTACCGATGATGAAATTGCAATCGTAACCGACCTGCGACATGTGTCTCGGGAATCTTCGGGTACGGTCGATTTAGATAGGCAAACTGGAAGTCTCGGGCCAATTCTAAATCCGCTTGGACTTCGTGGGATAACGACCGTTCTTCCGTCGTCATGGTATCGCTTTTTTCGTGATCCAGCCACTGTTGCAGGGCTTGTGGGAGCCGATTCGGATCAGTATCCCGAATCGATGACTGATGTTGAGCCGCTTGATCCAACACCCATTCGCCCGCCACTCTCTCGACGACGCTGTCCTCTTGCTTACGCGGTCGATAAATCAACACGCCGACTAGTGCCAACCCGACCAAAACCAGCGTGCCTACCCACACAGCCGGATGAGCGATGATCTCTAGAAAAACGGTTCCCAACAAAATGCCTGCCATACTATTCATTTACGCACCTTGATTTGTAGCGGCAACAAGCGCCGCGACGCAGGATTGCACTTCTGCGTCTTTAGTATAGCGACTTAGACTGATCCGAACAGCCCCGATTGCAATTTCGTCGGGAATTTTCATGGCTCGCAAGACATGGGAAGGCTCAGTGGCTCCCGATGCACATGCGCTACCTGCCGAGCAGCACACGCCTGCCATATCCAGGCGGGCGATGAGAATCTCCGACGGAATCCCGGGAATACAGAAAAAGGATGTGTTGGGCAGACGCGGTGACTCCATCCCGATGATGCGAGCGGCAGGAAGCTTCTCCTGAATCTCGCGCTCGAAGTAATCACGGAGATTTCGGATCTGTTCGTTCATCACAGGCAAGGCGGCAGGGATTAACGAAATAGCGGCACCGAACCCCACAATGCCCGCCACATTTTCAGTGCCCGCCCGCCGACTGTGTTCTTGATCGCCACCAACAATCAGAGCAGCTTTCATATCGGGTTGCCGAACAATGCTGGCACCCACACCTTTCGGACCATGTAATTTATGAGCCGAGATTGATACCCAGGATATTCCTGGCACATCCACGCGAAACGATTCTTTGCCGAGCATCTGCGTTGCATCACAATGAAACAGAATTCCTTTGTCTTCGGCTGCTGCTGCCAACTCCTCAATCGGAAATCGCACACCGGTCTCATTGTTGGCAGCCATCAGTGACACCAAAGCCGTGTCAGCAGTCAAGGCTTGGTTGTAGAGGTCTCGGTCGAGCTGCCCGGTACTGTCCACAGGCACGCGCACCACCCTGTACCCGGCTTGCTCGAGGCGATCGGCACAGGCCAGGGTGGCGGCATGTTCAACGGTGGAAATGACCACTTGTTTGCGTTCCGGCTGTAGGTGGGTGGCGGCATAGAAGGCGGAATTAATGCTTTCCGATCCGCCGCTGGTGAATGTGACCTGGGCCGGTTCAGCTCCCAATTCTTCCGCCACTTGCTCACGCGCACGCGCCACAGCCAAGGCCGACCGGCGGGCAAAGGTGTAGGGGCTGGATGGATTGGCAAAGTGGTCACGCCAAAACGGCAGCATCTCATTCAGGACCTCGGGCGCCACTTGCGTGGTGGCGTTGTTATCGAGGTAGATCATGCCTCGGGCGTCTTCAGCAAGCGGTCAATGACCACAAAGGCTAAGGCCGCGCGCTCGTTGCGCGTGAACTCACGCTCCAGTCGATCCAGCTCTGCTTGAATGCGAGGGGCTGTGTCAGATTGCTCAAACGCCAGCTCGTAGGCCGATTTGATTTGGGTCTCGTTAAAACAATAGACCGATTTGCCGCCCGTCAAATCTATGGGTTGCATAGCCATGACGATCAGGCGGAGAAACTCGCACCGCAACCACAGGATTTCAGACCGGACGGAGACAAGAATCGAAAGCCGGCCTTGATCAAGTCGGAGGAATAATCGACCCGCAACCCATCCAAGAACATCGCACTGCCGCTATCTGAAACGATGCGGACATCGCCATCTTCATAGAGCACTTCGTCGCTCGCACGCATCTCAGTATCCAAAGCCGCCGAGTAGGTCATGCCCGAACAACCGCCGGGCACAATATCAATTCGAAGAAATTGATCGTTGCCTACATTCAATTTCATCAGTTCCTGTTTGGCTATATCAGTAATCTCAATCTGCATGATTCATCTCCTCAATCAACCGGTCAAATGCGCCCGATTGAATCATCGGCTCGAGCTGTCGCCAGCCGGAAATATGATGGGACTCATTGATAAAAATTTGCGGCACAAAGTCAACCTCCCCGGCTCGCCGCAACATATCGTGGACATTCTTGCTGTCTACCCACCGATCACGCTGACCATCCCACTCGACTTTGTGCGCCTGCACCGGCAGCTGACGTTCGGCAAAGAAGTCGAGCGCTTTATGGCACAGCCCACAAACCTCCGCATAATATATCTCAATCTTCATCAATCAATCTTTAATACGATTCACCTGATAGAACGGGCGCATCTCCGGCTTGTTACACAGGACGCAATTCTCACAAGAACGTACGCCAACCACAGAGGACTGGCCTACAAAATTCATACATGTAGTCCGGACCTCTGCGTCCGGCGCAATGAACTAGAGTTATGCTCCCAGAGAGAACTATAGCGTACGATCCTCTCATTTCAAGAGGTGGCCAAGCATGGAATTGAGTGCCTTGAACATAGATTTCTGCAACCGACAATGGACGGAATACGAGTTGCGAGTGATCTATTGAAGATGTATTGTATCACGAGAGAGGATGAGCGCATGAGTAGTTATCGTGATGTCATTACGATTGAGGCAGGAAAGCGGGGAGGGAAGCCCTGCATTCGTGGATTGCGGATTACGGTCGGTGATGTGTTGGGTTGGTTGGCAGCTGGGATGTCGGCTCAGGAGATACTGGACGACTTTCCCGACCTGACAGAGAAGGATATTTGTGCATGTCTCGATTATGCCGCCGAACGGGAACGTCGTTTTGTCACTTACCCAGTGCCCGATGAAGCTGCTGTTTGATGCAAATTTGAGTCACAAGCTAGTGGCCGGACTGGAAGACCTATTCCCTGAATCTCTACATGTCCGTACCGCAGATTTAAAGGGACATGAAGATATAGCTATTTGGGCTTTTGCCAAACGAGCAGGATTTGTCATCGTCACTCTAGATTCTGACTTTTATGATTTTATCTGTCTTTACGAGTAGAGAACTCCAAATCATTCACCGTTCTCGTCGCCCGCTATCGTCAACCGAAACAGGGTTACAAATAAACCGAGGCGACCGTCCAAACCTCAGAACAGACGCATTCGTGCAGTCATTCTCATGCTGGCCTCTGCGGCTCACCGTGCTCTCTGCTTCACTCAGGCCTTTGCACCTTACCCCCACCGATTCGGTTTGACGGTGCGCATCAATTCTGGCTTGACCTCACCAATGAAGCGGGAGGGCTGCAAGAATTGCATGCCGCCGTCGCGTTGACGACGGACTTGCGGCACGCATAAATATAATTCGTCTTTAGCTCGAGTGACGGCGACATAAAACAATCGCCGCTCCTCGGAATCATCGGCCGTGTCGCCCAGCGCCCGTGTAGAGGGGAACAAACCCTCGGCCACCCACAAGATGAAGACAATTCGCCACTCCAGTCCTTTGGCTTGATGGATCGTACTGAGGCGCAGAGCTTCACTACCTTGTTCCACAGCCTCGGCTTCAGCGTCCATATTGGTTTGCAAGGCTACTTCGTTTAAGAAATCGTCAACCGATTCAAACTTGCTGGTGTAGTTGATCAACTCACCAATGTCTTCCAGTCGTCGATCGGCGTTTTCGAATGTTTCTTCGGCGTAGGCACGATAAAAGCGCTCCGTGAATCGGTGAATGATTTCGCCCGGATCCTGCAGCAAACTGTCCCGATCCACGTCCGCCGCCAAACACTCGAGGGCATTCCATCCCTCTCGGGCCGCGGCGGGGATCTTTGCATCCAACCGTTGCCGTGACGCTTCTTTGCGAAGATCGCACCTCCGCCCCAACGCGTTCCAAATCTTTAATGTTGTCTTCGGACCCAATCGCGGCCACATGCCCAAGATCCGTTGAAAGGCCAGCTCATCGGCCGGGTTTTGCAACAAGCGCAATACGGCCGTTACGTCTTTAATATGGACTTGTTCAAAAAAGCGAACCCCGGATGTGATCAAATATGGCAAGGCCTTTTCGGACAGTTCCATTTGAATTTCCAACGCGTGGAAATGCGATCGATACAGGACGACCATATCTTGAAGCCGATAGCCTTGCCGTCGCAATTCCCAGACCCGGTCGACAATGAATGAGGCCTGCTCCCGGCCATCGCGTAGTTGTGCCAGCACGGGACGCTGATAAGGTTCCCGCACCGCTTTCAAAGTTTTCTGAAATTGCTCCGGGTTACCGGCAATACAGGCATTGGCCATTCCCAAGATTTCCGGCACACTCCGATAATTGGTGACGAGCTTGTACATGTGGGTGTTGGGATAACGCTCGGGAAAAGAGATGATGTTACGGAAATCGGCCCCGCGCCACGAGTAAATGGATTGAAAATCATCGCCCACTACCAACAGGTTGCCCTGCGGCCCGGCAATTAAATCCACCCACTCCGCCTGCAAGGTATTGGTGTCTTGGTATTCGTCGACCAAGATATGCTCGAACCGGTCGCGATAATGTTCCAGCAGCGCATCTTGTTCTCGGAACAGTCGCAGGCCGTTAATCAGCAAATCATCAAAGTCCATGGCATTGAGGGCACGCTTGCGATTCTCATAGGCGTTGTGGACCGCGAGGATGTCCTCGATTCGCACCGGCGCATGTTCGAAGCGACTGGCGGCCAAGGCCTCCACAGGCCGTTCCGTGCTGGCAGCCAACCCATACAAGCTCAACAGCACATCGGGTTTGGGGAAATGCTTGTCGCCAAGTTTCAGTTCCTGCGTGCACGTTCGGACCAGTTTCTTGGAATCGTCCTGATCCAAAATCGTGTAATCATTTTCATAGCCCAGCAGATTGGCATGACGGCGCAACATCCGGTTGGCCATGTGATGAAACGTGCCGCCCCATAGCCCGCTGACCGAATCGCCGACCAAATCGCGGGCCCGATCCAACATTTCGCGGGCGGCGCGATTGGTAAACGTGAGCAGCAGGATATTGCGGGGATGCACGCCCCGTTGTACCAACCATGCCACGCGATAAACCAAGGTCCGCGTCTTTCCGGTACCCGCAGCCGCAATCACCAGCACGGGGCCATCCGGCGCCTGCACAGCTGCAAGTTGCTCTTCGTTCAGCGCTTGGTCAAAATCAATCGTCCCCTCCGCCATTACGCACTCATCCCCGCCAAATCGCGTAACGTCATCGCCTCCAAATTCTGTTCCAGGCCTGTATCCAATGAGTCCATGATTTTTCGAGTCGCTGCTTGCAGTTCTTCCAAGCCCAACTCCGCAGGATTCGCACCATCTTGCAAGACGGTATCGATCACATCTTTGACTCTTACTTGCTCAGGCGCCTTCAGCAAAGCGTAGCAAGCCGGACGATCGGCCAACGTTCCCAACAGACCGGCGCGGACAAAGAGGCGCACAATATCATTCACAAGTCGGATGGAGGTCTTAGCCTGCTTGGCGAAGTCGCTGGCCGAAAATACGCGACCTCCACTCACCATAGCTGCAGCCGCCTGTTGCATGACCCCGATTGCGATCACCAGCCGCGTTTGGGTGCTGGCTACCGACGACGTTCGCTCCAGTCGGTGAGTTTCCGAATTTTGAACGGAGAAGGCCACTTCCGCTCCCAGCAAAATGATGATCCAACTTGTATATAACCAGCCCAGAAATATCGGCACGGACGCAAAGGTTCCGTAGATGGCATTGTATTTGGAGACGCCAATTTGCAGGTCGATGTACAGACGCTGCCAGATCAGCCACATCACAGCGCCGACCAATCCACTGATCAGCCCCGGTCCCAAACGCACTTGAGTGTTTGGTACGAAAATGTACAAGAATGTGAACGCCAGCCAGGCGGCCACCAGTGGGCCGGTCCGAATCAGGCTGCGCCACATCCATGCGGCAGTCTCTACCTGCTCACCCAAGAATGTGTCCAGCACAGCCGTGCCGGCGCTGGCCGCAACGACGAGGATGGGGACGATGACAAGGATACTGATATAATTACTAATTTTACGCAGGATATTTCTTGAATCAGTGATGTACCAAACCTGATTGAAAGACTCTTCGATGCTGCCTAGCATTTTGATGACAATGACGAAGACAACCACCAAGAAAACGCCACCCAATGCCGCCAAATTCACTTGCGAATATTGCTCAAGCATTTGCAGGACGAACTCCTGAAACTCAGCCGGCATATCCTCCATCCATTCACCCATCATGCCTTCGATGTCTTCTTCGCGGGCTCCAAGACCGCGATACATCGAAAACATCACGGCAATCACCGGCACAATCGATACCAACGTGCCGAGGGTCAGGGCTGAGGCGTGCAGAGGAATATTGTCTTTTTTGATGCTCCGAATCACCAGGTGCGCCGTGCGCAAGGCCCGCAGTAACATGCGCCGAGGGTAGGGGACGGTCGCCAACTCGACCTCCCACAATTCGTGATGGATAAACGCCAAGCCCTGGCGGATCCATGCCCGCAGTTGGGTAAACCATTGTTTCATGATCCTTCCCCCTTGCCATTCAGTTTCTGTTCAAATAGCAGCCAGCCCGCCATCGTTTTGGCATCTTGAATCTGGCCGGTACGGATCAACGCCCGCACCACGTCTTTGGAATGAATGTGAACTTCTAGATCCTCATCATCATCCAGCGATCGTTCCGCCGGTTCCGCCCATAGTTTTGCATGGAAAATATCGATCCGCTCATCCACGTATCCCGGCGAGGGGTAGACTGTACCCAGTTGCGAAATTCGCGTCACTTCATACCCAGTTTCCTCGCGCACCTCTCGACAGGCTGCATCTTCCGCGGATTCCTCCGGCTCCACGCCGCCGGCCACCAGTTCGAGAATCGCTTTTTCAACCGGTTTGCGATATTGGCGCACAAAGACAAAACGGTCCTCAGAGAGCTCGGCCACAACCGCCACTGCCGGTCCGTGACGGACCACTTCGCGGCCCGTGCGGGTACCGTTCCGCATCTCCACCTCATGCAGCTCCAACGAAACAATCCGGCCCTCATAGACTCGTTCCATTGAAATGGTTGTTTCTTTCATCGTCTTTAGCCTTTCTGTCGGACTCTGTGTATACGGTACGTAAGCATTGAATTTTAGCGAGAACTCATCATACTGCAATCACCATGTCGGATACCAGACCAGAACGAGATGAGTGGGAGAATCCGTATCTCGCGCCCTATGCGGCGCGGAGTGCCACCTCCCATGGGCGCGCCTATCCGGAAACGCCTCACCCATACCGGGCAGAATTCCAGCGCGACCGCGACCGCATCCTGCACTGCCGCGCGTTTCGCAGGCTGGAATACAAGACCCAAGTCTTTGTCCATGTGACCGACGATCATTATCGCACACGCTTAACGCACACGATGGAAATGACCGCCATTGGACGCACCTTGGCCCGCGCCTTGCGTTGCAATGAGGATCTGGCTGAGGCCATTGCGCTGGCACATGACATCGGACACAGCCCGTTCGGTCATTGTGGCGAACGCGAGCTGAATAAACTCATGGCCGACCATGGCGGGTTTGATCATAACTTGCAAAGTCTACGCTGGGTCGAGTTGTTGGAGCGACGGTATCCGTCATTCCCTGGCCTCAACCTGACCTGGGAAGTACGAGCCGGACTGCGAAAGCATATTGCCGCTGATCCCGGGGCGGAACTGGATGGGCGGCCGATAGGGCCCTTCCAGTCGATGGAAGCCCAGATCGCTGACGTCGCCGATGACATTGCCTATCAAGCGCACGATGCCGAGGACGGATTGGAGGCGGGCCTCTTGACACCCGACATGCTGGGCGAACTGGAACTGTGGCAGCGGGCCGATGAACGCTGTCGGACCGCATACGGATCGGTCCCCGATGCGGATCGAGCCGCCTTCACGATTCGCTTCCTCCTCGACATGCAAGTAGAGGACGTCCTGAAAACCACCCAGCAACGGTTACAGGATTATGCCCCATCCTCTGTCGCTGATGTGATGAGCGCTCCGGATCGGATTGTCACCTTTAGCGACGAGATGAAAGCAATGCTGCGTCCCTATCGCGATTTCCTCTTTCAGCAATTATACTGGCATCCGGAAGTCGATGATTCCAATCAACACGCCGTGCAACTGATGCGCCGGCTGTTCCTGCACTACATTGATCACCCCGACACCCTAGGCCGTCGCGCCCGCCAACAAGTTGAGCGCGACGGCTTGATGCGCTCCGCCTGCGATTATGTCGCCGGCATGACCGACGTATACGCGATGGACGAAGTCCGTCGCTTCGGGTTGGATACAGAATAAGCTTGCCGGAACAAATTCCTTGATAATCTGACTAATCCGGAATAAACTCCTGATTAGACATGTACAAGCGCTCAATCGCGGTCTGATCCCGTCGCATTACACAGATCCTTACTTCGAGAAAACCCTGCAAGCCTATA
>SLBD01000201.1 GCA_007126515.1 Kiritimatiellia bacterium
AGTACATCTTCGTCCAATCCATTATATATTTCGATGTTTAGCTTACATGGGCTGATTCGGGGGCAGAACCTCGAGTTGGGGCGCGATGCCGATACCGGGGGCCAAATCCTCTATGTCGTGGAGTTGGCGGAGGCGCTGTCACGGCAGCCCGATGTGGGGCAAGTCGACTTGGTGACACGCCGCGTGGTTGATGCGTCAGTGGATGCTGAGTACGCGGAACCAATCGAGCAGGTCAATGATCGATTCAGGATTGTTAGAATTGATTGCGGCCCGGAAGAATACATCCCCAAAGAACAGTTGTGGGATCACTTGGACACCTTCGTGGATCAGTGTTATGCGTTTTATCGCGACCAGGATCGGTGGCCGGATATTCTGCACAGCCATTACGCGGATGCGGGCTGGGTTGGTGCTCAGTTGGCGCGTTTGTCGGGGGTTCCCTTGATTCATACAGGGCACTCCTTGGGCCGGGTGAAGCGCCAGCGTCTGCTGGCGAGCGGATTAAGTAATGAGGAAATTGAAAGGCTCTACAATATGACGCGTCGCGTCGAGGCGGAGGAGTTGGCCTTGGCGACTGCCGAACGTGTGATCACGAGCACAAATCAAGAGATCGAAGAACAATACGAACTCTACGATTATTATCAGCCCCGCCAAATGCGTGTGGTGCCGCCCGGCACTGACTTGAAGACGTTCCGTCCGCCGCAAGGGGAGGAACTGGAATCGGAACAATTTGCCAAGTTGACACGGCATTTGCGCGATCCCAAGCGCCCGATGATTCTGGCTCTCTCACGCCCGGACAAACGCAAAAATATTCAAAAACTGATTGAAGCCTTTGGTGAATCCGAAGAGCTCCAAGAAAAAGCGAACCTTGCCATTGTCGCGGGTAATCGCACGGATATTGAGGACTTGGATGACGGGGCCCAAGAAGTGTTCTACCAATTGCTGGTGACGGTGGATCGCTATGATCTTTATGGCAAAGTAGCCTTGCCCAAGCAGCATGCCCGCGATGAGGTGCCGGTGTTTTATCGCATCGCAGCGGCCACGCGCGGCATCTTCGTGAATCCAGCCCTGACGGAACCGTTTGGTTTAACGTTGATCGAGGCGGCTGCGTCGGGATTGCCGATTGTGGCGACCGAGGATGGTGGGCCCCGCGATATTATTGGGAATTGTCAAAACGGTTATTTGGTCAATCCCTTAGATGCACAGGCGATCGGCGCTGCCTTGCTGAAGCTGCTTGAGGATTCAGATGCGTGGGATCGCTGCGTAACGGATGGTTTGCGGGGCGTCAAGGAACATTACTCCTGGGATGCGCACGCGGCTCGGTACATGAAGTTGGCGCGGGCAGTTGTGGAGCGTTCTGAGCCGCTGGTGCGGGAGCCCGCAGAGCGGCGTGCGGCCCTTTATTACGATCGTGCCTTCGTCAGTGGGTTGGATCAAAATCTAATTGGCGATGAAGGGGCGTTGAGCGAACTGCTGACCCGACTGCGGCAGCATCGTAAGAGTACGGCTTTCATTGTGGCGACTGGGCGACGACTGGATTCAGCCCGCAAGTTGATGAGCGAGCATGGCATCCCGGAGCCCGATGTATTGATTTCCAGTGGTGGAACGGAAATCTATTCTGTGCCGGAGTTGTCGCCGGATGTGGCGTGGGGCAAGTATCTCGATTATCAATGGTCGCCGCGTAAGATTCGCCGCTTGTTACACGAAATGGATGGGTTGGAATTACAGCCTCGGCAAGAGCAGAGCCATTTCAAAATCAGTTATTACATTGATCCAGCCCGGGCGGATGTGGAGGAAATTCAGCGCTTGTTGTTGCAGGAGGGACTGTCTGCACAAGTGTTGATGTCGTTTGGGCAGTTCCTGGATATTCTGCCGGCGCGCGCATCCAAGGGGTTGGCATTGCGGTATGTGGCGGACCGCTGGCAAATCCCGCTCGATCGAGTCTTGGTGGCGGGCGGGTCTGGAGCGGATGAAGACATGATGCGCGGCGATACGCTGGCGGTGGTTGTGGCAAATCGGCATCACGAAGAGCTGTCTAGTCTCGTGGATTTGGATTTGGATCGCATCTATTTTGCGGAGCGGCCGTTGGCGGCAGGGATCCTGGAGGCCTTTGATTATTACGACTTCTTTGGGAAGTGCGAGGATCCCAAACAGCAAATGGAGGAGCAATCCGATGGGTAAGCGTTTGCTGCTTTGCACCGATATGGATCGGACCGTGATCCCGAATGGTCCCCAAACCGAGTGGGCAGGAGCTCGCGAGCGAATGCACGCGTTGGTGGAGCAAGAGGGGGTGGAGCTGGCGTATGTGACGGGCCGGGACCTGGCGTTGGTCGAGCAGGCCATATCCGAATACGCGTTGCCAGTGCCGCATTATGCGATTACCGATGTCGGTACACATATCCACACAGTGCGCGGGATGGACCCGAGTGTTGATGGCGCGTGGCAAGAGAAATTGGCTCAAGAATGGCAGGGATTGGATCGTGAGGCGATGATTCATGATCTTGATCCCGATCAGGAGTGGCGATATCAGGAAGAAGCCAAACAAGGCCGGTTCAAAATCAGCTTTTACACCTCTGCCGAGGAGTCGATTGGACACCGGATTAAGGAAAAGATTGCGGCGGCCGGCTGGCCCGCGCAGGCCATTTGGAGTGTGGACGAAGCATCTGGAACAGGGTTGTTGGATGTGCTGCCTCGTTGTGCCAACAAGTATTTGGCGATTTCATTTTTGCAGGAGCGACGCGGCTATGCTGTGGATGAGGTGGTCTTTGCGGGCGATAGCGGCAATGACGTGGACGCATTGGTAAGCCCGCTGCCAGCGGTGTTGGTTGGCAATGCAACGGAGTCCATTCGGGAAGAAGCAACGCGCCGGGCACGGGCGGCAGGAGTGGAGAAATGGTTGTACTGCGCCCAAGCCCCTTATGCGGACGGGGTTCTGGAAGGCGTTGCCCATTACCGAGTCGGCGAGTTCTCTGTGCAGGCAAAGGGAAAGACAAGTGAAGGCAGGGATGTGCCATGAAGAAAATCTATGTGTTTGGCGAAGTTTTGTATGATTGTTTCCCCGGCGGGGAGAGTGTATTGGGCGGAGCGCCGTTTAATGTCGCTTGGCATTTGCATGCGCTGGGAAATCAGCCACAATTCATTTCTCGCGTGGGGACTGATGCGCTGGGCGATCAAATTGTAGCCGCCATGCGGGAATGGGGCATGGATACCAGCGCCATCCAGAGAGATGAAGATCATCCCACGGGAACAGTTCAGGTCCAGATCGAGAACGATGAGCCCACCTATGATATTTGTTCTGGTGTAGCCTATGATTTCATGGATGCCTCGTGTATGCCCGCGCCTTCATCTGGCGACATTCTTTATCACGGTTCCCTCGCGCTGCGGGCGCCAGAGTCACGGGCTGCCTGGCATGCGCTTGCCAACTCGACTCAGGCCGATATCTTTATGGATGTGAATTTGCGGGAGCCATGGTGGCAGGCGGATGAGATCAAGACCTGGTTGCGACGAGCCCATTGGGCGAAAATGAACGGCGACGAGTTGCGCGCCTTGGGATATCAAGCAGACACCTTGGAAGCTGCGATGGCAGCGCTTCAAGATGACCTCGGCGTCAATGAAGTGATTGTGACGCGTGGCAGGCAGGGCGCGCTGGTCCGCTCGCGGGATGGCTCTGTTCATAGTGTGCCCCCTCCGCCATTGCACAACCATGTGGATTCTGTTGGCGCGGGCGATTCGTTCAGTGCTGTCTATCTGCACGGGGTACTGGCCGGTTGGTCCTTGCTTCAATCCTTGGATGCGGCTCAGCAATTTGCCGTTGGCATTATTGGCCAACGCGGCGCGACGCCGTCGGATCGATCTTTCTACTCAGCTTTTCTGGAGACGTTGCAGCATGTATGAACAAGTCTCGCATTCGATGTTGAATGATATCCTGAATCGTCTCAAAGACGAGATCAGCGAGCAGGATCTCCGCCATTTCTACACGCGGTTAGGTGCAAACTTCTACGCCATTCATTCCCTGTTCCATCGCTTGTATGGTAAGCGTCCAGATTTTGAAGCGCAGGCTCAGAGGCTGGTTGAAACGATGGCGCGTCAGTATATTCGCCGCCCCGAGGCATTACGCCAAATCGATATTGAGCGCGAGAAGGATTACAACTGGTTTTTGCATCAGCGCTGGACCGGCATGGCCTTGTACTGCAAAGGCTTTGCCGGAACCGTCAAGGGCATGGAGAACCATCTCAATTACTTTCAAGAGTTGGGCGTGAATTTGGTACATATTCTGCCCTTGATGAAGTGCCCCAAAGATGAAAATGACGGCGGCTACGCAGTCAGCGATTTTCGACAGATTGACCCGGAATTGGGCAGCTTAAAAGATATCGCAAGTTTATCGAAGCGGATGCATGAGCGTGGCATGTTGCTGGCGTTGGATGTGGTGCTGAATCACACGTCCAATCAACATGACTGGTCCCTGCGGGCCAAGGCCGGTGAGAAAAAGTATCAAGATTATTACTACACCTTCACGAATCGCACCGTCCCAGACATGTTCGAACAGAGTATGCCTGAAGTGTTTCCCGAGACAGCTCCGGGAAACTTTACCTGGGATGAAGAGATGCAGCGGTGGGTGATGACCGTCTTCAACCATTATCAGTGGGATTTGAACTACACCAATCCGGCCGTGTTGATCGAGATCTTGGATATCATCTTGTACTGGGCCAATCAAGGCGCCGATATTCTGCGCTTGGATGCGGTGGCGTTTCTCTGGAAGAAAATTGGCAGCACGTGTCAAAATGAGCGAGAAGCGCATTTGATTCTGCAATTGCTAAAGGATTGCAGTCAGGTCACGGCTCCGGGAGTTTTGTTCATTGCCGAGGCCATCGTCGCTCCAGTCGAAGTCACCAAGTATTTCGGCGAAGATGCTGTCATCGCCAAAGAGTGTGAGATTGCCTATAACGCCACGCTGATGGCATTGTTGTGGGATGCCATTGCCACCAAAAATGCGAAATTGCTGACGCATGGAATCACCAGTGTCCCCGTCAAGTTGGAGCGGGCGACTTGGTTGAATTACATCCGCTGTCACGATGATATCGGGTTGGGATTTGACAATCAGGATATCGAGCGCGCCGGGTACGATCCTGGGCCGCATCGTCGCTATCTGATCGATTACTTTACCGGAAAATTTAGCGATTCGTATGCCCGTGGTGTGCCCTTCGGACACAACGAGCGAACCGGCGATGCCCGCATTGCTGGGTCCATGGCATCCTTGGTGGGACTGGAATACGCGCTGTCGGCGGACGATCCGAAAGCCATTGATGATTCCATTCTCATGATCTTGCTGGTACACAGCGTGCTGTTGTCATTCGGCGGGATCCCGCTGCTGTATTATGGGGATGAGATTGGCACGTTGAATGATTACTCGTATCGTGCCGAACCCGCAAAGTCGGGAGACAGTCGTTGGGTGCATCGCCCACAGTTTGATTGGGAGCGAGCCACCCGCCGGAGCGAGCCGGGCACGGTCGAGTTTAGAATCTTCACGGCCCTGAAGCGGATGATTGCTGTGCGTAGCGAAATTGAAGTCTTTGCCGATTTCAATAACCGCGAATTGATTGATGTGAAAAACCCGCACTTATTCGTATACGAGCGCTATCATCTTCACGCCAGAAACGAGTCCGTGTTAGTGATCAATAATTTTGATGGCAAGTCGCAGTCTGTTGACTTAAGTCAACTGGGGCACTGGGGGCAGACGGCCTATGGCCATCTGACTGATTTGCATACCGGACAGGATCCAGATATTATCAACAACACCTTGGTGGTGCCGCCGTATGGATTCTGTTGGCTAAGTGAGATGCGCTGAACTATGATTCGGCTTCGATAAGCACCGTGTCTTCGTGCTCGTAGCCCGGGGCACAGCAGCAGAGTAATCGCAGCGGGATTTCGCCAGTATTGGAAATCATATGCCGGGTTCCCGGTGGGATGGCGATGGCATCACCCGGGCCGACGGCTTGAAACGTGTCTTCTCGCTTCATCTGTCCGGTTCCCGATAAGATATAATAGATCTCTTCCGTCTTGGGATGGTAGTGCTCGACTGTTGCCCCGCCGGCTGGAATCGTTGCTTCCGCCAGACTTTGATTGCGGATGCACGAGTTTCGGTGGGCTAAGAGCTCGCGGATTTCAGAACCGTCCTTGGTTGTGAAAGGTGTCACATGATTGCGATGCGTGATTTCCATATCTGTTCTCCAAAAAAGAGCGCCCCGCACACGAGTGTGCGGAGCGCAAATGGTTTCGCTAAAAACCTCAGAAACGTCGACTAATGACGGGGAGGTCGATCTTCCCGAGGACGCGCTTCGTTCACGCGCACGGGACGTCCTGCGATTTCCTGATTATTGACTCCATCAATTGCCTTCTGTCCTTCCTCGCCGCTCGGCATCTCAACAAAGCCGAATCCACGAGAGCGGCCAGTGAACTTATCCTTGATGACCTGCGCCGACGCAACTTGACCAAACGCCTCAAAGGCGGTACGCAAGTCATCATCGGTTGCTTGGTAGGAAAGATTTCCCACATATATATTCACGGATACACTCCTTCTTCAGCCGCTCATCTTGCGCGAACCCGGAACCGGCAGCTCATCGATTCATTGGATCCGATACTTATTGTTTTGGAGCGTAGATTCTTGTCGGAAGGCTGGCAAGCAGAATATTGTAGTTTTTCGAGCCATTTCAGGTCGCATTTGCCGGCTCGTTTTTCACCTTTTCAATGTGATAGCGTCTTCCTTCATGAAGGTTCTCATTCTAGCGACTCAACCGGATTTGCCGGAAACCCAGATGATTCTTGGGATTCATGCTGCGGGGGTGCCGGTGACTGTGGTCGGTGAGCCGGGAATGGCCCGCGCTGATTGGTTTGAGCGGGCAGGAATTCCTGTGTCGTATCACTCCTTTCGCCGCCGTATTGATGGCGCCAGCATTCGATTTCTGCGCGACTTGCTGACATCGGGAGAGTATACGATTGCCCATACGTTGATGAATCGGCCCTTGTCCAACCTGTTGTGGGCATCCCGCGACCTGCCGGTCCGGATCGTGGCTTACAGAGGGATCGTAGGGAACTTGCCCAAATGGAATCCGGCGGCCTGGATGACGTATCTGAATCCACGCGTCGACTGTATTGCTTGTGTCTGTGATGCCATTCGCGACTATCTCCTCGGACAAGATGTGCCTTCCACACGCGTTCGGCGCATTTATAAAGGCCATGACGTGAACTGGTACGAATCTGCGACACGAGAAGAGGTGTGCCAACGGTTCGAGATTTCTCAGGATGCGTTGATTGTGAGCGCAGCCGCAACCATGCGCCCTCGAAAGGGGACCGCGCTGCTATTGGCAGCGGCGGCTGATGTCATGGTGGCTGATCGGCCGGTACATTACCTCTTGATGGGCACCGTGCGCGATCGCGCCGCCTCCCACTTGTCGTTGGAGAAGTCGCTACGGGCTCGAGTTCACTTTACGGGGCATCTGCCGGATGCGCCGCGTTGGGCAGGTGCCAGCGATGTATTTGTCTTGCCGTCACTGCGGAGGGAGGGATTGCCGAAAGGGGTGATTGAGGCCATGGCGCAGGGAGTGCCGGCCGTTGTCAGCGATGCGGGCGGATCTCCTGAGCTGGTCCGGCATCAACAAGATGGTTGGGTCTGCAAGGCCGGTGATCGTGCTGACCTTGCCAGTGCCTTGAATCGGATTCTGAAGGATGATGCGTTGCGAGCGATGTGCGGTGCTTCAGCGCGCCAACGCATTCAGGAGGACTTTACGATTCAGCAGACGATTGAGGCATATCTCGATCTGTATAGATCTTTTTGATGGGGGGTGTTTGGGGCTAATGCAGTCCCCCCTCTGTCAATCCACACTTGCGCCTCGGTTGGGTTGCCGCGTATCTTTTGCAAGGAGAAAGAGGTTATGATGAAATTTGATACAATCATTCGCAATGCTGATGTGTATGACGGTTTGGGGAATCCGCCCCGTCGCCTCGATGTTGGAATCGTGGGGGAACAGATTAAGGCCGTGGACAATTTGATGGGCGCTGAGGCGCCGGTGGATATTGATGCGGCCGGGTTGGCTTTGTGTCCTGGCTTCATCGATGTGCACTCTCATTCTGACGTGTATGCGTTGATTGAGCCGTCTGCGTCATCCAAGATCACGCAAGGCATTACGACTGAAATTGTGGGGAATTGCGGGGCATCCGCCGCTCCCCTGCATGGCGCGTACAAGTTGCCCGCCGACTGGGCGGCCCATCCACATCCGGGGACATGGTCGCCCGTTGCAGAATATCGCGCCTTGGTTGATCAAGTGCAGCCCGGCGTCAACATTGCCTTGCTGATCGGCCACAATACCCTGCGCGCGGGTGTGGTCGGCTATGAAGGACGACCGGCAACTGGCGACGAATTGGCCTTGATGAAGCAGCGATTGCACGAGAGCTTGGAGGCTGGAGCCATCGGGTTCAGCACAGGCTTGATCTACATTCCGGGTACGTTTGCGCCGCGCGAGGAAGTAGAAGAGCTGTGTGAGGTGCTGGCCGAACATGATGGTATCTACACATCACATATGCGCAGCGAGGGTGAGCAGTTGCTGGAAGCCATTGCAGAAACGATTGGGTACGGGCGCAGCAGCGGGGCACGGGTGCAGGTGTCGCATCTGAAAACGTCTGGTCGCGAAAACTGGCATAAGATTGATGATGCCCTGCAATTGATTCGCGACGCGCGGGATCGCGAAGGCATGGATGTGGCGGCGGATCGCTATCCATATATAGCGGCCTGCACGGATTTGGATATCTTGTTGCCGGACTGGGCTCTGGATGATGGCCATGCGGCGATTCTGGCCCGCGTTCGGGATCCGGATACACGGGCTCGGATTCGGGAAGAAATTCTGGCGGCGCGGGAAGAAGATTATTGGGATACCGTGGTCGTTGGATCGACGCATCATCCCGACAATCTCCCCTTCAAAGGCACGCCGCTGCGGAAAGTGGCAGAGGCTCTCGGCGTGGAACCGGTGGATGCGATGTTCACACTGATTGAGCGTGATGAGCTGAAGACGACGGGAATCTTTTTCGGCATGAACGAGGACAACATGTGGAAGATCTTTTCCGAGCCGTATGTCATGGTCGGCAGTGACGGGTCGATTCATTCTCCGGATGGCCCCCTGGCTCGGAATCATCCCCATCCCCGGGCCTACGGCAGTTTCCCCCGGTTTTTGCGTGCCGTGTTGGATGGGCGACGGATGGAGCTGACCGAGGCCATTCGCAAGATGACCTCGTTACCTGCGGCCCAGTTCGCATTGTTTGGTCGTGGCGTGCTGGCTCCGGGATATCAAGCCGATCTGGTGGCTTTTCGACCGGATCGAATCAAGGATCGAGCCGATTTTGTGAATCCGCATCAGTTGTCTGAAGGGGTGGAGCTGGTGGTTGTCAATGGCGTCGTCAGTATTGCCGATGGACAGCTTACAGGGAAGCGCGGCGGTCGCTTTGTGGGCAGTGAGGGCGCGAGATAATGCTGCGGGGACGCTATGGATTGCCCGCGGTTGCGGTTATCGCCGGAATCGCCGTGTTTACGGCCGTGTGGATGTATGCGAAGGCGGTTGCGCTTGAAGAGGAGGCGCTGCAGCTTCGCCGTGATCTCGAGCGCATTGCTGTTTTAATGCGAGCCGACAGGGCGGAGTCCTTGCAAGCGATTGAGGAGCCTGTTCGGGAGATTCCTGTTGATGAGAAGGCGGAGCCTCTACCGATACCGCTGACAGAGACAGACGAGGAATCACCTCCGTTTCCGTTGGAATCATTTCAGCGCCCTCCGCAGCCTCCGTCCGATGCCGAGGTGAGAGAGATTGATCCTCGCCATTTGCCACCATCTGATCCTGAAGAGCGTGCTCGCATGAGTCGCAGGATTCGCAGCGATGCCGCATTGGATCGCGAGTGGGTACGGTTGGAAAGTCGCATGAACCGGATCGCTGATGATATTGAACGCGAATACGTTCAGCAGGTGATGGATAGTCTGGTGCAAGTCAGTGAATATATTGACCGTCTTGAAGAAGCTGAAACGGCGGCGGAACGCCAGCAAGTCCAAGGGGAAATGGTGCGGGCCTTGTCCCGTTTGATTCACCACAGCCGCACGGATCGCAATCATCGGATTGCCGAATATGCGCGATCAATCGGCATCGATGATGTCGACGCGATCACCGATTTAGTTGTGCACATGGAGAGGATCTTTCGGGAAACGGACACGGATTGGTCGCGTCTCTTTCCGCAGGGAAGAACTGAGCCGTAACCCGTTTTTTAAACCTTCAATCCCCTCGGGAAAGGTCACTCTTGTGGCATTGGGAAGGGAGCGTTCTGCCCTTCTGGCATTCGGGGGAGGGGAACGGACTCGATGAGAGAGTTATTAATTTGAACGCCGAACTCTTCCTGCCAGCCTGCTTTCCGCTGCTGTAACTCTTTCCGCTGCTGTTCTTGCTGCCAGCGGCTGCGGAATTGCTGTCGAATCTGAGGAGGTACGTCGTCGAGGCTGTCAACAACCGGCGCGTTGGGGCGAGAGGAAAGCTCCTGCTGGATGTAGACGAGCAATTCCTCATCGGTGATTGAGAATGAGTCGGTGGAAAGTCCCAATTTGCTGAGATAGACTTCAATCACCATGCCTCGTTCAGTCATCGCCAATTGGTATTCCATGTAGGCGCGCATGGACTCGATCCGTGATTCGATCCGCTCCTGCAATTCTGGGTTTTGGTCAATTTTTGCAGTACGAGCCGCCTCGTAGGCAAGTGCCGCCGTCAAAAACTGGTCGAAGACAGCGGTTCGGATGTCTTCCTCGTGGACATGGCGATAAAACGTTGACCGGAACTCATGCAAAAACCAGTCATAGGGGATCTCTTGCCCTCCGATGATGGCGACGGTGGTGTCGTCAAGCGTGGCAACTTGATCGGTTGCCCACGCAGCGTGGGTGATCGTAATCAGGAGAAGGATGGCAAATGAGCGCGTTTTCATGTCGCTTGGTTATATCAGAGAATCCGCCGCGCTCAAGCTGAGCGCGGCGGTTAAAGGGTCTCTGTGTTTAGTTTGATTGCCTGATGATTTGGGCAATCATTCCGTATCATTAGTCGACGAAATAATGGTGGTTCCACCCGTTGTTGTTATCCCAATACCAATTGCCGTCGGCATCGGTCACATACAAGGCAAATTCCACATTGAAGGGAACAAGGCTTTGACCCATGTACTGGCCGTTTTCCCCGCGTGCGCCCAAGTAGACTGTCCAATGCTCGTCCCAACTTCCGAACGGACCAGGCGCATTGTATTCCCACTCCGCTTCCTGCCAGTAGACACTGGCCCAGCCGTCGTCCGTGAAGACGGCACCGGCAGAATGTCCCGGCGCAACGGGCCAAACGCCAAAATCGACCTTGAGTTGCGTCATGATCCATGTCGCATACTTGACGTAGTCGAAACGGTTCGACACTTCTTTGAACCAAATGGCTTCGGCAGACGCGGACGATGTCAGCGCGGCTCCTACCAACAACATAGCAATGATCTTCTTCATTCGTTATTCACCCTCAATTTATAGGTAAAAACACAATTCCTGCGAACGGGCGAGAACATACCCATGCCATATAGCGGTGTAAAGAAGAAATAAGTAAAAGGCTTTACTTATTTATTTCTGCTGGCGTGCTCTGGCGACCTTGATAATGACGAATGACGCAAGATCCACGCCCGAATCAAATCCGCAGCACCAAGCCTGAACATGTGTCTTGGAATCGGGGGGAGTGGAGAAACGGTACTTGTAATTGGCCTCATTAGACTGCATTTTATGCGCATGAATCAAGCCTTGGTGATTATTCCGACCTATAACGAGCGGGAAAATGTGGAAGCTATTCAACAAGCCCTTTTTGCTGCTTGTGAGGATGTTGATCTATTAATTGTGGATGATCATTCCCCGGATGGCACGGGGGAAATCGCAGATCAGATAGCGGCCCGCGAGCCCCGCGTGCATGTCTTGCATCGGAAAGATAAGCAGGGGTTGGGGCGGGCGTATATTGCTGGCTTCAAGTGGGCCTTGGAGCGCGATTACCAGTTTGTTTTTGAGATGGATGCGGATTTCTCTCATGATCCGTCAGAGGTCCCGTTGATGCTGAACCGTGCTCAGGGAGCGGATTTAGTACTCGGTTCCCGCTATATCGGCGGTGTCCGCGTCATTAACTGGCCGCTGGGCCGGTTGTTCCTAAGCCGTGGGGCGGGAGTGTATGTCCAGGCGATCACGGGGATGCCGTTTACGGATCCGACCGGTGGCTTTAAGTGTTTCCGGCGCGCGGTGCTGGAATCAATTGATCTAGATCGGGTCCATTCCAACGGATATTCATTTCAAATCGAAATGACTCACAAGGCGTGGATGCAGGGATATGCGATTGAAGAACACCCGATTACATTTGAGGAGCGTCGTTCGGGCGCCTCAAAAATGAGTTCTGCGATTGTTCGCGAGGCATTGTGGATTGTTTGGGAGTTGTGGTTGAAGGCGGGGTTGCGGAGGCGACCGCGAACGGTGCATGAGCGGAGTGTGCAACATGACTGATTCAACTTCCTCTCCGTCTCTGTGGATAGCAATTGTGCGGGCGTTGCGGCCTGCGCAGTGGACAAAGAATGGCGTGGTATTTGCGGCCTACATCTTTGCGTTGGGTGATGCCGCCCAGCGTGTGGATTGGCTGGAAAGTGGGATTCGAGCACTGTGGGCGGTTGCCGCATTCTGCGCTTTGTCGAGCGCTGTATATCTGGTCAATGATGTGCGGGATCGCGAGCAGGATCGATTGCATCCGATCAAGCGATTGCGTCCGATTGCCGCGGGGCATTTGTCGGTCGCCTTGGCTCTTGTGTTGGCCTGTGGGCTTGGCTTACTGGGATTAGGTATAGGCGTGGCATTGGGTGGATATCTGCCCCATGTTCTGCTCGCCTACATGATCATTCAGGTGGCCTATTCATTTGGCTTAAAGCGAGTTGCCTTGGTGGATGTATTTGTGATCGCCGCTGGTTTTGTCTTGAGGGCGTTGGCCGGCGGTGTGGCGATTCCAGTTGAAATTTCTCCGTGGCTCTTGCTATGCACGATGTTGCTGGCTTTGTTTTTGGGGTTGTGCAAGCGTCGCCACGAAAAAGTCGTGCTGGCTGATGTCTCGGATCAAACGCGGACAAGTATGCAGGCATATAATGAGGGGCTACTGGATCAGTTGATTGCCATTGTCAGTTCTGCGACAGTGGTATGTTATGCGCTGTATACGCTGTGGCCAGATACAGTCGAAAAATTTGGATCTGCCTATTTAGGATTTACAATCCCGTTTGTTTTATTTGGCCTGTTTCGGTATCTCGATTTGGTCTATCGGCATGAGCGAGGCGATCGCCCAGAACGGATCCTCCTGACCGATGTGCCCTTGTTGATCAATTTGGCCCTGTACGGAGTAACGGCGCTGGCGGTGCTTTTGTATGCATAGAGCCGTCCGTCCACTAAATGCACGAAAAGACACGAAAAGATTTTTATTTAGGGTCTTTCGTGCCTAAGCGCCTACAAGCATATCCTCTCGTATTCTAATTTGGGGTGGTGACCAAAGTTTACAAGCAACCCAAGCCTGAATCCCGTTGCTTTCAGATAATTGAGGACTTGGGCTCGGTGTTCATTGGTCAGCGTGGTGATCGCATAGTGGTCTTCTTCAGAGCAGCCCAATTAGGGGCCAGTAGAGCCAGGCAACGAGCGCAAAGGCTCCAAGACTGAGAAAATTCATCAAGGTTCCGTAGCGCAAGAATTCCTTTTGCGTCATGAACCCAGAGCTATA
>SLBD01000208.1 GCA_007126515.1 Kiritimatiellia bacterium
ACGGATGGGGATGGGATCCTCACCGACGAAGAATTAGAAGCTGGACGCCAAAACCAATAATGTTCATGGAGAACTCCTAGACACCCAAGAGGGGGTCGCGTAATTGCAACGGCGCGGCCCCCTTTTCTGGATGGAACCCAGCCCAAAATCAGACTGAGGAGCAGAAATCATGAAAAGGGTTCGAGCTCGAATCATTCTTACCTGCGGCCTGCTTTTCTTGGTGGCCGAGTCTGAGGCCCAATCCAGAGGCATTACCCAAGATCAGTTTGTTAACACACGACTGCAATGGGCAAACAATAATCCCAATTGGAATCCCACGCGTGAACAGTTGGAGCGGCGGTTTGCCGAATTGGATGCCGATGGAGACGGATTCCTATCCGAAGCAGAACTGGCGGCTGATCGCCCCTTGAGTCGGGGAGTGACCCGCGATCAATTCATCAAAACCCGCTCGCAATGGGCGGAACATGATCCGAATTGGAATCCTTCGCATCGAGAATTGTCCGATCGTTTCGATGAATTAGATATGGATGGAGATGGCTTTCTGTCCGTCGAGGAACTCGAATCGGAGCGGAAACAGCCCGCCCGACGAGGAGTCAGCCGTGATCAATACGTGCGCGAGCGGTTGCAATGGGCTGAGCGGAACCCCCGTTGGAATCCGACGCGTGAAGAATTGGAAGCTCGCTTTGCAGAGTTGGATCGGGATGGAGACGGTTTTCTTTCGGATCGAGAACTAGAAGCGGAAAATGTCCGTGAAGTTCAGGTGCAGTCTGCGGGGCATGGCTTAGGCATCACGCGGGAAGAGTATGTTCGCCAGCGCTTGCAGTGGGCTCGAAATGATCCGCGCTGGAATCCGACCCGTGAGGATTTGGAACGGCGGTTCGACGAGTTGGATACCGATGGCGATGGCTTCTTGTCCGAGGCGGAGCAAGAGGCAGGCCGCAGACGGTAGGGCGATAGCTGCAGCCATCCCGTTTGCCCAATCGTCGTTCTGAGCATGCTCTAGAGTATTTAAAGAAAACTTATGGCTGCGGTCTTGTTGTAGGCGCGGGCGGTGACCGCGCATGTAGAGCATTTTGAAATAAAACTATCGCCTCAGTTTTTCGCCAATTGTCATCCCGAGCGCAGACGTCCGGGGTGGGGATCCCCATTAAAATATAAACTAGGTGTTTGCTCGAGTCATGAGGGAGTGGGTCATGGGGTTGAGAACGGGCGCGTCCGTTAGCATTCGACGAAAGTCGCTGACGGCGTAGCGCGCAAAGGACCGAGAATTGAATCGTCGACTGAACAATATGGCGGAGAAGTAGTATAGGCATGCTGGATGCATTCTGATAATTGATATTTTAATGGGCATCCCTAATCCGCCGCATCCCTAATTCGCCGTGCCTGTTCCGCTTTGCTCAGGCGTTTCGTTCGGGCAATTATAGAGGAATTACAGCCCAGTGGACACCGACTATGGCCTGTGGTAGCCTGAAAGCATGAAGACATACACTGCAATCATTGAGCGCTGTCCAGACACCAATCTCTACACAGGTTACATTCCGGGCTTTCGCGGGGCTCACTCTCAAGGCGAAACCCTTGAGGAGCTACACACAAACCTTCAAGAAGTCCTCCAAATGCTACTTGAGGACGGAGATCCCGTGCTTGAAGCGGAGTTTGTGGGCACCCAAGCGGTTGCGGTGTAGAAATGGGATCACTGCCAGTCCTAAAACCCAAAGAGGTGATCAGAATCCTCACGCATCTCGGCTTTACACAGATCCGCCAACGGGGTTCTCATCGTCAATTTCGCCACACTGATGGACGACAGACTACAGTTCCAGATCACGGCTCTCGGGACATATCGCCGATACTTCTGCGTCAAATTTCCAAAGATATAGGACTGACCGTTGAACATTTCCTGAGACACCGATAGTGTCCCGAACACGCCTGGAGCTACAGCGCAAACCTATGACTGAGGTCGTCCGGAATCTTGAGGAGAGTGAAAGGGCATTCGGTTGCGGCGACTCAGAGCTCGGCATTACCGTCAGAGACATAACGAAGAAGGATCTTTTCATAGCATCATAGCTTATAGGCTATTGCGCCAAATATCCGGCATGCTGTAATAGCTTATAGGCTATTATTTGTTTTACCTTTTGTGGCCAATTGCCTTGTTCTATGTCCACTTCCATTCGATGGAAACTTTTTGGCTGCTTTTTCCACTCAATGGAAAACTGTGGCGCGGTTCGCCAGTGTCTCGCCTTCCTTGCAACCAATCGTGGGTGATGCTGGAATTTGCGTGTCAGGGATGCTTGAGGCGGAAGAATCCTTTTCTGTCCTCGATGGGCTCCCAATTGTGTTGCGTATTGGTTTCTGAGCCGGGGAACGTTGTCCAGGTCGCTGTCGTCAAGCTGTTGCTGGTGAATTGCAATCGCCAGCCCCGGTGCGTGTCTGGCCAGTTGATCTGGATGGCGTCTTCTGCGGCCGAAATGTCCAAGCGAGGGGGGCTAGAAGAAAGCGGGCGGCCGAATGATGCATCCGACATCAACGATTGGTAACCAAAGCGATCGGTGACGATGACGCCATATTCATACATCAACCCGTTTTCCAACCCTGTATCTGTATACGAAGGGGAAGTCAGGCCGGCAGCGACGAGCGCGTAATCTTCCTCGCCGCTGATGCGTCGGATGACGGAGTAAAAGCCATTTGTTTCAGCAGCGGCGTCCCACGTCAGCTCAATCTGGCTGTCACCTGCCGAGACGGTTAGATTGAGCGGTGGGTTGGGAGGAGTTAGATCGACGGCTTCGAAGGGTACAATGAAACGCCACTGGACGCGATCACCGACAAAGCCCGGCCCTACCAGCCGATATCGAGTCTCACCGTCTTCGTCTAGTAGCCGAAAGTTAACGGTATTGGTGGCACTTGGATCCTCGATGAAAAACCAGCCATGTTCCTGCTCAACCAATTGCCATTGTACGTCGGTTCCGGTTGTGTGGGGCGGTGCGAAGTCTACAGATCCGTTATTATTGCGCAGCATGCGGCCGTCGCGAAGAGAGATGATGTGCCATTGGTCAGGCGTGCCGGAAGGACGCAAGACCCATTGAGAGGGGGCATCACTATCACGAATGGTGGCGTGCTGAGGGCTCTCATTCCCTTGGTCACTGATCCGTTTGCGGTATTCCCGATTATGGATGAAATAGGGCTTATCCGCGCGGATAACCGTATCCCGATCCCATGCGAAATAGAGTTCGCCAAAGGGAGTCGGTGTTATGCCGTCCTCTTGAAAGGCGTTGGAACGCCTCACTCTCTGCCATGGAAACTCTGCTTCGGGAAATTCATTCGTGGCGGTCCACAAGAACAACGAGTGCTTTTGTAACCAGTCCAACGATTCCGCTCGCCAGATAAAGTCTGCCAGCCAGGTATAATTATCTTCTTCCGTCCAGTTCTGATTATCGTTCCAGTCGCGGATTGAAAATTCGGTTAGCCAGACAGGACGCTCCCATTCATTATGAAAATCTTCTAAGATTTGAATCAATGGACCAGAGTTCCCGCTGCTGGGGCCCGCGTAGCGATGGGCAGAGATGGCATCAATGCGGTAGCCCAAATCGAGCGCTCGCTCCATGAACTCGTTCATCCAGGCGTTGTTGGGATTCACTGTGCCCGGGCTGACCAAGGGGAGGTTCATGCGTTCAAGACGCGGCCACATGGCCAGGGCGGTATCCACGGTCATGTTTGCCTGATCGGAACCATCGGGCTCGTTAAAGCCCATCAAATACATGGGCTTTCCTTCGCGCTGCCATTCGGATCGGTGTTGCTCAAGCGGCCCGCGATTACTGCCAATATCCCAGTTGAAATTGCCCCACTGCATGGGGTGATATA
>SLBD01000023.1 GCA_007126515.1 Kiritimatiellia bacterium
GCTGGACATGCAGCACATGGCGGTGGTGAAATTTTTTGAATCATCTGCAGAGTCACTGGCCTACACCCGTCAATTGGATGTGCTGGAGTCGGGCAACGCAGTGGACATGCTCGAGCGGGAGGGACTTTATGATCTGCGGTTGGAGTGGGGGATGGAAGGAACCGGAGAGGTTCACGATCTGACCCTTGAATTGGCCAGCGTATCAACAAGCTTAATTCTGGCCAGTTGCCTAGTTGAAGTGGGGACAGTTGGGCGTGGAATCTATACCAACGCAATCCCTTGCCAACTTCAGGTGCCGGACACGGCTGTCAATGGTCTGCATCCGATCGAGATCACGTTTCGTTCCGATGCTGGGACGTGGACAAACCGCATTGAGCTTCATGTCCGCCACGACTTTATTGCCGAGGCCGTCGATACCCCGGGGTGGACGTGGGAGCACGAAGGGAATTGGATTCTTCAGACCAATGTAACCTCCGATGGCGTGAGCGCTTTGATGATTGAAGGCTTGCCGGTTGAAGGCTTGCCGCAGATCGAAACGCAGGTGCAGGGGCCTGGTCGGCTCTCGTTTGAGTGGTGGTTGAATGGTTCAATCAACACGTACTTACACTATCTGCACTTTCACCACTCGGGGGGCGCAGGGCTGAGTAAATTTGTCAGCGGCTGGAGCTCGGCGGAGACGCATATTTCTAGTGTCGACGGAACCTTGCGCTGGACCTATCTTAATTTTGGATCGAGTCCGAATTCGGGGCAGGCGGTGATTGATCAAATTCGTTTTGAGCCCTACACACAGGCGGTCTTGAGTGTGAGTACATCTTATAGCACGTATCACATCACAGAAGGCAATCACGTCAACCCGGAAACACAGCGGATCTTCGTGCAAAATCTGGAAGAATCGCCGATGCACTACGGCCTGACGACGGATCGTTCCTGGATTTCGATTCCGGAGCCTCGGCGTATTGTGCAGGGACCATGGGCACGGGAGCATGTCTACCAAGTGGATTTTAGTGAGTTGGCAATTGGGATTCATACTGCTCGTATTGATGTCGTGGCGGCCGGGGCGGAAAATGGCGAGCAAGCTGTACTGCCGCAAATATTTGTACAGCCGCCGTTGACCCCTTTGCCGGAAGCCTTTTTGCAGACGACGAGTGGCGGGGTGCACGGCTCCTGGCAACTGACCAATCACACTGAGTTTGGCACCGCTCCCGTGTTGCGGAGCGGGATGGCCTCTTGGCAACATTCTTCTTGGATGATTGCGGATGTGGCGGGGCCCGCGCAGGTCCGTTTTGGGTGGATGAATGAGGGGGATCAGACAAAAATTGAGTTGAAGCTGAACGATCAGTTGATTGCTTCGCTTGACTTGCAGGATGAATGGCATCCGGTGGAGATCCCGATTCCTCCGGGCACACATCGGTTGGAATGGTGGCATAGCCGATGGTCATCCCCAACGGCGAATGCCGCAAGTTGGATCGCCAACTTGACGGTTGACGGCGAACCGGACCGGGACGGCGATGGGTTGCCGGACTGGTGGGAGGAGACGTATTTCGATGATCCCGCCGGCGCGGATCCGCTGCTCGATGATGATGGAGACGGCTTTTTGAATTGGCAGGAATTTCTTGCGGGAACAGATCCTCGGGACTCCAATTCCTTCTTTCAGGTGGTCGCGACGAGGGGCACGGGGGCAGAGTTTGTCGTCATGCTTCCTTTTTCGCTGACCAATCGAGTGTATAGGCTCTATGGATCGCCAACGCTGTTGCCAACTGCCTGGACGCTGGCGACGGAACTGCCGGGCACAGGGGGCGCGTTGATCTTCCCCTTGACCAACGATGCGCCTGCCCTGTTTTTGCGTGGGGCTGTGAGGATGATGCCGTCCGAGGAGTGAGCGGGAGCTTCGGCTCGTGTTGCGCCCCATGCCAACACAGCCATTCTCAAAATGAGGTCGCTTGACGCAGACAAGGCAAAGATGCAACCCTTACCCGGTTCGGTTCGTTTAACTTTTTCGGGGAACACGTGTGGCTAGGCGACTAGAGTATTTGGAATCCTATTTTTTGGATGTCATTGAGGGGCGTCAACCCGGCAAGCGAGCCGCGCTGCTCCGCTTTGGGTTGGGGCAATTGGCCCGCCTCTTTGCATTTATTGTGCAAATGCGTTTACGCTTTTATCGCTGGGGCATTCTGAGGCCCCACACATTGGGCTGCCAGGTGCTCAGTGTGGGCAATTTGACGGTCGGTGGCACTGGGAAAACGCCAGTGGTGGAAGTCTTTGCTCGATCCCTGCAAGCGCAAGGACGGAAAGTGGCGATCTTGAGTCGCGGCTATAAGCGGAAGAAGCCACCTTTTCTGAAAAGGCTGAAGGGACGACTGACCTTTCAGAAGTATGGACCGCCCCCCTTGGTGGTTTCCGATGGAACACGGCTGTTATTAAATTCCACCATCAGCGGCGATGAGCCATATATGTTGGCTAGCAACTTGCCGAATGTGGCTGTGATTGTAGCAAAGAACCGCGTCAATGCGGGCCAGTACGCTATCAAAAAATTGGGATGTGATACGCTTATTCTTGATGACGGCTTCCAGTATATGCGTCTGCGTCATCGATTAGATATTGTGCTTGTGGACCGGACCAATCCATTCGGCAATCGTCAAGTGTTGCCGCGCGGTTTGCTGCGTGAGCCGATTCGTAATATTCGGCGAGCGGGCTTTATTTTTATCACAAAATCCAATGGGGATGGTGCCCCGGAATTGAAACAGCAATTGCGGGAACTAAATCAGCAGGCAGAGATTTCTGAGTGCCGCCATTGCGCTCGGTACGTTCAGGACGTCTTTTCTGGTGAAAGACACGAATTAAGCCGCCTACAGGGATTGCAGGTGTCCGCGATTTCTGCCATCGCTGTTCCCAAAGGCTTCGAAGAAGAGTTAGAGCGGCAGGGGGCCACCGTGTTGTATCACAAGACCTACGCCGATCATCACCGGTATTCTCAGCAGGAGATCTTGGATTTTATTAATGACTCGATTCAACGAGGTGCGCAGGCGATTGTGACGACTGAAAAAGATGCAGTGCGATTTCCCTTTATTGATCGGCGTGATCTGCCGATCTATTTCTTGCGTGTTGAAATTGAGATGTTGAGTGGGTCCGAGGCGTTCAATGACTGGATCGCGAGAATTTGTTTCCGGTAATCGCTATGCCAAGAACGGTTGAAAGCGTCCTGATTGTTGCCGTCAATTGGATCGGCGACACGATTATGGCACTGCCTGCAGTACAGGCTTTTCGCGCTGCACATCCACACGCCCATATCACAGTTATGGCGAAGCCCGGGATTCTGCCTTTGTGGGAGGCTCATGTTGTGCCGGATTCTCGAATCGAGTTTCTGTCGGGCACCCATGGGACGTGGCAAACGATTCAGCTCGTACGGAGCTCGGGACCGTATGACCGCGTCTTTATTCTGCCGAATTCATTTCGGTCAGCGTTGATTCCTTGGTTGGCAGGTGTCCGACCGCGCATCGGTCTTGCTGGACATGGTCGCCGTTGGCTGTTGACGCAGCCGGTTGATCCCATGCCAGGACCGGAGCGTCCGCATCAATCGGTCGAATATGCGCATCTATTGTTGGGAGCCAACCGGCCCACGTCGTTGCCTGCTCCACAGTTATCGGTTTCTCATGCTGAAACTCAGGAGATTGACAGCTTGGTGTGCGATTTGCCTCGGCCATTGATTGGGCTGATTCCAGGGGCTGCCCGCGGGCCGTCCAAACAATGGCCGCGCGAACGATTCATCGAGACCGGCCAACGATTGAGTCACGACGATTCGATGGGGATAGTCGTCATTGGATCTTCTGCAGAGCGCCCATTGTGTGAAGAAATTGCCCGTGATATTGGGGTGGGTGCCCGTGCGATTGCCGGACGCACCAATTTGCAGCAATGGCTGGCGCTTCTGGCATCCTGTGATGTTGTGGTTGCCAATGATAGCGGGGCCATGCACGTAGCTGCGGCACTTGGAGTCGGGGTGGTTGCCATTTTCGGGATCACGGATCCGGTGCAGACGGGTCCGCTGGGGAATCGTGTTGTGATTCTTCAGAAGAGCACTGAACGCAACCGCGATATCCCTCGGATATCTGAGGCCGCGACAGCCGCGTTGGCAGCCGTGCAGCCGGATGAAGTCTGCGTCGCCATTCATCAGTTGTTGGTTCAAAAAGGAAGCGCAGTATGACAGAAAAAATTTCGGCCTGTATCATGACGTTCAATGAAGAAAAGAACATTGAGCGATGTTTGAAAAGTGTGATGTGGTGCGATGAAATCGTCATTCTCGATAGTTATAGCACGGATCGGACCTTGGAAATTTGCCGTCAATATACGGAGAATGTCCATCAGCATCCGTGGCAAGGATATATTGGCCAACGTAATTTGATTCGGGGGATGGCTGCAAATCCTTGGGTCCTGTTCCTCGATGCAGATGAGGAAGTCTCGCCGCAATTGCGAGAAGCGATCGATAAGGAATTCCAGCCGGGTCGAGCCGCCTATGACGGATACCAATTTCCCCGTCGTGTCTACTATCTGGATCGGTGGATCCGGTATGGCGAATGGAATCCAGATATCAAGCTGCGTCTATTTAAGAAGGCGCTGGGCCGCAGCGTGGGGGAGGAACCGCACGATCAAGTTATTGTCGATGGGCCTGTCAAGACCTTGCGCTCTCCGCTTTACCATTACACCTATGAGGACATCGCAGATCATGTGAATACGATGAATCGTTTCAGCAGTATATCTGCGCAGGCCAAATATGATGCTGGCTACCGGTTCCGCTGGATTGATATGTTGGGCCGCCCCATGTTCCGGTTTGTGAAGGGATATGTCTTGAAGTTAGGATTCCTCGATGGGCGCAGGGGGTGGCTGATTGCGTTGATCAGCGCTTTTGGGGTTGCGATCAAATATGCCAAATTGTGGGAGCTAACCCATATCCCGCCACTTGATGCGGTAAAGGGTAAAGATTGACCTTTTCGGGGATCTTCGGCACTCTCCCCCGAGCGTTTTGTTTTTTAGATAGGTGAAATATGATTAAACGAATTTGTTGTATTGGGGCAGGTTACGTGGGCGGACCAACGATGGCGGTGATTGCCTCGAAATGCCCTGAAATTACTGTGACCGTAGTCGATATCAACCAAAAGCGAATTGATGCGTGGAACGATCCTTCTCTGGATGAATTGCCGGTCTATGAGCCGGGCTTGAAAGAATTGGTCGAATCAACCCGGGGCAAGAATCTCTTTTTTTCCACGGATGTAGAAAAAGCCATCGACGAATCACAGATGATCTTCATCTCGGTCAACACCCCGACGAAGGACTACGGGGTTGGCGAAGGAATGGCAGCCAACTTAAAGTATATCGAGGCCTGTGCTCGAACCATTGCGAGGGTCGCGAAAGACGACAAGATCGTGGTCGAAAAATCGACTGTGCCTGTGCGCACGGCTGCGACCGTAAAATCGATCCTCGAACACACCGGCAACAAGGTCCATTTCCAAGTGTTGTCGAATCCAGAGTTTCTGGCGGAGGGAACGGCGATTGATGATCTGCTCAATGCAGATCGGGTTTTGATCGGTGGCGAGCAAACGCCAGAAGGCCAAGCAGCCATTGGTGAATTAACTTCTATTTACGGTCATTGGTTGAAGCCTCATCAGATTCTGACCACCAACGTGTGGTCATCGGAACTGTCCAAGCTGGCCGCCAACGCATTTTTGGCTCAGCGCGTCTCGTCCATCAACGCCATGTCGGAACTGTGTGAGGCGACTAATGCCGATGTCCGGGAAGTGGCTCGCGCGATTGGTATGGATAGCCGGATTGGCCCCAAGTTCTTGCAAGCGTCAGTGGGTTTCGGCGGCTCCTGCTTCCAAAAAGATATTCTGAACCTCGTCTATATCGCTCGTCACTATGGCTTAGTTGAGGTCGCAGAATATTGGGAACAAGTGATTCGGATCAACAACCATCAACGCGAGCGCTTCGCCCGCAAGATCCTGACGTCCTTATTCAACAATGTTGCGGACAAAAAAATCGCCTTTTATGGTTGGGCATTTAAAAAAGATACCAATGACACGCGTGAATCATCGGCGATTTACATCGCTGATTTCTTGATTCGAGAACGCGCTGAGATTCATGTCTTTGATCCGAAAGTGTCGCTGGATCAAATGCTGTCCGACCTGAACTATTTAAACAGTCGGCCTGCCGATATCAATGCCGCCAAACTGAGCGCATCGAATGACCCTTATGCCGTCGCTGGCGATTCCCACGCCATTGCGGTAATGACTGAATGGGACCAGTTCCGTGACCTCGATTGGCCCCGCATCCATGACGGCATGCAAAAGCCGCCGTTTATCTTCGATGGTCGCAACCTGCTCGATCGGGCAACGCTGCAAGAGATCGGCTTCGAGTACGTCGGTATTGGGACGTAGTGTAATCACTTAACCGTCAACAGAACGCTCTCCGAATGGCTGTTGAATTCGGGTGCGTACATGCATTGCACGCTGGCTAGTCCCGTCTGATAAACGCCTCGATGCTGTACTCGCAGGGGGTACTCGAACACGTACGTGCCCTTGGGTAAGTAATCGATGAAGAAATGACTCGCTGTGTCGCGTGTGCTTTCGTAGTAGGCCAACCCGTCCTGAAAGCGGTAGCGGGACAGAACATGCACCGGCTCGGTGCCCGATGGGCGATGATCTTTCAGATGCACAAATTCCATATCGCGATCTGTGCGCAGGATGATCCGGACCACCAGCTCATCTCCGACGGAAACGGGCCCGTCGACTCGCCTCAGCACCGGGCCGCGTTCCGTGTGCGACCGCGTGTAGATGCTTTTTTCAAGAGTTAAGGGTGTGGCGGTATGCGATGTCACGCGACCGATATCCTCCAAATAATGCCAATGCACACTGCCCCAGGCCACCCCTTCATCTACTTTGCGAACGGTGACGCGCCCCATCTCGGGTTCGATCTCGTTCCCGCTAAAGCGCCGCTCGTAAAATCCGGTTCCGGCTTCAACGCGGTCCGGTTCGATGAATTGATCGCCGAGAGTCACTTCGACCAGTGCGTCACTGGCGAGCAGATTTGCGCCCTGCAGCAACAACGCATACACCGCATCGGCGGTTGCTTTGGTTGTGCGCCAATTCTGTGTCTGCTTTTGTTTCAATAGCCAGACTTGGCATGCTTCCACGGCTTCCGCGTCGTCCATGACTTCGTCGAACGCCTCAATCATCAGTGCCTGCGTCTCGATCGGGGCGCGGTACCACCACCAGGATCGTTCGGTGTCGCGCCAGAACATGCCCAGTTCTTCATCGGTCACCGCCCGTTCTCGGATGGAGTGCATGATTCCACGAGCGCTGTCACGATGCCCGAGGCGATGCAGGGCAATGGCCAGATGCGCTTGTGACTGGCGATGGGCCAGAGTCAGCCAGTGCTGTTGGGCCTGGCCGACATAGAAATCAAAGGCCTCTTGGTGGGGGGCGGCGATGGGGTGATCCTGC
Source organism: Kiritimatiellia bacterium (assembly GCA_007126515.1). Taxonomy (GTDB): domain Bacteria; phylum Verrucomicrobiota; class Kiritimatiellia; order SLAD01; family SLAD01; genus SLAD01. Next base: position 7,491 of record SLBD01000023.1, read on the forward strand.
AGGAAGAAGCTGCGACCATACAAGAAGTAGGCAATGTAGGTGCTCAGGTGATTTCTGTTCCGATGTTCTGGCTTGATTCGCTCATATCGTTCGGCCAGCCATTGGTCCAGAAACTCGAGAGCACGCAGGGCGGGAGTCGAATCTGTATCGACACTCAAATGTCGTAATCGACCGAATCCTGTAACGATATGCAGAGTAATGAACTGATTGGGTCTCCCCCCTGGGAACCAGGACCACGCGCCACTTGATAATTGCTGATCTGCCAGTTGCTGCCACGCTCGTTGCAATTCGTCATTCAGACGATTGTCATCAAAGAGAATGCCCACCTGTCGCCGTGCCTGACTTTCGTTCTGCGCCTGTCGCACCCATGGGGTTTCTTCCAAGGCGATTGCATTCAGGTCTGCATTGCGTTCCAAGGGACTGTCCAGCGCTTCGGTAGCCCTCCATTGGTCAAACACCTGGCGGATGCGCCGATCGGATTGGGCAATGTGTCGTGCCAGTGAATTGGCATATAATCGACTGAATACTTGTTCGCTGCAGGCATGAGGAAATTCCATCAAGTAGGGTAGGGCCAGCACGGCATACCAAGCGGGATTCGACACCATCTGTAAAATCACATTCTGATGCTGCAACGTATCAGACTCGCCGGAAGCCAATAGCTTTTCGAATTCGAATACGCGTGTGTCGGGTCCCCGAATGGGAAGTGGCAACGACTCCGTTACAAAGACGCGCCGGGAGAGCACTGGCAAGTACGCCTCTTCACCATCCGACAGATGTTCGCTGGCGCCCACCGCTCGATAGACAAGGTAGCCCATGCCGTCCGGCACATGAATCCGCCAAGACAGTGTCCTTGATTCTTTTGAGGGAATGTCAAACGGTTGCTCGATTTCTTCGTGCGATAATTCGGCATTAACGGGGGCGCCGGTGCGAGCATCGCTAAAAGTTAATCGCACGCGACCCGTTTGACGGGTTGGCGATTGATTCGATACGCGGACCGTGAATTCCAGCTCATCTCCCTCACGCAGGAAGCGAGGTGGGTTGGGTTGCACCATCAAATCTTTGGCGGTCACTGTGCTGGCTGTTAACAGTCCGGACCGTAATTCTTTATCATGGGCAAACCCCATGAAGCGCCATTGCGTCAAGGCTTCCGGCATCGTAAAGGATAGGCGAATCTCGCCATTCTCATCCGTTTGCGCGTGCGGGAAGAAGAAGGCTGTTTCCTCGAGATTGACGCGGGCCTGCACGTGATCCAAATCCAGCGTTGGCACGCTCGCAGACGTATCTTCCTGTTTTGTGTCGGGCGAATCAAAATCCATTGCCACCGTTTCTTCGGCAACAGCGGCAGCGGGAGCAGCCGCCCGCATTGCCACGGTTTCCGAGCGTCCCGAAAACATCCCTTGCATGGCTAAGGGAGAATCAATTCCGCGATGACGCACCGCTTGGTATCCCCACATGTATCGCAGAATCGCACCGGGAAAGGATCGATAGGATGCGGCTGGGTGGACTCGACTCGGCCATTGTCCAATTACATGACGTAAAGGGGCCACTTGATTCTGGAATACAGATCGCCAACGGGAGCGATCCTGTCGGAATACACCGAACGAATTCTGCCATGTATGCCGAACAAACGCGTCCAGTGATTCATCGTATAATGTTGCCACCATTTCTGCAGCCGTTCGCTCTGCGTCTGGACCGCGGATGACGAGTGTCCACGTATCGGACTGGCCTGGCTCCAGGCGCGATGTGAATCGTTCCCAGGCAATATCCAGCTTCTTGTTGCTCCACGGCACATCCACCCGCCGTTGTTCCAAGTAGGCGCGATTCTCCCGCACCATCGTCACCCGCACGGTGAATCCGCCGCGCATGGACTCTGTGACCTCGGCGACGATCTGCGCCTGCGTGATCAATGGATCTGTCCAATATCGTTGTATGATCTCCCCGCGATGCTCCACCTCTACATAGGCTCGAGCCTGGTCATATCCTGATCCCCAGAGGGCCGTGAATGTGTCTCCGGGTTCAACCGTCCACGTCGGAGCGTCGAAAGCGAATGGCACAGGTAGGTCGAGCTGCGTTCCCTCGGGCTCTCGCACGATCAAATCCTGCTCTGCCCGCACCGATTGGCCAAAGCGGTCCTCGGAGACCCAAACCAATCGATACGCGCCTGCGTCTAATGTCAGCTTCTGTTCGGCGTGACCGGCTGCGTCTGTTGTGATCCTGTCTTGATGAATCAGCGAGCCGAGTGCCCACTGAGTGGGATCGGACCAATCGGCTGCAACCGCAGCGCCGCTCCGTCCACGCGGTGCAGCCAAAGGCGCGCGGTGGACGCGGTCTGGATGTTCCAGTGTATACACCTTTACTCTCCCTGTACTGGGCAGTCCGACCCCGTCCAAGGTGACGCTGCGTAGGGTCACTAAAAATTCGGTTTTATGTTCCACCCAGTCTGGCGTTGATAGATGTAGTTCCAGAGCCACATACCCGACGTTGACTACGGACTGCGCCGAGCGCGTTTCGCCCGCAGCATCTGTGACATCGGCGAAAATCGTGTAGCGGAACGATGGGTTCCCTTCTGATCCAACGGATTCGTCCGGGCGAGCGATGAATTCAACGTCGAACATGCCCATGGCATCGGTGCGGGTCACTCCATGGGCAATTTCCTGCGAGGGCGATAATCCGATTCCCGCCCGCCGCCACCACGGCCACCATGGCGGCCAGCGTACGTCCCGCACCACTCGCCAGCGCACATTGGCCCCATCGGTCGCAGCTCCCGTATAGGCAGCCGCCTTTCCCGTGACCGTCACCCGCTCCCAAAGCTTGGTTGCCTCCTGGGGAGGTGTGAGTTCGACACGAAACGTGGGGCGCTTGTACTCTTCGACACGCAGGACGGTGCGGCCTTGAAGTGGGGCTGCGCGGATCGTCATCTGTCCCATCAAACGGTCTCGGGGGGCTGTGAAGCTGCCACTGAATGAACCGTAGTCATTCGAGCGCACATCCAAGGTTTCAATCGTCTCGCCGTTGACATCGAGAAACTCCGCTTTAATTCGGCGACCCTCGACCACTTCATACTGATCCGCGTCTGGGTCGACAGAGAGCACGATCCCCTTGAAGCGAATCGTCTGTCCGGGGCGGTAGATGGCTCGGTCGGTAAAGAACACGACTTGCTCGCGTTGACGCGCGCGTTCCCCCCAGCGATGATGAGAAATCGCGGCGGCGGCCGCCAGTTGCTGATCTTGATACTCGGCCAGCAGGAGATGTTGAAATTGCGGTGTGGTCTCGAACCGAAACAAGCCATCAACATCGGTGGTGTGCAATCCGGCGGGGACGGGCCGCGAATTATAATCATGTCGCCAGAGGCGCAGCGTAGCTCCCTGAATGGGTTCTCCCGAGTCTGCGTCGAGTACGAATCCTTCCACCTGAGAATCGCCGGGCATAGTGCGAAGGATCACAGCCAGATCACTCACCCAGACAGGCGCGGACATGACTTGATTCCCTTGATCGCTGAAGTTGGAGTCGTGGCTAGACAGAAGGACATAGAACCCCGACTCGAGGTTGTTCGGCACGGGCACAGATTCGACCCGCTCCAGATAATCGGTTGTGGCGGGCAGGGCTTCCGACCACTGCGCGTCTGGCTGTCGGGACAGTAGTGTTCGTAATTCCCGCTGTGTGAACGCTTCCGGATTCCAGCCACTCCTCTCTCGTGCCAAGCGTTGAACGTAATCCACTCGGTATAAGCGCAAGTAGACAGTTGTGAGATTTCGATAGCTCACTTCGATGCGAGGATCCGTTCCATTCCACACACGCTCTGTGGAGATCGACACGCTGGGTGCCTCAATTTCTTCGATTAACGCCAGGCACAGGCGCGCTCCGATGCTGCCGGGATGGATGAGGCTGCCGCGTTGTGCAATGGCGTGAGCGGCCGCTGGATTGCCGGCGTCGATCAAAACTCGCGCCCAATCACTGGAGGCTCGCGCCGCTGCCTCGTGATCTCCTGCTTGCTTTATGAAATGGCGCAGTGCAGCTTTGTAGAGCGCATTCTTTTTTTCGCCCACCGCGAGATTGTATCCGAATCGCAATCGATCTAAATCCCAGTCCAGTAAGGCATCTCGTTGATCGTCCCCAGCCTCAGCATGAAACTGCAGCACGTCCTGGTACAGTCGGACAGCCCGATAGACGGGCGACGCTGTATCCGTCGTTGTAACATCCCAAGCCATGAACGCATCTCTGGGGCCGAATATTGGACTATCGACGCGGAGGATGAAGGCATCCTGCGGCTGGGCAGCGGCTTGTTCGCCGCTGGTATAAAACTGTAAAGCGGATGCGACAATAAAGTCATACAGGGTGGGGCGGAAGCGATCCGGCAAGGTGCCTGCATCCAAAAAATCGTCAAAGTCCTCGATTGGGATCGTTTGCAGAATCTCCACAGCAGAAAGAGCTGTTTGGAATCGGGTATCGATTTCCGTAAAGATGCGAGGAAGATCCCAGGTCAGGATATCGTCGTCCAAGGCTTCTTCTGTCGCCGTGCGCTGCATGAACCGCCATCGATTTTGGCGAAAAAGGTGCCAATACCAATGGGCTTGAACCGTTTGCAAAATGGACTGCAGAGGGAGCGGGGCGGATTGGATGATTTCTTCGAGACGCTGAATGCGTTCCTCGGCCCGATTTCCCTCGATATTTCCTTCCAGCGCAATCTTCAGCGTAATGGCGCGGGCCGCCTCCGCCCATGCCTCCGCTTCCAGCGCAGCGGTGATCAAGGGTTCGATATGCTCGATGGCTGTTCGAGGCAATCCCTGCTCAATGGCATCTTCTGTCTGCTGCCAGAGTTCGATGCGATTTGTCGCGGCCAAAACCGATAATTGCATTCCGGCTAGGATGGCAAGAAATGTGAAACAAGTGCGAATACGAAACCGGCAGATAAATGACTCTCTCATAAGGCACCTTCTTGATATCGATCCTCATCCTAGCGCAGATATGACTCTCACTCACATCTGTAGCCCCCCGCGTTGGGGGCGGCTGCCGGGCCCAGCGTGCCCGGCTATAGACATGCACGCTTTTACATCAGCTGTCTCTGGAAGACTCTAAACGGTTTTGGGGTACCTGTCACGTTTCGGAATGATTGCCCTCTGCCAAACAAATGATATGATGCGCCGCATGAATAGATCGGTTATGACTGCTGGCACTTCCAACTTGAATCAGGATGGGGCGCGACCTTGCGTCTTTGTCCATCTCGTCTGCTAATGCGCACCGATTTGTTCAATTATGAACTCCCGCCGGAGTTGATTGCCCAGCAGCCTGCCGCCCAACGGGATCAGGCTCGTCTGATGGTGTTGAATCGAGCTGATCAATCCATTCTGCATCGTCGGATTGCCGATCTGCCGGAATTTCTGGAAGCGCCAGATGTCTTGGTGGTCAATGATACCAAGGTGATCCCCGCCCGCGTCCTGGGTCACAAGCAAGACACTGGGGGCAAGGTGGAGATTTTGCTATTGGAAGAGTTGGCCCGCGGTGAGTGGGATGTGCTGATGCGCTGTTCGCGACGCCCCGCGCCCGGCAGTCGTCTGGTATTCGGAGGGGGCTCATTGATCGCCCGTATGATCGCTGATGGTTCGGGGGGACATGCCCGCCTCCAATTTGAGACAGACCGTCCGGTATTAGATCTACTGGAAGAGATCGGGCAGCCGCCTTTGCCTCCGTATATTCATCGTGATGCAGACACATTGCGTGCGGAAACACAGCCGGATCGAGACCGGTATCAAACCATTTACGCGCGCGAACCCGGTGCAGTTGCCGCGCCCACGGCTGGCTTGCATTTCACACCGGCCCTATTCGATACATTGGCCGCCAAAGGGGTGGAACGTCATCCCGTGACGCTTCATGTGGGGATTGGCACCTTTCGCCCGGTCACGGCGGAGGATGTCGAGGGCCATGAGATGGAAAGCGAGCGGTACAAACTGCCTGCCGCCACTGCTCAAGCGTGCGTGGCCGCTCGTGCCGCCGGGGGGCGCATCGTTGCGGTCGGCAGCACGTCCGTGCGCACATTGGAGACCGTCGCTAAAGAAACGGGCGCTCTGATGGAACATGCGGGCCGATCTTCCCTTTATATTTATCCGCCTTACGAATTTCTGGCCGTCGACGTGATGATGACTAATTTCCACTTGCCTCAGTCGACACTTCTGATGATGGTGTCTGCCTTTGCCGGTCGGGAATTTGCTTTGCA
>SLBD01000176.1 GCA_007126515.1 Kiritimatiellia bacterium
AGCGGTAGCCGTCCCAACACCACTCATAGACATTCCCCGCCATATCAAACAGTCCCAGCGCATTGGGTGTATCTGAAAAGTATCCCACGGGCGTTAGGTGATGCGTGTTGGTTGATCCTGCGGAGGTTCCGTTGGACCAATAATTCGCACGGGTGGAGTCAATGTCTACCCAAAGATCAGGATCTGTGCTGTGCCAAGGGAATCGCTGTCCTTCTTGATTTCCCCGAGCCGCCCGTTCCCACTCGGTCTCTGTTGGTAACCAGAACATTCTGCAAGTTGTGGATTGATTTACGTCTACTTTGCAAAGAGCCGTTGCAATTCTTCCGCCAGGGCGCGGGTCCCAAGCATCAAGCGGGGCCCCGGGCGCAGTAGCCAGTCGGGATTGATTGTTGTGATGACGCGGTTGGCTTGCAGCGCAGACAGCCGACTCCATCCGGGTCGGTCCTGCAGCTTCTGAACTGCCTGCAGATCCGGCAGCATGTAGGCCAACAAGATCACGTCGGGATCCGTTTGCAATAACCATTCGGAACTTACTGTTACATAGTCGCCCCGCACATGCTGACTCAATGGGTGAGCGCCAGCCAAGGTCATCACATCATGCAAGAATGTGTTTCGACCCACCGTGGTGATTGGTTGTCCCCAGATTTCCACATAGAGGGATGGGCGTTGTGGGTGATCGGTCCAAAATGCTTCAACTTCTGCCCGTACAGCGGCAATCTCTTCATCCAATGTTGCGCTCCATTGTTCGCCCACAGCAGATTCACCTACGGCATCGGCAATGGCGCGGGCTGCTTTTTTCAATTCCTTCCAACTGTCAGAAGGCAGTACCAACGGGGTCATATCCCGTTGCTTCATTTGCTGCAGGAATCCAGGCTTTTCGAGATCGGTTACCAGAACAATATCAGGTTGTATCTGCACAAGAATCTCCCATGTGGGACGGCCAAAACTGCCGACTATAGGAATACCAGCAGCGGCTTCTGGATAGTCACAGATATTCGTGCGGCCAATTAAATGATCCTCGAGACCTAAGGCAAAGACCAACTCGGTCAGGCTAGGAGCCAGACTGACAATCCGCACAAGGGGCGGATTAATTGTATCCGCTGGCGCAGTATGTCCCAGTAGTGCACAAACGATAAAAGCGAGGACGCGCTTCATTATCGTGGTACGGGCGAAGACAAGTCGGAGGGGAGTTGCGCGCGAGACGTTGGAGAGGGAGCCGGTTCTGTTTCTTCTTCGACGATGGGCTCCGACTGATTCCGGCGGGATCGCCAAAAGCGCCGTGATTCGTCTGCAGCGGAGGATGAATCCAAGTCATCGCCATTTGACGGATCTTCGGGAATGGGAGTCGGTTGAATGATGAGTGGCTCGTCCTGATCAAACTCGGCTTCACTCTCTGGCACGACTGGAATGGTTCTTTCTTCCCACTCAATGAACCCAGCTGGTTCGTCTTGAATGACGGATCGTTGATGGCGCAGTTCCTCAAGAATATCGGCAACACTCTCGCGGTCATACGTCCCCTCTTCCAACGGGCGAGATAGACCGTCAGGGGTCACTGTCGGACGCACATCTAAATCATCCATGCTGGCGGGGCGCTCTACCGCAGGTCGAGAATCTTGCTCGCCACGACGGCGCAAGAAGCGATCTGAGGCAACGGTCTCCTCTGTAGCTAACTCGCTGTCCGACCAGCCCATGGGCCACTGAGTCCGGCTGGAATGCGAATGATTATGGAGACGAGCACTTTCATAGCGGGCTTCGTCAGGTGTCATCAAGACATAGGGCGTGATTAACACCAGCAGTTCGGTGCGCGAATCTTCCGATGTTTCAGAGCGGAACAGACGGCCCAGGATCGGAATATCTCCAAGGAAAGGGACCTTCGTGGTGGACAATGAGCGATCCGTGCTGACCAATCCACCCAAAACGATGGTCGACCGACTTCGCACTGCGATGCTGGCTTGCATTTCACGGCGGGTAATGATGGGGACTTCGTTGTTATCAATGGTGACGCTGCCACCCACGTTATCGGCGCTTTGACTAATCTCCATGACGACGTAACGGCGAGGATTGATGCGCGGGGTGACGGTTAGGTTGATACCGATGTCCCGGTATTGATAACTCGATACGGTACGATCTCCAACGGTTGAAGCAGATGTTGAGGTGACAATGGGGCGTGATTCACCGACGATAATCTTGGCTTCGGTATTATCCGTGGTCAAAATCACTGGCGTGGAAAGAATCCGCGCATCCCGCGACGTTGCAGCCATGCGGACAATGGCATCAATATTGAGATCAAAGAAGGTCAAATAATAGGTTAAGCCTCCCGATGCGATCGGAGGCGCCCCCCCCAGCAGGCTTTCTCGGGCGCCCGACAGATCGCTACCTTGAGGCCGGGAACCACCCCCAAAGGAGAAGGTGGGTTCACTGACAGTGAGTCCACCGGCAGGGCCGACACGCTGATCACTGTATGCGGTCATGGTGCGCTGCAGCCAATCGATCCCTGTTTCTTGACGCTGACCGAGATTGATTTCCACGATCACGGCTTCGATCAACACCTGTCCCAACATAATATCCAGTTGAGCGATGATTTCTTCCAAGGCGGCAATGTCGCTGCGGCGGCCCATCAGGAGCAATGAATTGGAGCGCTGATCCGAAAGGATCTTGGTGCTGGCAGATAGCCGGCCGATCTGAGCGGCGCCGGTGGCATCTTCCCGCTCCCGAGCTCGTTCTCGGGCGAGGCCCGCTGCGAAGTCACGCAAGGCTTCCGCTCGAGCGCCTACTCCCTCTTCGCCTACGGCTCCGGTTCGCAAGGCGCGAGCGGATTCATCTGAGGATGCGGCACCGATGAATTCGTTCAAGATGCCAGCAATGTCTTCGGCCAATGCATATTCCAAATGTTTGACGCGAACAATAATTTCCGGTTCCACCGGCTGATCGAGAACATCAATGATCCGGTCAAAAAAGGTAAAGTTGACCGGCCGAGCGATAATGAACAAGGTGTTGATGCGCTCATCAGCGACGATCTGGACGCGGCCTCGAATCACACCTCGCTCTGCCAATTCCGCTGCAGCCATATCCATGGCGGGGGCCCCTGCTCTGGCTTCTTCAGCCTCCCGGCGGGCTCGAATTACGCCAGGAGGTGCGCGGCGCTCTGGTTCTTCCTGTGCTGGACGAATTTGTGGACGGTCCTGTCGCTCATCTCGATCTTGAATGAATTCATTCAGCCGCGATGCAATCTGTCCCGCTTCCGCAAAATTGATCCGGCGCACATACAGTTCTTCCCGAATTTCAATGGGCGTATCCATAAAGTTGATGACTTGAAGGATGCGATTAATATTTGCCCCGGTGTCTGTGACCATAAAGCTGTTCATGCGCTCCAAGGGCTGAATGCGTCCATACCCGTGAATGAGTTGTTGAATGACCGGCTGCACCTCACCGAGCTCCAAGTGTTGCAGCGAGATGACTAAACTAAACAATTGATCTGTATTCGGCAGGGGATCTTCCGGGATCTCGGACAGGATCGTTAACCCTTCCTGTTTCACGGCGGTGGGTTGAACAACACGCAGGAAACGCTCCCCCATGGGTACGAGCGCGACATTGTGCATGGCCAAGGCACTTTCGATGGCCTGTAATGCTTCCGTCTCCGTCAACCGTGTCTGGCCTCGCAACGTAATAGTGGCACTGATACCGGGAGACCGGATCATTGTCCGCCCCGTCAACTGGCTATAGAAATCAAGGATTTGATCCAAGGGCGCATCACGGAAATTCAAATTGACGAGGCGATCCTGTCCCTCTGCGGCGGACAAAGGCGGGGCCACTTGCGCATACGCTGCTGATCCTATCCAGAGGACTGCCAAGCCCAGACAAAGCCTGCGTATGTGCGAAGCAGTTAATTTATGAGTCGCGCATTTCATAATAAGTACATTCCCCTCTTCAGACATTGTCTTCCTGTCGGCTGTAAGCATAACCCACCGTCAAATTACCGCGCAGTCGGTCGGGCGACCCCTGAACGGGAGAAACGGTCAGTTGCCTGACGTCAACAGTTGCCCCCTGGGCATATAACGCATACAAAAAACGAACCAAGGCATCGAGGTTTCCTTCCCACGATGTAGTAATCGCCAGTTCGTATAAATCACCAATGCGGCGCTCGGGCTCCGGCTCGCGGCGAATCAGCACAAGGTTATGTTCATCTGCAGTCGATTGCAAACTCCTCAAAATCTGCGCCGTCACATCCGTGCCACGTGGATAGGTAGGTAACGCTTCTCGAAGCTGGGCCAATCGACTCTCCAAATCGTCTGTTTGATCCAACATACGTTGGGCGAGATCACGTCGTCGTTGCAGCAATTCGAGCTCTCGTTGTCCCTCTTGCCAGGCTCGAAATCGCGGTTCGCCGAGCCAGTACGTGAGACCAGCCAGAATCGCGATCAAAGCGATCACGCCAAGTCGAACTTCGCGCGGATTCATTTTCATTCGGGATCTCCTCCCGGCAAATGCACAGTCATTCGAAATTCCGGATTCCGACGTCCACCCGGGGCCTGTGTGACTCCTTCCAAGGTGACCTCCCTAAATAATTCTGATCCTTGCATGGCATCAAGGAAATCATAAATGGCAGGAGCGCGTCTTGACTCACCCCGTAGATTCACGGTTCCGGCTTTCCGAAAGGTGAAGGAATTCAACTCAACTCCATCGGGCAACAAAACGGTTATCTCCCGCAGAACTTCCAAAGCTGAATGCGTTCGATCGGCGTACTGCTCCAGTGAAGCCACGCGCCGGCTCAAGGCGCTGGCCGCTTCAGCTGGTTCCTCCAGCCCCGCCACCGCAATTCGAAGTCGTTCCATCCGAGTCCGATCCACATTGGCGTAGGTCAAGAAGCCTGCGACCAACAAGAACCAAATCAACAAGAGACTGGTCACAAATGTCAGCAACCGACGTTGCCCCGCCCGCGCCGCAGCTTCTTCTTTCCACTCGGGCAAGCAAAGATCAAGACGAGGCATCTCATCCTCGCCAGATCCCGTGCGCAATACAACCCCCTCACTCAGTGCAGGGATGTTGTCCAGCTGGCGGCTGTGAACAGCCACCTCACATTCGGACTGTAGCACTTGCAATAACGCCTCCGGCTCCGGTCCTGAATGCCATACGGTCAAGTCGGGTGTCGCATGAGCCCCCCATTCGGACTCCAAGGATGTCAGCGTGTACCCTGCCTCTTCAGCGAGCTCAGCATAGTATTCCTCATCAGATGCCCCCGCTTGGGAGCCCAAAGACCGCAACAGGACCGGCAAGCCATCCTGCGTAATGATCAGCTCGGCACCCGTTTCATCCAACAGAATCAAGCCATGCCGACCACTGGGTTCAATCCCGCCAGCGGACTCAATCAAATGCCACCACCCGGCAATGGCGACATCAATGCGATCCGGCAACCGCCCCAACTCAAGAAACAAATCGCCCAGGTGCTGAACAGCATCGCGTTTGCAGGCAGCAATCAAAACTCGGCTATCCGTATCGGTTGTTCCCAAGACTTCGAACGATACGGCCATGTGCTCGATCGGAAAGGGGGAAAACTTGTCGACTTGCAGTTCAACCATACCTTGCAATTCATCCAGATCGGCGGCGGGCAAATCGACAATTCGTAGCAACACCTGATCTGTGTGAAGGATCGCTGTAATCTCGCCCTTACCGGAACCGATGGCCGCTTTGATCTGCGATGTTCGGTCGGCAGTGTTGTCTTGCTCGGTGATTTCAAGATCCGCCGTGTTGCGGTCGACAACCTCTACCCCCGACTTGCGGTACCGCGCGGAGGTCCATTCAACCCGATCTTTTCTCAGCAAAACTGCCGTTATGGTATCTTGTGTCGACATTCAAACTCTGCTTCTATCACAACTTGAGCCAATATGCATTCTTTTCATCTGAGCTATATGGGCTCTTCCCTCCAATAGACCGGCACCAGCTGATCTCCCTCAACGCGCATCACGCCCCAAACAACATACCTCACGTGGTCCAACTCTCCGATCGAGGTGATCCGTAAGTAGTGAACGTCCGTTACGGTAATACGATCGCGGACAGGTTGCAATGCCGGGATGCGGCCAATGGCATCGTCGATGCTGTCAAAACCATCATCTCGAGTGCCTGCCTCGCCATCCAATCCAAGCCGCAATTCGAGGATTTCATCCACAATCCATTCGTCTATTTCCGGCAAGGTCAGCAGCACTTCGCGGGAAGCCGTATTGATATTCACGCGCCCATGACTCCACGAAGTCAGCCAATTAGCGATGCCGCGAATGGCGTGTTCGGGGGAGGTCCCCGCTGGACTGCCAAAGACGATTTCCTCGTCGAATCCTTTGATCAACAATAATTCATCGATCGTATCGACTGGGGCGTTTTTGACTTCGTACCCGCGCCGGACATAAAAAGGATCATCCGATTCCGCTCCATGCAGACGCCGCAAGTCATCCCCATCCGTCCAATCCATAAAACAGTCAATCAATTCGGGCCAGAGATCCTCAGGCACATTCGCCTGATCGAGAATTTCTTCCCAATCACGATCATCCAGCATGTTCACATTACGCCGCCCCTCTTCCGGCTCAATGGTGAGCTCCAACACACCCTCACCAATCTCCCGCCGCAACCCCCGAATGGAAACTCCGCGCTTTAGATTGAACGCCGCAATCAGCAGCTCTTCCTCCGCATCATCAGCTCCGATATCGTCTTCGCCCACATCTTGCATCTTGGCCAAGATCAAGTGCGCCAGCTCCATCCCCGATTGCGCCACGCGTTGCGCCTTCATACGTCGCCGATAATACGAAACGATATCGGCTTCAACATGCATATCGAAAGAAAATCCGGCAATCAACAGGGTCAACAATAGCACCAGCCACAAAGCCAGAATCAACGCCGAACCGGATTGACGGCTAGAACGACGGGAATCTCCAGTTCCGCTTGGTAGGGCGAGCTTACCAAGCGAGCCGAATCTCAATGCTAACAACTGTTTCAAGCGATTCACGGCGCTTCCTCCGCAAAATCGACCCGGTTGGTCACGGCCGGTGCAATCGGGATCGTGACTGCACGACGCATGAGCAGCGGAGGTGCGTATGGATCACCGTCTTCTTCGACAAACAATGTGATTTCGATCAGCGACGGAATCGAGTTGGTCTCTTCCCAACGTTCCATCCAACGTCCGTCTTCATCGTCGTAAATTCTTGAGCGCAGCCCTCGGACTCGCGTTGAGACAAACCACGCGTCGTATTCAGCGTCTTCCTCATCCACCAAATGCGGCATCACCCGAACTTCCACTCCATAACCGTCTCGAGGAGTTCGCCCAATTCCCACAGACACTCGCTTCAGCCCCTCCGTAAATTCCGAGTCCAGTGGCATCAACGCTGAACTCGATGTCACCCAGCTCATCCGGTCGGCCGGATTTCCGCCAGCGCTCCCCTTGTCCAGACGAAACTCATAGAACTCGGGCACCGAATCAAAGAAGGCCATAGATCGCAAAGACTGGACCAGTTGCTCCATGACAAAATCGCCATGATGCAACTTAGTCATGGTCTCGGTACCACGTCGCCAGGCGCTGACAGAACCGGAAAAGATCGTGAACACCAAGGTAAACGCCGTCACCATGATCGCTAATGCGATCAAAAGCTCGATAAACGTAAAACCTGCTATTCTGTTTTTCTTCATTTCTTCCTGAACACTCAACACAAACCTCTTGCAACACGGCGGCAAGGTCTTGCTGCGCTCAACCATTCCTGCCCTACCATACACGCGACATGGGCGGATCTCACTCAATCTTCCTCCGGCGCGTATCGGTAGAAGGAAATCTCTTCGTAGCCGCGCCGTCCGCTACGGGTCCAGGAGATCCGAGTGGTCACTAAAAACAATCGATCTTCCTCCTCACCCACTGCTTCAATTTCACGACGCCACTCAAATTGTCCTAACTCCCGATCATCAAAACGGCCCTGCTGCACACCAATATCAATTTCGTCATCAAACAAGGGGTGTTCCAACTCAACTCGCGCCAACAAGGTATGAGCATGGCTGTATAGCCGAGCCCCACGCACAACGGCCATGCCCTGACCAATCGCCGAAATCAGGGCAACCCCCGCAATCCCCATAATCGCCACCGCCAACATCACCTCAATCAAGGTCAATCCGCTTTTCGAACGGGTCGGGGACGATCGACTGTAGCCGGGCACGCGGGGCTCGGTAGAACGCGCCCCTTCGCCGTCGCCGCTGCGCGGGCGATGATTGAATTCATCGTCGCTCCCATATCCGATGGGAGCACGCACATAGCTGATTCTGGTTCCTTTACAGGTCATATCGCATCGCGGTTGCCCCTGAGACGTGGTCGACTTCAATCATCACCGACCGGTTGCGCTGCTCGTCCGTGATCAACAGGGAGTACGAGTCACTGACTCCGCTGGGAAAGTAATTGACCCAATATACCCCATCCACTTGCTGAGCTCGACTGGGCGCATTGAATTGGGAAATTCGCACGTGTTCTGGCAAGGACTGCTCGCGCAGCACTTCGGTCGCAAATCGATCATCGACACGGGCTCGGCCTCGATTCGCATCAAGAAACGCATCCAAGTTCGGTCCGCCTGCCCGCTCCAAGGCGACAATCCGAATTTCACCTGTCTCCGTGTCAAAGAACACCGCCACCTGGCGTTGCTGCAAGACGGCCATGTTACGGGCATACTTGCCGGAAGTGACCACCATGCGTGCGGCCGTCCGAATGTTAGCGGCTTGAAATGAGCGGAAGAAGGCCGGCACCGCCATGGAGGAGGCGATCATGATGATGGCCACCACCAAGATCACTTCGATCAATGTGAACGCCCGCCGACTCTGGGCGGGCTGTACACTGCTATACGATGGATCGGTCCCGTTCATGGGGTGTTTCTCTTGCTCAACTGTCACCCCATGGAATATGACTTGCAGCGCTATGCCAACGGACTCATCTCCCGGGCGTCCAGTCGTACCGTTAGTTGTTCTGTTGATTCAATCCTGATGAGGTAACATCAAATGTGCGATCGCCCCGAGTATACTGATACGGATTTCCCCACGGATCAATCGCGGGACCATCCAGATACGGTCCCTGCCAACGAGTTCCACCCGGATTATTAATCAGCGCATCCAGCGAAGCAGGCAAGGATCCCATATCCATTTCGTAGACACGAATGGCCGTTTTGATGGCAGCAATTTCCGCCCGAGCGGCCGCTATTTCTGCATCGCCAGCCCGCCCCACCAATGAAGGACCCACCAACGCTGCCAAAATACCGATAATGACAACCACCAATAAGACTTCGATCAGGGTAAAGCCTGATTTCGACCTGCGATTCTTCTGCTCTTTCATACCAAACTCCCTATTCCTAATCCCTAACGCCTAACTCCTAGCTCCTAACGCCTAGCCCCTAACTACACTTCCAATCCGCTCGTCAATTCCGTCACGGCCAGCAACATACTGATGGCCACAAAGCCCACCATCACGGCGATCACTAAAATCAAGATCGGCTCAATAATCGTCGTAAGTAATTTGACACTTCGATCCAACTCATGTTCATAGCGATTCGCAATGTGCGCCAGTGATCCGGCCATGTCACCCGTTTCTTCGCCGACCGCCAACATGTCGGTGAGCAGCGGAGGAAACACTTTGCCAGCTGCCAAAGGTTCCGAAATCGTGGCACCATCGGTAACTCGGTTGCGGGCATTACGAATCTCACTTGAAATCACACGGTTACCAATCGTGTTCTCAACAATCGACAAAGCCTGCAAAACCGGCACCCCGTTGACCAACAAGGCCGACAGCGTTCTTGCAAATTGGGAAAAGGCATTGGCGCTGACAATCCCTTTAAAAACAGGTAAGCGGAGCTGGGCACGATGCCAGTTATACGTACCCTCCTCCGTGCGCAAATACCCGCGAATACCAACGAACCCAAATCCAATCACGGCAAGAAAAATCCACCAGTAATCAATAATCGATTCACTAAACGCAATCAGCAATTGCGTTGGCAATGGCAAGGTACTACCCAATTCCGCGAACATTTCCGCAAAGCGCGGCACCACAAAGGTCATCACGAAAAAGATCGTCAGAACGCCTGCAATCACCACAATGGCCGGATACGACAAGGCCATCAACACCTTCTCACGCGCTTCTTGGACTCGCTCAAAGTGGCGACACAAGCGCCCCAACACGCCGGACAGATCGCCACTGGCCTCGCCCGCTCGAACCATGCTGACATACAACGTCGAAAAAGATTGGGGGCGTTTTTCTAACGCATCGGACAAGCTGGTGCCTTGGACAATTTCATCCCGTAATTGAGGAATAATGATATCCTGGGCCTTGCCCGTTTTACGCTGCGCCAATGTGTTCAACGCATTGCCGAGCGTCATCCCGGAAGCCAACAAATCGCTCAGTTCGCGAGTGAAAAACAAGACTTCCCGCATATTCATTCGCGGCGGCCGCCGCGACTCAAACTTGAATCCAGCAGACGTCTTGCGCGCACCCGATTTTGGCTGCGAAGATTTGGCGGCTGCGACGGATTTGGATCGTTTTGGAGTCGCGGCGGCTTTACGCGGCGCTCCTCCTCCCCCAGCTTCTTTTAGCGAGATCGGGACATAGCCCATCCTCTCGACTTGCAGCAGGGCCGATCGTTTATCATTTGCCTCGACGTTCCCAGTCATTCTGTCGCCGGAACGCGACTTGGCTGTGTAAGCATACAGGGCCATGTTCTACGTCTCCGCCAAGTCCTCGTTGTCCTCGGAGACGCGCAAGACCTCTTCAACAGTTGTAATGCCATTTAACACTTTGGACCACCCATCGTGGCGGAGGGGCTTCAAACCCTGTTGCATTGCCACGTTGCGGATGTCCGTAGCGCTGGCCCGAGCAACGACCAACGGCCGAATACGGTCGCTCACAGTAATGATTTCATAAATCCCTGTCCGACCCACAAATCCCGTTCCCCGACATTCATCGCAGCCCACAGCTTCATAGATCGCACCTTCATTGAGCCGATCCATCGGGAAACTAACACTCCGCAAGAATTCTTCGTCCGGGTGAATCTCACGACGACAATTCTTGCACAACCGCCGCACCAGACGCTGGGCAATCAGCCCTTCGACCGAGGATGCCACCAAGAAAGGTTCAATTCCCATATCCACCAATCGGGTCACAGCACCAGCGGCATCGTTGGTGTGTAGCGTACTGAACACCAAGTGACCTGTGAGGGCAGCGCGAATGGCGATTTCCGCCGTTTCTCGGTCACGGATTTCCCCCACCATGATCACATCTGGATCCTGACGCAGAATATGGCGCAAGCCTGTCGCAAAGCTGAGTCCGATTTCAGAACGGACTTGGATCTGATTGATCCCGGCCATTTCATATTCGATCGGTTCCTCAATTGTAATGATGCGCTTGTCGATAGAATTAATCGTATGCAGCCAGGCATAGAGCGAAGTCGATTTACCCGACCCCGTTGGCCCCGTCACGAGTAAGATTCCGTGAGGTTTCGTGATCAGCTTCTTGAGCACCTTTTCGTCGTTCGGATCCAGCCCCAGTTTGTCCAGTCCCGTCAAGCCACTGTGCCGCATCAGCAAGCGCAAGCTGACGCTTTCGCCGTAGACCGTGGGCATCGTAGAAACACGCACATCAATGTCCTCACCGCGAATCTTCAAGCTAATGCGGCCGTCTTGCGGCAACCGCTTCTCGGCAATGTCCATATTCGACATCACCTTGATCCGCGAAATAATCGACGCTTGAAATCGCTTCAAATAGGCCGGGACCGGTGTCTGATGGAGCACGCCATCGATTCGGTACCGAATCCGCAAGGTGTTTTCCATTGGTTCCAAGTGAATGTCCGTGGCGCGATCCTGATAGGCTTCCCAGATGATCTGGTTGACGAACTTGACCACCGATGCCTCTTGATCGACATCGCTGAGGTCTTTCTTCAGATCGTCTTCAGGCGTCAGCTCAATGCGATCATCTTGAATCATTCGTTCCAGCGTGTCCGCACCCACGCCATAGAATTTTGTAGCCGCTTTGGCAATATCCGCAGAAGGGCTCAGGGCCAGGCGCACACGCGATCCCGATGCCAGCCGCAGGGCATCTATCAGACCTGGATGAAACGGATCGCGAGTCGCCACGCGCAATGTTCCATTTTGCGCTTCCACAGGGATGACATTGTATTGAAAAACAGCTTTCGTAGAGAGCCGCTCAAGGACCTCAGATTCAATCGCGGCGTCAGCCAGACGCACAAAGGGTACATTCATGGCCTGTGCCAGCGCTTCCAAAAACTGGTCTTCGCGGGCATAGCCCTGCTCCACCACCACATCCGTAATGGATCGGCCACTTTGCTGCTGACGATCGAGTAGATCCACAATTTGGTCTGCAGTAAAAAGCCCTGCCTTCTCCAACAGGCTAGATAACTTCGTTGATTGAGCGATCATAGATTCCTGAACTACTTGACTAACACGCCTCTATAGATACTGCATCCCCCCTTCGCATTCAAACGATTAATGAGACATGGGGGGTGCTGTCCTTCTGCGGAACAAACGTGTTGCACTCAGATCCCAACAAGTTGTAGGGGCGAGCTCTGCAAGCCCAGAGGCTACACAGAACTTTCCATTTGCCCATTCACAATCGCGGCGTCGCAGAGCTCCGCCCTCCACATTGGGTCCAATTCATTCATTAAAAATTCCTTCCGGAGAACTGATTGACCCAGCTTGTTAGACCGGCGGCAGCGGTTGACACCAGCGATGAGGAAACATACTATATGCATAAAAAGAAGCTATTATGCATAAAAGGGACGCGATGAGAACTACACTTGATCTGCCAGAAGACTTGCTGATAAAGGCCATGAGGGTATCTCACCAGAAATCCAAAACGGCCACGATTATAGCAGCACTTGAAGACCTTGTAAGGAAGAGCCGGCTTCAGCAACTCAAAGCTTTCAAGGGGAAGGTGGATATGGATATTGATCTGGACTCAGTACGAAAGCGCGCATGAGCGTTCTTGTCGATAGCTCTGTATGGATCCAGTACCTGCGCGGAAATGGCAGCGATGATCGAGTTGATTGGTTGATAGACGAGGGGATGATCTGTATCAATGAGCTCATCCTGGCGGAACTCCTGCCGCCACTCATTGTGCGCAAGCAGTCCAAATTGGTCGGCCTGCTCAGGGAAATCCCAAAACTGCCTCTACTCATCGACTGGCCCGGAATTGAGCAGGCACAGTGCGCCTGCATTCAGAAGGGGGTGAACAAGGTTGGGATTCCGGACCTGATTATTGCCCAGAACGCGAAGCAGAACAGCATCCCTGTTTTGACATATGATCGGCATTTCCTGTTGATGACAAAAATTCTTGGATTTGAGTTGTTTTAATGTGACCCCACGATGTCTGCCCGCCATTATAGCCTATAAGCTATTACACGAAACCAACCGCTCGGCTTTATAGCTTATAAGCTATCGACTGCCTTGCCTGACGAAAGGGAGTTCGAGCTGCGTAATTCAGATTTCTTTCGTGCTTGAGTATGTGGGTATTTCGTCATTCTTCCCTAAGGGGTACGAAAGCAGACAAGTATGCGCGGGCTTAAGGTTGTGGCTTCGAGAGCAAACTTGCATCGGAGCTGGGACCCGATTATGCTGCCACGCATGAATGGAGCTTAACCTATGCCGGA
>SLBD01000163.1 GCA_007126515.1 Kiritimatiellia bacterium
CATGACCGCCCGCCTCTCACTTTGAAATGTTGTGATAAAGCATGCCACAAGAGGGACACACAGCAAGCGAAAAAACACACACAATTACACACACAACGGGAAAAATTATTAAAATTCCTTATATATTTGGCAAAAAGCGAGGTTCGTGGTCAGCCTTCCAAGCTGGCTACGCGGGTTCGATTCCCGCCGCCCGCTCCACTTCATTTTCCATTGAGTGGAAAATCGACAAAAAATTCTTCCATTGAGTGGAAATAATGGGCAAAAAGTTTCCATTGAATGGAAGTATCCGTCAGAATTCTTCCATTGGGTGGAAAACAAGTATTGCCCGGGCGAACCTATTCGAAACAGAGGGAAAGTGTCATGCTCCTGAATATTCAAGCGATAAATGAGTTCGCAAAGCAGCTTGGGGAAGCTGTGCAGACTGGTGACCTGCAGGCCGCTAGCGCGAACACCATGAAGTTGTCCTCTCGACGCGCCGCAAGAGAATTGACATCGGCTCCTCCCGAAGCGATTGCAGGTATCTTGAAATCAATTGAGCCGATGAAGGCTGGACGGATCGCGGGCTATTTGCCCGCTAGCAAGCTGATGGCTGTTTTGGAGATGAGCTCGCCAGAGGACGGTATTCATCTGTTGTCGCATATCCCCCCTGATCACGCGGGGCAGTTTTTTAGGTCGATTACCGACGAACAGCGACAACCACTATTTGCCCAGGCAGATCCTGCCAAGCGAGAGGAATGGGAAGCGGCTGTAGACTATTCACCCGAAACGGTTGGTGCGGTAATGACAACCGACTTCCTGGTGATTTCTCCGGATGCAACAGTGGCCGATGCCCTGGATACGATTGCTTCCGCTCCGCCAGAAGTAGAGAAGAGTACGTATGTATATGTTTTGAACGAACAGGATGCCTTATGCGGCGTGGCCTCGGTGCGCGATTTGATTCGAGCTTCGCGCACGGAAACGGTGGCGAATGTCATGAAGTCCGATCTGATTGTCGTTAAGACTACAGATATTGCAGTGGATGCGGCTAAAATGTTGCGTAACCGGCGCTTTGCGATGTTGCCGGTAATCGATGGGAAAGGAATGTTGTCCGGGATCCTGACCCTGGATGATGCTGCGGATATTTTGGCCATTGATGTCGCCGATCAATTTAGTGGCATGATGGGTGATATCGGGGATGAATCGTTTTTTACCCGGCCTCGTGGTGCCATTCGGCGACGACTGCCATGGATGGCTGGTAATGTCTTCCTCAATCTGCTGGCTGTGGCGGTGATTACCGGGTTCGAGGATACAATTGCTCAAGTTGCAATCTTGGCAGCGTTCCTGCCGATGATTACGGATATGGGGGGGAATGTTGGTATTCAGTCCCTGTCAGTGGCGATTCGTAGCATTGCTTTGGGAGAGGCGCAAATCCGTGACGTTGGCAAGGCTGTGCGCAAGGAATTTGTGGTGGGGATTGTTAATGGGGTTGTCCTCGGCGCTTTGTTTGGCTTTATTGCTTTGGCGCTGCGAGGGAATTGGTTGTTGGGGTTGGTCGCGGGAGCTGCACTGGGCATCAATGTGGTTGTGGCAGGCGTGGTGGGGGGCTGTCTGCCGTTTCTGATTAAGCGACTTGGCAAGGACCCAGCCATGTTGACAGGACCGCTGCTGACCACGATCACCGATGTGACGGGGGTGACCGTCTATCTCGGTTTAAGCACGCTCTTCTTGGTGGCATTGACTGCCTCTTAGCGGGCTGTCGGCAGGCGACCGGTCCATTGGGTCAATACGTAACCAATCATCAAAGTTAGAAGGGTGATGCTGGCAGGTAGAAGAGCCACGATTCGCCAGGGCACCTGAAAAGGCATATTGAAAAGCCAACGAGAGGCGCCCCAACTTGCCAGGACAGCGAGTCCGACGCCACTCATCGAGGCGACACCTCCCAGGACAATATATTCGGCTGCCATAATGCGACGCAATTGACCGCGTGACGCCCCGAGTGTGCGCAGCAATCGAGTTTCCTCCGCCCGGTCATACCTTGTCGCAACCACAGTGGCGCCCAGTACCGTGAGCCCCGTTAGTACGCTAAAGAGGGCCATGAAGCGAATCACGTAGGCCGCTTGGTCAACGATGCGATTGATGGAGGAGAGTAGCAGGCGAAGGTCAATGGCGGACACATTCGGAAATGGGCGCACAATGGCGCGTTGCAGGCGCGCCCCAACCTCTGCCGAGGGCACCATTGCAACAACAGCAAAGTTGTGCGGTGCTTCCTCCAATACACCCGAGGGGAAAATGACAAAGAAGTTGGTGCGCATTTCCCGCCAATCAACGCGGCGAATACTGCGTATTACGGTGTCCAATTGTACGCCTTGTAAATTGAATCGCAGGCGATCATTGATGCCAACCTCTAAGTAGTCAGCCAGCTCCAAAGCGATCGAGACCGGGATCGGGCCACTGCCGTCATAGGGCTCCCACCGTCCCGCAATAAGTTCATCCCGAGGCAGTAATTGATCACGAAACGTGGAGCGATATTCTCGAAACAGCACCCAGTGTGGAATATCACGCTCGGGATCATCCCGCAGTTCCGCAATACTGATCCCGTTCACTGATTCAAGCCGTTTGGTGACAATCGGGGTGACTTCGTCGATCGTCACGCCCTCGGCCTGAATCAGTTCCAGCACCCCCTCGCGCTGATTGGGTTGAATGTTGAAGAGAATCATATTGGGCTGTCCTGCGCCCGGATCGCCTCTGAATTGCCGTAACAAATTGGTTTGAGTCAGAGATAAGGTGGAGAGCAGAAATGCGCCCAGTCCCAGTGACAAGAGAAGCAATGTGGTTTGATTGAATGGCCGATGAATGTTCGCGATTCCCTGTCTCCAGGTAAAGGATCCGACGCGACTGACCAAGAGCCGAGCCCCTCGCATGACCAGCTTCGCGCTCAACGCCAGCACGGTAAAGATAATGGTCAGAGTGACAACAAGAATGATGCCTTGCTGCCAGGTGTTGGCCTGGACGATGCAGAACAGCAGTAGCAGCCCCCACAAAACCACCCCTAGTGCCCATTGCCACGGATCGCGCTTCAACGAGACGGAGCCATCCGACCGGACGGCTTCGAGCGGTGCTACTTGACGTAATCCGATCAAAGGCCAAGCTGTAAAGGCAAACGAAACGGCCATGCCCATTAAGATACTGAGCAAAATGGCGCTCGCAGAGCCCACGGCAGCGATTTCGAATGGTAGAAAATCAGCTAGAATCTGAGGAATCAACTCTTGCAAGACAGTTCCAACCAGCGCTCCCGTAATGCCTCCGATTAACGAAGCTCCAGCTGCCTGAGTCAAATAGATGGCAAAGGTGGGTGCCACCGGAGCGCCTAAGCAGCGTAGCGTGGCGGCAATCGTCCGTTTACGGCGGGCATACAATTGAATCGAGCCGGCACAGCCGATACCGCCCAAGAGGACCGCTGTCAGAGCTCCGATGGTCAAATAAAGATAAACTTGGTCCAACAGCCTACCGAGCGCGGCTTGTCGTTGCTCGGCGGTTTCCATTTCCAAACGAAGATCGGCTAATCGGCGGCGATGCTTTTCTAATAGATTCGTTGCGGATTCCTCCGCTGGCAATCGAACATGCACAAGGTAGCGGGCCAAACTTTCATCACCGAGCAATCCTGTACCCTGCAATGCCGATGCAGAAATGAAAACTCGAGGTCCAATGAATCCCGCCGCGACTGGGAGTTCGCCTGAAATATCGAGCAAGGCGCCGGCAATCGTAAACACGCGATCACCCACTCGTAGCTCGTCACCGACTTCAATTTCAAGCTGTAACAAGAGCGATTCCTCCGCCAGAGCCAGATCGGGATTGTCCAGGAAGGTAGTCGCTGAGTCGGCAGGTTGTGCTCGGAGTTCACCGTAGAAAGGGAAAGGCCCCGTGAGCGCTCGAATTTGACTCAATTGCGTCTCGCCAGACGATTTGGCTGTGACCATAGACAAGAAGCGCGTTTCGCGAACGTGGTCCCCGGGGATCTCAAGCAGAAATTCCTCTGACTCCTGCGACAAGGGTTGTAGAGATCGGATCGACAAATCGGCCCCAAGCAGAATCTTTGTTTGTTCTTGAATGGTGGCATCCAGTCTACGACCAAACGATTGAATTGCCACCAGTGCAGCCAGGCCGATGGCCATCGCAACCATACTCATGACCAAGTGGGCGCGGCTACCCCGCGTATCCCGCCATGCCATGCGCATAACCCACATGAGCCAGTGGCTACCTGGTTTTGAAGCGAATGCAGAAGTAGGAGTGGGGGACATGACGCGAGGCTGTTTAGGCTGTTTGAATGCGGCCGCCGCGCAGCCGGACGATGGTGTCGACCCGGTCCGTTAGGGCATGGTCATGTGTGACAACAACCAATGTTGTTCCCTGAGTGCGATTCAGCTCGAACAAAAGATCAAGGACCCGCTGTCCAGTCTCATCGTCAAGATTGCCAGTGGGTTCATCCGCAAAGATAATTTTGGGATGGTGAATGAAGGCCCGCGCCACGGCGACGCGCTGTTGCTCGCCGCCCGATAGCTGACTGGGATAGTGAGAGTGACGTTCTGCCAAGCCAACTTCATGGAGTAACTCATGAGCTCGTTTTTTGGCGTCAGTGCTTCCTTGTAGTTCAGCCGGAATCATGACATTTTCAAGGGCGGTAAGAGAGGGGATAAGTCGAAAGGATTGAAAGATAAATCCAACGTGCTGTCGGCGCAGTGCTGCCAACTGCTCATCTGTCTGAGAACCCAAGTCGACATCGCAACAGTTGATGCGTCCTTTAGTGGGGCGATCGAGTCCAGCACAGAGGCCCAGTAAGGTCGTCTTGCCGCTGCCGGAAGGGCCGATCACGGCCGAGGTCGAGCGCGGTGGAAGTTCCAGCGTGATTTCCGACAATACAGAAAGTGTTCTGGACCCAGATTGATATGTCTTCTCTACGTTCGCTAGCATCAACATATAGCATATTCTCCTACTGTACATGTCGCTCGTTGCGCCACAAACTAACGTGTTGTAGCATGATCCATGGCTGAAATGAGTTTGTTTATGAGGATGAAGACAATTTATAAGATGGTTGGTTCAATTGGTTTGATGTTCCTCTTGGTCGCGGGCTGTCGGGAAGCGCCGTCATCGTCTGCATCAGAGGTGGGAGCCGAGCCGCGGCGAGGAGAGGCGGATGACCGACCGGTTGTGTTGTTTGTGGGGGATAGTCTAACGGCTGGATATCAACTTGATCCAGCAGATGCATACCCTGCTCTGATTCAGTCTAAAATCGACGTAGTGGGTGGCAGTCACCGTGTGGTCAACGCGGGAGTGAGTGGCGATACGTCAGCAGATGGCAGAAATCGGATTGATTGGTTATTGCGTCAACCTGTGGATGTCTTTGTGCTGGCGTTGGGTGCCAATGACGCTCTTAGGGGCTTGCCCATACATCAATTGCGCGACAACTTGACGACAATTCTGGAAGCGACACGGTCTCGGCACCCTGAGGCCCGTCTTGTCATCGCAGGCATGCGTATGCCAACGAATTATGGTGAGACCTACACGCGGGCCTTTGAGCAGGTCTTTCGTGATGTGGCGAACACGTTCGATGCCAATTTGATCCCATTCTTGCTGGAAGGGGTGGGAGGCAATCCGGCGCTGAATCTGGCCGACGGCATTCATCCGAATGAAGCTGGACATCGGGTTATCGCAGAAACCGTTTGGCATCAGATTGCGCCTCTACTTGCTGACTAGAGTCTATCCCAGAGCCCGGCTCACCGAGACGGTTCGCCCTACCACTTGTACCTCAATTCTAGTTAGAAAAAGGCGATCGCGCTGCTATCCCTCTTGAACGCCTGGATCCAAAGCAGCAGGCAGTTCCTCCAGTTGGCGGGAGTGGTTGGCTTTTTTGTCGCCTACTATGCGATATTCCATGGTTATCTTGAGTGGGCCGGTGCTCCGTTCCCCATGTGGGTCAATCGAAACCTCCTGCTGGCCGTGGCGATCTTTGGAAATGCCTGCTTCCTCGCGGTCACACGGGACTATTGCTGCAAGTCGCTGCCCGCAGGACGCTTGACTGCGCTCTCTGAAGTCGTGACATGGCTGCTTCTGGCTGGCGGCATGGTCCTGCTGGTTGCGCCCTTTCGAATGGGTGTCGACATCCTCCTAGTCCTGATTTGCATCTGTTATCCAACCGGCTTGCTGATCGCCCTTCGCTCCGCTTGGGTGGGGCGGGCATGGCAGCATTGGTTGATGGCCACTGTATGGTTGACTGTCCTTTTGGTTGTCCTTCTTCTCTTTGCGCGGTTTTATGCCTGGTTCCCGTTACCGCTGGCTGTAGTTGACATGCAGCGCTTTCTCATGCTGCTGATCTTTCTCGTGTTTTTTGCTATCGTCACGTCGCAGCAACAATCCATCCGCGCGGAAGCGGAGCGGGCGAGGCGGGCCGAGGACTTGGCGACGCGAGCTCAACTGGACGCCTTGCGCTATCAGCTCAACCCGCATTTTCTCTTCAACACGCTCACATCCATTGATGCGCTGTCTCGCAAAGCGCCAGACCGGATCGCTGCGCTGGTCCGCAAGCTGTCTCTCTATTTGCGCTTGAGGTTGCAGCCTCCAGCCGACGGGATGACCCCGTTTGGTAAAGAATGGAAATCCGTAAAAGCCTACTTTGATATCGAGCAAGTCCGCTACGCCAATGCGCTGCATATCCATCATCAGGTTCACGATGAGGTGATGGACATCAAAGTTCCTGACATGCTGCTGCAGCCGCTGGCGGAAAATGTAATTAAACACGGCCTATCCGAAGCGGAGACACTGGAGGTACGCTTTATCGCGCAGGTGGACGGCCCATTTCTTGTTATCCGGGTAGAGAATACCGGCAGCCTGAATGCGGACGTTCCTCAAAAACGTGTCGGCGTCGGGCTGCGAAATGTCAGAAACCGACTGAGCCATGTGTACGGAGACACCGCTTTCTTTGACATCCGTGAAGCAGACGGCTGGGTGGTGGCGGAGTTGATGATTCCGTTGGAGGAGAAGCGCGGATGAGTGGGATTCGATGCTTGATCGTGGATGATGAACCCTTGGCCTGCGAATCGCTGCGGGCAGTGATTGAGACGGTGCCGGAACTCGAGGTCTTAGGAGAAGTCCATCGGGTCCGGCAGGCCGTTGAGATGATTGAACAACTGCGCCCAGACCTGCTGTTTTTAGATATTCAAATGCCGGGCGGGGGTGGCTTCGAGGTGTTGCGACGGCTGAAAGAGCCGCCCGCCGTCATCTTTGTGACAGCGCATGATGAATATGCCATTCGGGCATTTGAGGTTAATGCGGTTGACTATCTACTGAAGCCCGTTTCTCTGAAACGGCTGACGGCCGCTGTGGGGCGGCTCGGGAGTTTTTCCGATCGGCAAACGCATCCTTTGAAGATAGATGATCATGCCTTGCTTGAGATTGGCGGCTCGGGGGTCTTTGCCGCTGTGCAGGACATTTTATTGATCGAGGCGAAGGAAAAATATTCTGAAGTCAGCCTCGCCAGTCATGAAAACGTGATCTGTAGACAGTCAATCCGGGAGTGGATCCGCCGGTTGCCAGCACCGACTTTTCTGCAAGTGACGCGGGGATTGATTGTGAATGTCGAAAAGATCCGTTCGTTGGAATTTGCCGACCGCAGAGCTGTTCTGCATGTCGGCGACAAGATGCTTTCGGTCGAAGTTGGCCGGACTGGTGCCGAGCGCCTACGGGACTGGTCGCAGACCGCCAATAGTCAGTGATGGATAGTGGTTCGGCCCGTTTCCACTCAATGGAAACTTTTTTGACCGGTTTTCCACTCAATGGAAAATTTTTGAGGCGATTTTCCATTCAATGGAAACGGCTCGGATGTGAATCGGATCGAATAGCCTGCGCCGTGGGTGTGCAATCGGGGAGGGCGAGACTCTGTCGAGCAGGGAGGCATGAAGGACACTGTTTGGTTCGTGTTCCCCGGCTCGCGTGGACGCTCGCCCTCCCAGCGTTATCCGCAGTCGCGGCATCGCGGATCTCCGCCCCTCACAGCTTTTTCGTTCCAGTGCTCTGCTCATTGAAGCAATTCATCGCTTGACCTTCCACATCGGTGGCCTTTTACTACTGTTCATGATCACGTTGGCAGAGTTGCTTGTTCCACTCGTTGAGGAGTTTCAACGCAGGCACGGCTGCATCCGTATCGCCTACCTGTTCGGATCGTATTCGCAGGGGTGCGCACGGGATGACAGCGATGTGGACGTAGCGGTATTGCTGCAGGATGGTGCGGATGCCATGACGGATCTTAAGTTGGGTGATTACTTGTCACGGGAGCTGGGTAAAATGGTTGATGTCGTCGTGCTCAACCAAGCATCGCCGATTCTTCAGCACGAGGTGATACGAGGAGGCATCCGTTTGATGGAAGTCTCACCCATGGTGCGTCGATTGTATGAGGTAAGCGCATTCCGTGATTATGTGGATGCCGTCTTTTTTCAGCAGCGAAGACTTTCAGAGGTTCGCGCATGATTGATACGCCATTGATTACCCGTTTGCTTTTGAATCTGAGGGGATACCGTAAAGATTTGCGCGAATTTGAGCATGTGAAATTGGACGCTTTTCGTGTGGATATACGTACGCAACGTTACGCAGAGCGCACGTTGCATGTGGCGATCGAATGCTGCACGGATATATGTCATCACTTGATTTCTGATCAGCAATGGCGGGAGCCGGACTCCTATGCTGATGCATTTAACGTGTTGGCTGAGCAAGGTGTTCTGGTTCCCGAATCGGCTGGAAAATATCGCCTGATGGCGCAGTTCCGCAATAAGCTTGTACATTACTACGAAAAGATTGAACCCGAACAGATCCTTTCCATAGCTCGGTCACATGCCGATGATTTTACCGATTTTGCCACCGCCATCGAAGTTTGGTTGGCATCTCAGCAGGAGTGACGGCTACTCTGGGAGGCATGAAGGACACTGTCTGGTTCGTGATCCGCGGCTCGCGTGGACAGGGCGGACGCATCTAAATTTCCTGATATTTGTCTTAATCTGGCTTTATTAGGGTGGAACAGGCATCCTCCTCCGCCAAAGCGCTACGGCGGACAAGTCTTGCCTGTTCTTTTCCTATAAATCGGCCCCGTGAAAAAGCCTGAAACCTTGTTTACATGGGCAAGAATGCCCATGTCCCCACGAGCCGGAGCGAGGACATTCCTGTCCTTGCAAAATATCCGAACCCGAAAGACAGGCTGGAAGCTTGTTTCACCCTTTGCCCTCCAAACAAACCCAAAAATCGCCGAGCAAACATCGGTGCCAGTACCAGACAAAGATACGAATTTAGATGCGTCTGCCCTGCTTGTGTGGACGCTCGCCCTTGCCAGCGCATGGTGGTACAACCGTAGGACGGTCCTCTGGCCCGTCCTGAGAATGAAGACGAAGCCGATTGGCCACAGAAAGGGCGGCGCAGAACACCGCCCACCGTAGCGACAAAATCCGTTCGGAACTGCAACCTTCAACCTGTAACTCACAACCCCTTTTGGCCGATTCACGCCGTTTCTCGGTTGATTCGTCGCATACTGGTTGACCGGCTCTTAGGGAAGCTCACAATAGAAGCAAGGTGGCACCACGCTATCTGTGTGTGACGTTTGGTGAAACATGGAGTGAATGATGAAAAACATGTGTGTGCGGCTTGCGGTTCTGGCAATGGTGTGGGCGACGGGCGCGTGGGGACAGAATCACATCGAAGTACTTCCGAATGCCGGGCCGTTCGAGGGCGGGAACATTGTGGTAGTCACCAATGCCGTGCCGGCCATCGGTACCGGCGCGAACATCCACAACGTGTCCATCGGCGGGCGTCTTACCGCCGCATGGGTGGATTCGCCGGAAATCATCGGGCAGGGCACAAATTGGGTGAGTTTCGTTGCGCCGCCCGCCCGTTTGGCGGGCATTACGACGAATCTGCGCATCCAGGCGACAGGGATGTCCGCCCTGATAACGAATCAAGTCTACACCTACTATCCCCGAGGGACAATCGGCAGTCAGGCGGGGCGCTGGCGGACCGTGGGCCAGGATTTCGTGCCGGAATCGGATGAGGCCATCGGGATGGCGGGCGGGGTTACCCGCGTGCGGGCGCTGCATTGGACCACGAGCGGAATGTCATGTTCGCGGGCGGCACGTTCACCAACGCGGGCGGGGTAAACATGGACGGCGTGGCGTTTTGGGACGGTGAGGAATGGAACCGCATGGGAACAGGCATCGGGACCACGCATTACGTGAATGGGTTCGTTCCCGCACTCGACGGCAAGGTCTATGCCCACGGATTTTTCCCGGATATCGGCAGCGCTACGTCGCGCAACGTGGCGGCGTGGAACGAAGATATTCAGGACTGGGAGAGCCTCGGGGAGGGCGTGACGTTTGGCCCTTGGTCCGTCGGCAACGTGAATGCATTGCACTGGATAGCGACGAATAATATCATCGCCGTCGGCAACTTCACGAACATCAGTTCAACAGGGGGTACACCCAACCAGCTTGGCAATGTCGCGCGCTGGAACGGCTCGGAATGGGGGCGGATGGATCCTGCTGGGGATTTCCGCATGGAAGTTCACTGTCTGGCGGTCTCGCCGGGCATCAATCCTTTGATGCCGGAGGGCGAGTTGTACGTGGGCGGCTGGTTCACCAATCATTACCCTCTGGAGACCTCGGAACACATGCATGGCATGGCGCGGTGGGATGAGGCTGCCAGCACGTGGCATCCTGTGGGGTGGGGGATTACGGGGGCGGCGAGGCGAGTCTACACCATGATGTTCGGACAGGATGGCAACCTCTATGTGGGCGGTAACTTTACCCATGCACTCAACGCGGACGGAACCGAGGTGGAGGCGAACCGGGTCGCGATGTGGAACGGGACGGTCTGGACGAACCTCGGCGAGGGCACCACGGGTAGCGGGTTTGGCTGGGATAATGTGTATCAGATGACGCAGTGCAACGATGGCTATATTTATGCAGTGGGTGACTTTACAAACATCGGATTCCGGACAGCAGGCGGTCCGGCGGCCAACGGGTTCGCCCGTTGGGATGGGACCAACTGGTACCCGGTGGGGGCTGGGCTGGGCGGCGAGGTAAGGGCGATCACCATCAATACCAATCATAACGACATATATGTGGGTGGCCGATTCTGGCATGGGCTCCACGAGGATGGTAGCGTGGCTCACACTTGGTGCGTGGCCCGCTGGAATGGGATGAACCCTATCACGGCGTCGAACCAGCATCGAGTGCGCTTGCTGGCGGCTACCCAGTCACGATTTCGGGCCGGGGCTTGGGCAGCGGCACCGACATCACCAATGTGCTGCTGGCCGGGGTGCAAGCCACCATCGTCAGCCAGTCGGCCACACAAGTGGTGGTTACGGCGGAGGCATCCGCTGTCGAGATAATGGGCGATGTGGAGGTCTTTTCGCTCTCGCGGGGGCGTTCGGTGAAGGAGGATGCCTTCGCCTATCAGACCGGTGAGATTACCACGTTCCAGATTACCTTTGATGACAACGGGGGCGAAGGCGGTGAAGTGCAGTCCGTCGAGCACGGCACGGTGCCAACGCCTCCAGAAGTGACGCGGGAAGGGTACACGTTCGCGGGCTGGAGCCCGGAGATCGCGGCGGCGACCGAAGATGCCACCTACACGGCCCAATGGACGGCATTATTCACCATCACGATCGTATCCGCGCACGGGGCGGTAATTCCAGCGGTCGGCGACCATCAGGTCGGAGATGGCGAAGAGTTTTCGAGCTCGGTTGAGACTCCGGTTATCGATGAATTGACTCAATATGTAGTCACCGGCTGGATCGCAACGGAGAATCTGGATCCTGTCGAGGGTGTTGGTACACAGGCCGTCGTCACAGTTAGTGGTGACGGAACGCTGACGTGGCTGTGGTCGACCAATTATTGGTTGGAGACAGCAGCCGGTGAACATGGGACAGTGGATGTGGAGTCGGGCTGGCAGCCAGCGGGCGAGGTCGCCCAGATCACGGCATCAGCCGACCTCTATTTTGACTTCATGAATTGGACGGGCGACGTGACGGCGGGCGAGATGCAGGAGAATCCGCTGGATCTGTTGATGGATGCGCCTAAGTCGGTGACGGCGTTGTTTGAGGCGATCATGACCGAGAATCGGCCGACTCCGCTTTGGTGGCTGGCGGAACACGGCATCACAGAGGACTTCGAAGCAGCCGTGCTCATCGATCATGATGAAGATGGCATTCCGACCGGAGATGAATGGATCATGGATACCGATCCAATGAATCCGGATTCCTTCCTCCGTTTGACCGAATTCGATCCGTTGTTTGGCGAGCCTTGTTTTGAACATATCTGGACAAATGAAGTGCCTCCCTTTGAAATAACTACTCAGACGGTATGCTCGGTGGTTGGGCACGTTGTGACCTGGCCGGTGTCGACCAACCGAATCTATGATCTGGAGTTCAACGTTGACTTCCCGGGTGACACGTGGGTTCCGGTCGAGGGAATGACCCACATCGTGCCGGAGATGCCATGGCTGACGATCACGAACACATTGGATGCGGATTTCTTCAAGCTTTACCGAGTGCGGGTGCAATTGCCAGAATAGGGGCGGACAGGCAATAGCACAAGAAAAGCAGTCTGGCCATCATGTGGCCGGACTGCTTTTTGGTGCGAATACTTTATATCTTCTGGTGCCGGAGGTGGGAGTCGAACCCACACGAGGTTGCCCTCGGCAGATTTTGAGTCTACGTCACCTTAAAAAACCACCTTTTTTATTAAGGAATTTGCATAATGAAACACCCCGAAACAGAGGGAGCGGGATCAAAACGGGATCAGTAAAATAATTGATTTCTACGTTCTCAGCTGAGTGCTACATGAGCAGGCTCGATTCTCTTGAATCGAGCCTTTTTCGTTAATGGTTGCCCCCTGATTGTGGACGCTTACAAAAGTGCATGCTCATTCCACTGCAAATAGACTCATGCCGTCATCGTTTGATTCAGCAATTTAATCATCATTGCTATCCTCCTGTACTGCGTTCCGTCCTTGCCTCAATTTCTCGTCGCGAGATTGCTTCAATTATATTTTCTGGGAGGTCCAATGTCGTTGAAAGACCGAATACGCTCCATCTGCGGTATTGTTGCCGAGTAAATATGAGTGACGAATTCCCCCTAAAATCAATGCCTTCCGATGTAACCTTTTGATCGCTGGTTGTTTAGGGAAATTCTTGTGTAATGCATTGCAATATAGGTGTATGCAACAATTATTCGAAAAAGTTTTCGCGAAGCGTTGACCACTGTTTCACGCTGTCTATAATTAACTCTCAGCGGTCAGGACTGATGTCATGGCCACACCCATTTCACATCTTTTCCCGGAGGTCCCATGTCGTCGAAAAACCGCTGTTTTGGAACCATTAAAGCCCTCAGACGCCTCCGGCCAGAGCTGCTGTGTGATGTCTTGCGGAAGTTTGCCGAATGCTTGGCCGAGTGGGGGATTAATCTGCCTGAAGAACCGGGATTTGAGAACATGCCCTATGAGGCGATTCATGCCGCCTGTATGCATGCCGAGTTGCCTCAAGAGCTGGATGATGTCCTCTATTTCACATGCGCTCTGGGCACCGCTCCCGGGTGGGAGA